>CAIMLG010000249.1 GCA_903842235.1 uncultured Verrucomicrobia subdivision 3 bacterium
CCAAGGCCAAGGGGCTCAAGCCGGCGAGCCACGCCATCGTCAAAATGAAAAGCACGATGAGCGCCGCCGGTCGGGCCAGAATCGTGGCGGCGCAAAAAGCGCGCTGGGCCAAGGTCAAAGCCGCGGCCAAGAGGGCCTAGTCATCCGCCCCACCCTTTCCTTGCTGGTGCAGTTCCGACTTGGAACTGCACTTTTTATTTATCCGCAGCTGGCGGGCGGGCGCAGGTTTTTCGGCAGAAGAGCAAAACCGCCAACACGAGGCCGGTCACCCCGGTGCAGAACGGCGCCAGCCAGCGGTCCAACGGCAGCGAGCCGCGTGGCGCCAAACGGAGCTGGGCGGCCAAGACGTCGCCGTTCCCGGGCATGGGCGCCTGGGCGATGACTTGTCCGCCGGCGCCAACCGCCTGCGAAATGCCGGAACTGCACAGGCGAAAGATGGGCAGGCCGTATTCCGCCGCCCGTACTGGTGCCACGCGGGCGTGGAGTTCGTGCTGGTGCCGGCCCCACTCCTCCACATCCATCGTCGGCACGATCAGCAGTTGCGCGCCCTGCCGGACCAGTTCATCGGTGACGCGGGTGTAACTCAAGTCATAGCAGACGCAGACGCCAATCTTGCCCCAGGGCGAGTTCCAAACCTTTTGCACCGGCGCCCGCAGGCCGTCCGTGAAAAACTGGATGGGCACACATTTAACCTGCTGGAAAACCAGGTCGCCATTCGTGCCGATGACAAAGGCGGTGTTGTAATATTGATTCGTGCCCACCGAGTCTTTGCCGCCCACGACGAGAAAGCGCCGGTGTTCCCGGCACCACGCCTTCAGGGCCTCCGGCACCGGCCCACCCAAGGTGTATTCACTTAAAACAAAAATCTGGGCGGCGGGATGCTTGGCAAGGGCGTGGTTAAGCGCTCGGGGAAGGATCTCTGGCTGGGGGAATTCGAGTTGGATGCCGACGATTGGGAGAATTGGCAGGTGTTGTTTGGTCAACGCTATGAGCCGGGTCATGGATCCCAACAACGCAAGGCCGGAAACCATCATGATCATTACCGCCAAAACCATCTGCCTCCAAGTCAGGCTATGGGTGAAAATCGGGCGAAGATAAATCACCAGGCCGGTGACTATTCCAAAAACAATCAGACCGCCGCCATACATTCCAAAAATTTGATATTGCAGCGCATACCCCACATTCAGCCATGAAAACTTCAGGTAATAGAGTTCGCTGCGGAAATATTCCAGCCCCGTCCAGAGCACCGGAATCAGCCAAGCGGCTCGGACTTTCCCCCAGCGCCGGAGGGCTCCACACGCAATGGCCACAAACAGCCCCACCCAAAACGCCAGCACCAGCCACAAGACCACCGCGGCCCCGTAGAAAATCCGGCAGAAGAAAAACAACTGCGGCGCGTAGCAGAGGAAGCCCACCGCCAGCCCAAAATAAAACGCGCGCCGCACCGTCGGCTGGTGGGTCAGCTGAACCAGCCCCAAGGCGTAGCCGAAAATCAGCAGTCCGGCGGCGGGATATTTAACCGAGGTGTAGGCGCCGTGGAAACACGCCACGGCCAGCGCCAGCCACAGTAACGATCGCTTCCAGCCGAGCGGTTCCGCTGAAGGTTTGGTGAGAGTTGTCATAGGTCATTGCGGGTTAGGAATCACTTCGGTCTGAACCGAAGCTAACCGAACGCCGGCAAAGAACGTGAATCGAATAAATAATCGCCGGCATCGGCTGGAACGATGTTTTCCTTCCCAGATTTCAACCGCCGGCGACAATCAGCTTTTGGCGTGATGCAATTCGCCATTCACCTTCGCCAGGCCCTTGAGCAGCGCATCCCAGTCGGCTTCGGTGGTTTCCCAGCCAGCGCTGAAGCGCACGGAACGCACGGCGTGGGCGGCTTTGAAGCCCATGGCGGAAAGCACGTGCGAGGGTTCCTCCTTGCCGGTAGTGCAGGCGGAGCCGGTGCTGACGGCAAAGCCCGCTTTGTCCAGTCGAACGACCCATTGCAACTTACGGTCGCCATCGGGCATGAGCGCGGAAACGGTGTTCCACAGGCGCGGGGAATGGGCGCCCACGAGGGTGGTGCTAGGCAACGCGCGGAGGAATTCGCGCTCAAAATTATCCCGCCAGATGCCACGCAGGACGTGTTCACCCCGGGCGATCTGTTTCTCGCGCACTTCCAGCGCGGCCATCATGGCGGCGATGAGGGCGACGTTTTCCGTGCCGGCGCGGCGGCCGCCTTCCTGCTTGCCGCCATGGAGCAGCGGCGTGATGACGCTGCGATGGGGAACTTTCAGAAAACCCACACCGCGCGGGCCGCCAAACTTGTGCGCCGCGCCGCTGACGTAATCGCATTCGCCCAACCCTTTCAACGGCAGCTTGCCGATGAACTGCACGGCATCGGTAAAGAACGGCACCTGGTATTGGTGACAGATGGCGCAGAGTTCGCGCCACGGCTGGATGACGCCGGTCTCGTTGTTCGCGGCCATCACGGCCACGAGGCCGGGGCGCGTGTCGGCGAGCTCGGCGGTAAACCAGTCGAGGTCAATCACGCCGTCGCGCGTAACGGGAATAAGTTTGGCGCGCCTGCCGAAATAATGCTGAGCTGAATCAAAGACGCACGGATGTTCGATGGCGGACACCCAGACTTCGCCGGTGGCGCCGAGCTTGCGGGCGAAATGGTGCAGGACCATGTTGTTGGCCTCGGTGGCGCCGCTGGTCCAAATGATATCGAGCGGATGGCAGCCGAGCAGATCGGCGAGCTTTTCCCGCGCATCGGCCAAGGCGATGGCAGCTTTTGCGCCAAACTGGTGCATGGACGACGGGTTGCCGCCGAGCTTCTCGGTGACGTGCAACCACGCTTCGCGCGCCTCGCGCATCACGGGCGCGGTGGCGTTGTAATCGAAGTAAATCATCGCTGGGAAAGGATACTTTTGGCGGCGGCGGTGGCGAGTTTTTTATGGGCGCTGGCAAAGGCGATGGAATCAAAATCCTTGGGCGCGAGCCAGACGCCGGCGGGGGAAATCCGTTCGGAGGGACGAGCGCCGCGAGACCCTGACTTTGTTTTTGCAGGGGGACTCGTGGAACTCGTCCCTCCGATGTGAACTAAAAACGCCTCCAGCGTGATGCGGTAGCGGGTGATGGAATGTTTCACCGTCCGCAGGGGCCGGATTTCAACCCGCTGGGGGCCAAAAAGGCTTTTAAAAACCACTTTTGCGTTCAGTTTGCTTCCCGTGACTTCGGCGTTGGGGAATTCCCAGAGATGCGCGTTCACCACGCCGGCAGGCCGTTGACGGACGAGGAACCGGCCAGCATGTTCGATAACAAAAGCCAGAAACCGGCGCGCGGTGGCGACTTCGCGCTTGCCCAGATTCGGCAGGGCTTCCACGCGGTTTTCGCGGCGGGCAACGCAGAGTTTCTTTACGGGGCAAATCGGGCATTGCGCATTACGCGGGGTGCAAATCAGCGCGCCGATTTCCATCAGCGATTGATTCAGATGCGAGCAGCACTGGTTGCGGGTGGGGCGAGCGCCCCCGCGAGCCGCAATTGCCTTTATTCCAAGCGGTGAATCCGGCGCGGGGGGACGCTCGCCCCACCGCTTGGTATTTGCGATGGTCACCAATTCTTCCGCCAACTGCCATAGCCGGGCGCTGGCTGCCTTTTCCTTGGGGTTCTCCGCGATGCCGAAAACGCGGGTCAGGACGCGGATGACATTGCCGTCGAGAATCGGCGTCGGCTGGTTGAAAGCAATACTGCCAATGGCCCCGGCGGTGTAGCGGCCAATGCCGGGCAGCGCGAGAATATCTTCGGAGCGTTCGGGAAACTTGCCGCCGTGCTGTTCCAGAATAACCTGCGCCGCCTTTTGTAAATTGCGAACGCGGGTGTAATAGCCCAGCCCTTCCCAGAGCTTGTGAATTTTGGCCGAGGGCGCGTTGGCCGCGTCATGAACGGTCGGCAATTCGCGCAGCCAGCGCTCCCAATACGGGATCACCGTCTTTACCTGCGTCTGTTGCAACATGATTTCTGAAACCCAGATGGCATAGGGATCCTGCGTCCGCCGCCAGGGGAGATCGCGGGCATTCGCCGCGAACCAAGCAAGCAATGGCCTGACCAGCCGGCGGGTTTCCGGGGCGGAACGTGGCTTAGGTGAACAGACGGGCATCGCCGACAGTTTAGAAGCCCGGCGCCCAAGGGAAACCAGAATCCGCCAAAAACTCCCAGAAGATATTTTCATGGCACCCGACGTGGGTTATATTCCCCCCATGCGCCGTCGCCATGATTTCGCCCCCCGCGGGGCGGGCTTAAATCTGCTTTTGCCACTTCCGGCCTGGGTTTGGCTGCTGCCGGGACTGCTGGCGGCTCCGTCGCTGATAAAGGCGGCTCCGCCCGTGGCGGTGTTCGGGCGGGAAGATTTTTTCACCCTGAACACCGCGCAGACCGCCAAGCTCAAGAACTCCGGCTTCAACACCGCCATCCTGTTTGTGGTGGATGTCGCCGCCAACGGCGACCTGAATTACAACGGCAACCATCTGGTGGTGACCAACGGCGTTTACATGGGCGATGCCAACTGGGGCACGCGGCTGGCGGCGCTGAAACAGGCGCCCACCACGATCAATCGCATTGAAGTCTGCACCGGCGGGGCCGGGGCGCAGAGCTGGGTGAACATCCAGAACCTGGTCGCCACCAACGGCACCGGCACCAGCAGCATTCTTTACCGCAATTTCCTGGCGCTGAAAAACGCGCTGGGCATGGACGCCATCTGCAATGACGACGAGGTGGCTTATGACGCCGCCTCGGCCGCCACGTTCAACCGGATGATCACCGCCATGGGCATGAAGAACACGCTGTGCCCCTACAACAACGTGAACTATTGGAAAGGCGTTTTCACCAACAGCACGATTGATGCGGTATACCTGCAATGCTACGACGGCGGCGCGGGCAACGACCCGGCCACCTGGAACGGCTACTTTGGCGGCTTCAAGGTGGCGCCCGGCGACTGGAGCAATGACGGCCTGGCCACGGTGGAATCTAAATTCACCACTTGGTCACCGGCCATCAACGGCGGCTTCATCTGGCAATTTGAGTTCATCAGCGCCGCCGATCTGGCCAGCTTTGGCGCCATCATCAACAAGGCCGCCGATCCGCTGGTGGTCACGCCGAGCACGGGTTTTTCGGGCATTGCCGCCTTTAATCAATATGCCTTTCCGGCCAGCACCGCCCTGGTATTAACCAATCGCGGTTCCAATTCATTTTCCTGGAGCGCGATCAACCCCACCAACTGGCTGACCGTTTCCAGTTCCGCGGGCACGCTGGCGGCCGGCGCGACGGCGTCCGTCACCATCAGTTTGAACCTTACCGTGGCCACCAATCTGGCGCCGGGCAACTACACGGCCAATGTCCTGTTCAGCAACGTCACCAGCAAAGTCACGGTTGCCTGCAGTTTTAGTCTGAACACCGCCGTGGCCAACTGGCCCCTGACGGTCGTCGGCCAAAACGCCGCGATTCTCGCCAGCAACAACGCCACGGCGGGCGCGCCCGGCGCCACGGCCTTTGATGTTCCGAACAATTATTGCTTTTACCAGCAGGGCTGGGGCAGCAGCACACGGGGATTGCCCATGGACGGAGTGATCGCCAGCAAGGTGGACAGTTCCACGGCCTTCAAGCTTAACCCCTATGGCGCACAGAACGCCTTGCTGCTGAGCACCAATACCAAATCCGGCATGCTCACGCTCAATCCGCCGCAAGGGTTGAACTCGCTGGCCATCCTGGCGGTCTCGGCCAATGGCGGCGGGCAAGGCACGTTCTTTCTGACCTTCACCAATGGCACCCGGAGCCCAGTGTTTGCCTACAACGGTCAGGACTGGTTTAACACGGTGACCAATGTGGCCATCCAAGGTTTTGGCCGCATGAAGCTCGGCGCCAGCTTATCGGTCGAAGACAATGGCACGTCCAATCCCAACCTCTACCAAACCATCATTAACCTGGCGGCGCTCGGCATTTCGCAGCCGATTGCGTCCATCACCTTTTCCAACCGCGCCAGCGCCGGGGGCGCGGAAACCACTGCCATTCTCGGGGTCAGCGGCATGCCGGCCAGCCTTGCCTTGCCGCCGCCCGCCGGGCTCACGGCCATTCCCGGTACGAACGCCACCGTGCGGCTCAATTGGAAACCTTCCGCTGGGGCCACCAATTACAATCTCTGGCAAGCCTTCGCCAGCACCGGCCCCTTCACGCGCGTTGCGGGCACGCCCGGCACCAACACCACCGTCACTGGTCTGGCCAACGGTTCCACCTATTATTTTACCGTATCCGCCGTGGGCACAGTGAATGAAAGCACCAACGCCACGCCCGTCAGCGCCATGCCCGGCTCGTATTACAGTTGGCTGCTCGCGGCCAATCCCGTGGCCTACTGGCCGCTTAATGAAACCACCGGCACCGTGGCCACCGACTGGATCCGCGGCAGCAACGGCGTTTATGCCGGCGGCTGCAGTTTCACCACGGGCGGCGCGGTGGGGGCCGGCTTTGGCAGCCCGCATCGCATCGTGTATTTCAACGGCACCACGGCCTACGCCCAGATTCCCCGGGTGATCGGCACCACGAATTTCTCCATTGTTTTCTGGCTGCGCACCGGCGGCACCGGCGGCACGCCCAATTGGTATAACGGCTATGGCCTCGTGGACGGCGAAGTCTCCGGCACGCAAAACGACTTTGGCGTGGCCCTCGTCGGCGGCACCATCGGCTTCGGCATCGGCAACCCCGACACCACGCTGACCGCCACCAAGACCGTCAACAATTTGGCCTGGCATCAGGTGGTGGTCACGCGCGATTCCGGCACCGGCGCAATGAAGATCTACCTTGATGGCACGCTGGATAACAGCACAACCGGCCCTACGGGCGCGCGCACCACGCCAACGAACCTGCGCTTGGGTTCGTTGCAGACTGGCGCCAACTTCTTCCCCGGCTATCTGTCCGATGTGGCCTGCTATGAATCCGTGCTCCCCGCCAGCCAGGTGGCCACCCTTTACAGCGCCGCCACGGGCACCTTTTACGACGTGACGCTCACCAACAAAATCGTGGGCACCAGCCTGCAACTCAGCTGGCCCGGCAACGGAAAATTGCTGGAAGCCACCAATCTGGCCGGCCCGTGGACCACCGCCGCCACGAATTCGCCCGCCACCATCGCGCCCAACCAGCCCCAGAAGTTTTACCGCGTGCAGACGCAGTAGCCTTTGATGAACGGCCACCGGTGGCCCGCCGCGCGTTCGCAGGCCAGCGAAATCATAACCTTCCCCTCCAGCGCAATGGCTGCCCCCCACCAAATGAACTACTGATAACGCTATTAGAAAGTTATCCATGACCGACGTGAGCACTCTACTGACATTCATGCCGCCTTGCATCATTTTAATATATTTTCACAAATTCGATTGTGTCCAAAACCTTTGTGCCTTTGTGGCTAAGATTATTCCGTGAAGCCGCGCACCATCCACACCCGCCGTTTCCACGGAGCTGAATCTTTTTTGGATTTGTTGGCTACAAAGAGGTCGCGCCTAACGGCGCTGGACTTAGGCCCCAAAAACTTTGACGCGAATTTCACGAATTTTCATGAATTCAATTCGCGTTCATTCGTGAAATTCACGTCAAAAAACTTCCGGCTTTCTTTACCGCCTTCGCGCTCCTCGCGCGACCAAGACAATTTGCAAAATCTTTGTGCCTTGGTGCCTTTGTGGTTAAAGTTTCCGGGTGAAGCCGCTCACCATCCACACATGCAAGCTCTCCGACGAACAGGCGTCGGCGCTGCTGGTCGCCTTGCAGCAGCGCCACTGGAAGCCACGCGCCGTGCCCTACGCGCGGTTTGCCTTCGAGTCGGACAAAACCAACATCGTGTTTTACGAGAGCGGCAAGCTCGTGGTGCAGGGCAAGGGCACGCAGGAATTCGTGGAGTTCGTCCTGGAACCGGAAATTCTCCAGCAGGCCAAGCTCGGTTATGAAACGGTGTTGAACCCCGACCTGCTCCTGCCCCGCATCGGCGTGGACGAAAGCGGCAAGGGCGATTTCTTCGGCCCGCTCAGCATCGCCGGCGTCTATGTAAATGAAGCAGTAATCAATTCATGGAAAGATGCTGGCATCCGCGATTCCAAGAATATTTCCAGCGACAAGAAGATTGCCGAGTTGGCCGACCTGATCCGCAAAACGCCCGGCTGCGTGACCGACACCGTGGTGGTGGGCAACGAGGCTTACAACCGGCTTTACTCAAAAATGAAGAGCGTGAACACGCTGCTCGCGTGGGGCCATGCCCGCGTCATCGAAAACCTCATGGGCCTGCGCTACCGGATGAATCCGCCGCCGGTGAAGGCCATCAGCGATCAGTTTGCCGCCAGCAAAAGCGTCATTGAAAAGGCGCTGATGAAACAAGGAAAGGAAATCCAGCTCGTCCAGCGCCACAAGGCGGAAGAGGACATTGCCGTGGCGGCCGCTTCCATTCTGGCGCGCGACGGTTTTGTAAAAGGTCTGGCCAACCTGGAACACGATTTTTCCCTAAAACTGCCGAAAGGCGCCTCGGTCGCCGTAGACGCCACCGCCAAGGAATTTGTGGCGCAGCGCGGGGCCGGCGAGCTGGGGAAAGTGGCCAAGACCCATTTCCGCACGGCGCTGCGGGCCCAAGGTTTGCCCGAACCGCCCAAGACCGAATGGCGAAAGCGGTAACGGATTTCATCCGCCTATATTATCGGATTGACGTGAACGAACCCGCCAAATTCATTCGAGATGCACTGCCTCCGGACGGTTTATTTGCCGGTCTGGAGTGGAAGATCGCGCCCGCGCCGCTGCCCTTGGGCGCGCCGCTGGCGCGCGAAATCGAGACGCTGGGGCGGGTCTTGCTGCAGTTTTATCGGGTGGTGAATTTGCTCTACCGCAAAAGCGTCGAGGGGAAGCAGCCGGAGTGGGTAGCCCGCTGGCTGGATCTCGGCAAGCCGCGCGAGCTGATCGATCTCCAGCGCTCCGCCGCCTTCAAGCACGACGTCCCACAGGTAATCCGTCCGGACATTTTGCTCACGGAAGCTGGCTTCAGCATCACGGAACTGGATTCCGTGCCCGGCGGCATCGGCTTGACCGGCTGGCTGAACCAGACCTATACCCAAACCGGCGCGACGGTGATCGGCGGCGCCGACGGCATGCTGCGCGGGTTTGAAAGCATCTTTGGCGAGGCGAAACCAGTTTACATCGTTGTTTCCGAGGAAGCCAAAACCTACCGACCGGAAATGGAATGGCTCGCCGCGCAGCTGGGTTCACAGTTTACGGTTCACGATTCACAATTCAGCGATTTGGCCGAAGGCAGCGCGGTTTACCGCTTCTTTGAGCTGTTCGATTTACCGAATGTGGCGAATTCAAAACGGATTTTTGAACTGGCGGCCGAAAAAAAGATTCGCCTGACGCCGCCGCCCAAGCCGCTGTTCGAGGAGAAAATGCTCTTTGCGCTGCTGTGGAATCGGAACCTGCAAAGCTTCTGGCGGCAGGAATTGGGCGAAGGTTTTCTGGCGCGATTGAAAAAGGTGATTCCCTACACCTGGCTGGTGGACCCGACGCCGGTGCCGCCGCACGCCGCCATCCCCGGTTTGGACATCACCGATTGGGCGCAGCTCAAAGCCCTGTCGCAGAAGGAGCGCGATCTCATTTTGAAGGTGTCCGGCTTTTCGGAACAGGCCTGGGGCGCGCGCGGCGTGTTTCTTGGCAGCGACTTGTCGCAGGCTGACTGGAGCGCGGCAGTGGACGCGGCGCTGCACGACTTCAAGCAATCGCCCAACGTCCTGCAACGGTTCCACAAGCCATCGCTGGTGGAAACGAGCTGGTTTGATTTCACGAAAAACGAAGTCGTGCCAATGAAAGGCCGGGCGCGGTTGTGCCCGTATTATTTTGTCAGCGGCGAAGGCGACGCGGCACGGCCGCAACTCGGCGGGGTGCTGGCCACGATTGTGCCGGCGGACAAAAAAATTGTTCACGGCATGGCGGAGGCGGTGCTGGCACCGTGCTCGATTTAAAAATCAGTCAGCCGGCCAAGGCGGATCCGAGTTCCTGGCCATCACTGCGGCGGCGATTCAATCGCCGCTTTAACCCACGCCCGCGCGGCTTCCGGAGTTTTAAGTTCGTCGGCAAGTTGCTTTTCGCGGATTTCGCGGAGCAATTCACCAAGCTGCTTTCCGCGCTGCACACCCAGGGCCAGCAGATCATTCCCCGTCAGCAGGGGCGGAAGAATTTCCGGCTGCTGCTTCAATTCCTCAGCGGCGGCGGCGCAGAAATCATAATGCGCCAGATCACCATGCGACCCGAGACTGTCCAGCCGGTGCAGCTCCAGTTCCAGCGGGAACGTCGCGCGCATCAACAAGCGCCGCAGCGTCGCCTTGCGCATCAGCTTCACGTCCTTGAACTGCATGTGATGCCGGACCGCCGCCACGATTTCCTCGATTTGCCGGTTGGAAAATTTCAGCCGCCGCAGGATAGTTTCGGCCAGGTCGGCGCCCACTTTTTCGTGCCCGTAAAAATGGACTTTGCCGGTTTCGGGATTGCGCACGGCGGTCACCGGCTTGGCGATGTCATGCAGCAACACCGCCCACGGCAACAGCTCGGGCGCGGCGGCCGGCATATGTTCCAACATCAGGCAGAGGTGATTAAACACGCTGCCCTCGGGATGAAAGTCCGGCGACTGCTCGCAGGAAATCGTCGCCGCCAATTCCGGCAAAATCGGTTCCAGCAGCCCGCTGTCGCGCAACAGCACCAGGCCGCGCGCGGCGGGAGAAAACAGCCGGATCACCGCGCCCGACGGACCCGTCAGGCAAACCGGCTGGTCCGCCCGCTGGCGGGAAACGGCGAACAATTTGACCAACTCGTCCCGCACCCGCTCGGCGCTGATGCGCTGGATTTTCGGGGCCAAGGACCGGATGGCAGCAAAGGTTTGTGGCTCAATCGCAAACCCCAACTGCGCGGCAAAACGCACCGCGCGCAGCATCCGCAAATGATCTTCGCCAAAGCGCTCCTCCGGCGCGCCAATGGTGCGGAGAATTTTCGCGCGGAGATCTTTTTCGCCGCCGACCCAATCGTGGATTTGTCGGGCAAGCGGATCGTAAAACAGCCCGTTCACCGTAAAATCACGACGCAAGGCATCCGCCTCGGCGTTGGCATAAACGACTTTCTCCGGGCGGCGGCCGTCCTGATATTCCGCTTCGGCACGAAAGGTGGCGACCTGAAATTGCTGGCCCTGTTCCACGACGATAACAACCCCAAATTTTCGTCCGACGGGAATCGTCCTCCGGAAAAGTTTCTCGACCTGCGCAGGCCGGGCGTCCGTGGCGAGGTCGAAATCCTGCGGCTCCCGGCCCAGCAGGAAATCCCGCACGCAACCGCCGACCCAGAAGGCGGCGAAGCCCGCGCCTTGCAGGCGGGCCACTAATTCCCCGGCAATTTCGCGCGGTGACGGATGCACAAAACCCATTCTCACGCAAAGGCGCCAAGGCGCAAAGATATTTCCCCGACCATCGGCGCTTACGGTGAAGAAAGGCGGAAGAACCGGGCCGTGGAATCCACCGGCAGATTCAGATTAAACTGGCCGCCGTTGGTGCTCACGGCATTGGTCACCAGCAGCCAAGTTACGGGCGGCGTCAGGTTGGTGGCGTAATACAGGCCCCAATCCGTCGCCCAACCGGGCCAACTCAACGCCAGCGTGCTGGCGGTGAAATTCATCCCCATATTCGGCAAAGGCAAAAGCACGGTGGCCACGGACGAGTAACTGCCGGCCCCGCAGGCGTCCGTGCCAGCCACTTTGTAATAATTCACCTGCCCGTTGGCGGCGTTGGTGTCCACAAAACTGCTGGCGGTCAGACCGGACGCGGCCAACTGATAGGAGGCTCCAGAATTGGTGGAACGCCAGACGTTGTAGCTGGTCGCTCCCGCCGTCAGCAGCCAGTTCAAGGCAATTTGCCGGTTGCCCGCCGCCAACATCAATCCGATTGGCGCGGTCGGTGCCGCCCCACCCGTGATGCCATATTTGCATTTAAGCGCTTTTTCCTGGCCGGAACGGTCGGGATCGGACAATGCGGAGTTGTAGATTTGCACCTCGGCCAGATCCCCGCTCAGATAATTATTCAGCGGCTGCTGCACCCCCAGCGTCAGCCGGTTGGGCGCGGTCAGGGACTGGGTGCTAGCCCCAGTGGTGGAGGTCGCCAGAGTGCCGTCCACATACAATGACAAGGCGCCGGCGCTCTTACTCCGCTTGAAAGTCACCACATGGGGCTGGCCGTTAATCAATCCGGTGCCGGAAGAAATCGAGATATCCGGATTGCCAGTGCCCGCTAAAACCTGGCCATTGGCATTCAGGGACAAGCCGTAATCGCTCACCGAGCCGGGCATTTCCCCATTCACCAGGCCGGCACCGCTCCAAAAATCCGTGCCGGTGCCGATCCCCTGACTGCTCTTGAAAACAAAGATCAGGGTGAAATCATCCTGCACGGGCCGATAAAACCACAGGTAGCTACTGGTGGCGGAATTAAACCGCACCACGGGCAAGCCGTTGATGCCGCTGGTCACATAGGTGGGCTGATTGCCGCTCAGCGCTTGAATGGCGTTGAAGCCATTGCCGGAAACATCCGGCCAGAGCGAAACCGCCGCGCCATTGGCCAAACCGGTGAGGGCATCAGCCTTGAGCCAGAGCGCCAGCGGCAGAGTGTTAACACTGGCGGGCGCAGAATCAGGGCCCTCGCCGACGCTGTTGACGGCAGACACCACGTAAAAATAACTGCGATTGTTCACCACGCTCGGATCGGTGTAGGTCGCCGCCGTGACGTTGGTCAGCAGGGTGTAGGGCCCGCCGCTGACGAGCGAACGTTTGACGTTGTAGCCGGTCGCCGCCGGAGACTCGGTCCAGTTCAGGCACACTGACAGATTGCCACTCACCGCGGTAAGGCTCATGGGGCCCGCCGTGGGCGCCGCCAAGGTGCTGGAATATAATACTGCGACCTCATTACTAGTCAGCGTGCGACTAAAAATGCGGACGTCGTCCAAGCTGCCATTGAAATAGCCGTTACCCGAAGAAATGGCGCCGAACAGCAACCGGACGGAAGAGTTCAACGTATTGCGGTTGCCCGTGCCAGTCGCCTGCAAAACGCCGTCCACATACATCCGCATCTGCCCGGTGCTTTGCTGACGGGTCGCCACGCAATGATGCCAGGCGCCATTGTTGATGAGGCTGGTGGAGAAAATGGTGTAGTCGGCATTACCCACGCCAAAGGCAAATTTGCCGGCACAGAGGGCGGTGCCAAAATCATTCCCCGTGCCGGATGCATCGCCATCCACCAGGCCATAGCCGTTATACCATTGGGCGGCCGCGGTGGTGGCCTGGGAGGTTTTCACCCAAAACGCGAGGCTGAAGTCGTTGCAAACCGGATTGGTAATTTGCACGGTGCTGCTGGAGCCATTGAACACCAGACAGCCATTCACGCGCCCGCTGCTATTCCAAGTGGCGCCGCTGACCACGCCGTTGTTGGCGCTGCCGGTGGCATCCACCGCATCGGTGCCACTGGTGGCGTCCAGGGGCCAATAGCCATTCGGATTGGCGGGAACGGAATTGGACGCCGCCGCCTGCGTGGGATCTGCCGCCTGAAGAATCGAGAGCGAGGAAATGCAATCCCACGCAAAGAAATTGGTTCCCGCCGGACTGGCATGGCGCCAATCACACCAGGACAAACTGTCGCAGGCCCGCCGCCCGTTCCAGGCGGCCACGGCATTGGTCTGGAGCCAAGGGCCGTAGAGGCTCTGTAAATTCCGATCCTTCATGAAACGCACCAGCCAGCGCCAATATATGGCGTTGAACCCGCTGTTATTACCGGCGATGCCATACTCGGGAAGAATGCCGCCCACGGTCATATTGACCATGGTAAAATTGGCGGCCAGCTTGGCGTCGTTGGTTTGCCCGAGGAAATGGGCCGCGCCCAAAAACGTGCCCTGATTATAAGTGGTCGCGCCGCCATTTACCACACCATTGGTGCGGATGTTGTCCGCAATCGCGCCGTTGTTGGCGTTGAACAACACCGCCCGTTCCCAGAAATAGATGTTGGTGGCCTTGTTCCAGTAATTGGTGTCGCCGTAAATTTGATACAGCAAATAGGCGGCAATAGCGCCGGGACCATTGACGCAGGCGTTCTTGGAAGCCTTGTCGCTATTCCGCCAATACAAGCCGCCACCCAGATTCGTGTCGTAGGCACGGGCATAGCAGGCGTCGAAATTGGCCTTGGCGAGGTTGCAATAATTCGTCCGCCCGGCGTCCACTCCGCCGCGGGCAAACGCAATGACCGCCCACAGGATGTCATCGTTATAATCATTCCACGTCCAGGAGGAGCCATTGTTCTTGATAAAACCGTTCAGCAGGTTGGTAATCATGAGCCCGCTGGTGGCATTGGTATTCCACTCGTAGGCATCAATGATGGTTTCAATCATTTCGGCCTGGCCCCAAAAATACGCGATGCCGCCGGTTTGCGTGTCCTTGATCCAGCCGTTGGTGCCGTTTTGGTAGTAAAAGGCGGAATTGTAGGCGCTCAAATACGTATTGGCGTCCTTGGCGGTAAACGCCTGGACGGAAACCTCCGCCAGCAGCAGGCTGAACCCTACCAGCAGTTTAATCGAATGGCTTTTGCGCATCATACAACAGGCTTTGGGTCCGCCGCACCTCACATCCAGCCCACAACAACAGGCTCTTTTTAAAAAATGCGAAAGGGCAGCGACGATATCGTAAGGTAGCAGATTTTACACCAAAGTCCTGTGGCATGAAACGGCCACGGATCGCCGCTTCCCGCCGCAAACAACTTATTCCTCGCCCCAAATCCGCTTCAGGTGCGCGACGCCCCGCTGCACAGAGTCGGTGGGAACTTTGGGACTTAACTCAAACACCTTGATATGATCCGGTTTCACGTAGGGCTGGAGCGCCGCAAAATCAATGTCGCCGCCGCCGGGCGGGAAATGGTCGCGGGTGGGGAATTTCACGTCATGGATATGAAAGCCCGCCAACCGGTCCACCAACGAGGCCAGATGCGGCGCGTGGTTGATGAACCCCAAATCCTGCTTGATCTGCGCATGGCCGACATCATGCCAGTAATAAACATGCGGCGCGGGAAACTCCTCGAGCAACGACTTGAAGTCGGTTTCCAGCGGCAATTCCTCGACCGCCTCGCGGATTTCGATGCCGAACTTGATACCCCGAAATTTGGATTCCGTCAGCAGCAGCTTCAGCGTTTCGCGGGAGTGGTTGAAAAATTTGGCCTTCTTTGCCTCGCGGGCGGCGCTGGCTTCGGCGACGAGTTTCTGGAATTCCGGCGTGCCGCGCTTGCCGCGCGCGACCAATTCCTTGAGTTTGCCCGTGTAATCCTTCAAATCCATGCTGCCGAAATGCAACACCACCAGCGACGCCCCCACGCGCTGGGCAAAATCCAGCGTATTGATGGTATGCTTGATGGCCAACTGACGGTCCCGCTCGCGATCGGAGGAAAACTCATAAAGATTCGGCGACGGCCCCGTGATGCCGACCGGCAGCGGACAGAAATTGTGCAAGCTGGAAATCTTCAGCTCGCCCGCCTTGACGGCCTCCAAAATGCCCGGCACCAGGCTGAGGCGGATGCCATGGCTGAGTTCAGCGTATTCAAAGCCGAGCTCGCGGATTTCGCGCAGCATCGCGCGGCCATCGGTGTGGCGGGCGGAATTCCAACAGGTTGAAAGCGAATACATTTTGGCGGCGGTTCTTAATCTTAAGCGGCCTTTCGATTACAAGCCGAATCAGCAGGCGGTAAAACAAAAACCGGGCGTATCCTAACGGACACGCCCGGCTGGGGAAATGCAAATCACGGCCTAGTCGTCAGCGTGGCGCGCGGCGAGCATGGCGGAGAAGCGCGAAACTTTTTCCTTGCGACGGCGGACGGCGCTCGGTTTCTCGAACTGCCGGCGGCTGCGCACGATTTTGAGCGTGCCTTCGCGATCGACTTTTTTCTTCAGCCGACGCAACGCACGTTCCACAGGTTCGCCTTTTTTCAGTTTAATCTCTGTCATTACACTCACTTCCTTCCGGGGCGGGGGACGACTGCCACGGGCAGTTCCCGCTTGAATTTAGGAACGCGGAGCATAGGTTTTCAGCCGGTAAAGTCAATGAATAAAACCGCACGAACGGATTGATTCTTCAGGCTCAATTCTTCATGCTTCCCCGAAATGAGCCTTTCCGAACACCGTCAGGCGATTGACCAACTGGACGCGCAGATTGTCCGACTGCTTAACGAGCGCACCCGTCATGTGCTGGCCATTGGCGACATCAAACGCCAGGCGGGGGAGGAGATTTACGCACCCCACCGCGAAAAAGCGGTGTTTGACCGGGTTTGCGCCAAAAATGCCGGCCCGATCACCGACGACCAACTCCGCGCGATTTACCGTGAAATCATGTCCAGCGCCCTCGCCCTGGAGAAAACCATGACCATCGCGTATTTCGGACCGGAAGCGACGTTCACGCATCAGGCGGCCATTCATAAATTCGGTTCCAGCCTGAACTATGCATCGCAGAAGACCATTAGCGACGTGTTCAACGAGGTCAGCAAGCAGAACGCGGATTACGGCGTGGTGCCGGTGGAAAATTCCACCGAAGGCGTGGTCACCCACACGCTCGATATGTTCGTGGACAGCGAGCTGAAGATCGTTTCGCAGATCGTCTTGAATATCCAGCAATGCCTGATGAGCAATTCGCCGCTGAGGAAGGTCAAGAAGCTGTATGTGCATCCGCAGTCGTATGCCCAATGCCGGGGCTGGCTGGCCAAAAATCTGCCGCGCGTGGAAATCGTGGAGGCGGCGTCCAACGCCCGGTCCGCCGAACTGGCGGCACAGGACCAGCTTTCCGCCTCACTGGGCGGGGCGCTGGCGGCGGAAAAATACGGGCTAAAAATACTGGCCAAAGACATTCAGGACAACACAGTCAACATCACCCGGTTCATCGTGTTGGGGCGCCATTGCAGCCCCCCTTCCGGCGATGACCGCACGAGCCTGATGTTGAGCGTGGCCGACAAAGCCGGGGCGCTGCACGAAGCCATCGCGGTCTTCCGCCAGTTCAAGATCAACATGACGAAGATTGAATCCCGCCCCAGCAAGCGCAAGGCGTGGGAATATTTTTTCTTCATTGATTGCGCCGGACATTATCAGGACGAACGCGTGACCAAGGCCATTCAGGCGCTGGGCAAACACTGCAACTTCGTCAAAATTCTCGGCTCTTATCCCAACGTGGACTAAGCCCAGAAACGGATCTGGCCTCCGTGGCGTCAAGCAACGTCCGCCGGTTTTCAGAACACCGCCTGCCGCTCCCATAGTCCTGCGCTCCCTTAAAACCAAAGCGCCGTGAGCAATCGCAAACAGCGCAGGCGCTTCAGATCAGGTGGCAGAACATCGCGTCGCGCAGCTTCGGCTCGAACCACGTGCTCTTGGGCGGCATGATGCCCCCGGCGTCGGCGATGCTCATCAAATCCTCAATGCTCGTCGGGAACATGCTGAAGGCGCAGGCGTATTCCCCGCTGTTCACCAGCTTTTCCAGCTCCGCCGTGCCCCGGATGCCGCCCACAAAGTTGATGCGCTGGCTCGTGCGCGGATCGTCAATGTCGAAAATCGGCGCAAGAATCTGCTTCTGCAAAATCGTCACGTCGAGGCGTTCGATGGGATCGCTGGTCGCCGTATACTGCGCTTTGAAGCTCAGCGTGCGCCACTGGCCTTGGAAATAGAAACCGAGTTCGTGCTTCCGTGTCGGCTTCGGCGCAGCCCCGGGGGCGAGGTCGAACACCGCTGCGAGTTTTTGAAGCAATTGCTCGGGCGTCAGGCCATTCAGATCTTTCAACACGCGGTTGTAGGGCAGAATCTGCAGCTGGTTGTGCGGGAAGAGCACGGCCAGAAACTGGCCGCTGTGGCCGGCACCGTTGCGGGATTTGAAAACCCGTCCGGCGGCGGCGCTGCGATGATGGCCGTCGGCGATGTAGAGAAACGGAATTTGCGCGAACTGGGTTTCAACAAACTTGATTTCGTCCGCGCTCGAAATGGCCCAAGACGTATGCCGCACGCCATCTTTGCCATTGAAATCCACGGCGGGCAGCCCGGCGATTTTTTTGGCCACGAAGGCATCAAACGCCGCCACCGCGCGGTAGGTCAGAAAGACGGGCCCGGTCTGGGAGTTGAGCGCTTCGATATGGCGCACGCGGTCGTCTTCCTTGTCCGGGCGGGTGAACTCGTGCTTTTTGATGATGTTCGCCAGATATTCCTCACAGCTCGCCGCCGCCACGAGGCCGACTTGCGCGTGCTGGCCCATGATTTGGCGGTAGAGGTAAAAATTCGGCTTATGATCCTGCTTCAGCGCGCCTTGGGCGATGAGCTTGGCGAAATTCTCTTTGCCTTTGGCGTAAACTGCCGGCGAATACAAATCCGTACCGGCCGGCAGATCAATCTCCGGCTTGCTGACGTGCAGGAAGCTCAAGGGCTTGCCGACGGCCAGCTGGCAGGCTTCCTCGGACGACATCACGTCGTAGGGCAGTTCGCAGATTTGCGCCGCGAGTTCGGGTTGCGGCCGCAGGGCGGCAAAAGGTTTTAAGGTAGCCATAAAATGAACCAGAACGATACGTTTAGTTAGGACCAAAGGCACGCAGAATTACCCGAAAAAGGACTTGTCAGGGGGGATTTCACTGATACTA
>CAIMLG010000250.1 GCA_903842235.1 uncultured Verrucomicrobia subdivision 3 bacterium
CCCACCTGGCTGCCATCCGGGATCGTTCCCCCGCTGAAACTCTGGCTCTGCGTCAAGGTCGCCTGCGCCCAGGTCGCCGCCGCCAGCAGCGTCGCTATCATTAAGGTTTTTTTCATAGATTTTTTAAAGTAGTTCACTTGGTTTCTGAGAGATTGCTTTACGGCTGCCACTTCAGGCGGTAGAAGGCCTCGTCCGGCGGCGTCCCGCCCAGGTCGCTGAAGTCATCCAAGGCGTTGATTTCGCCATTGCCCGCCGCCGCATTCGTCTGCACACCCACCCAGTCCACCAAGTTCGTGGAGCGTTCCAAAACATAGGCTTTTCCCGGCATGCCATAGGCTTTGACGCTATTCGTGGCGCCAAAGGTGTAGCTGGCGATTGAATTCGTCCCCGTCACATTGCCCGCCACCACCAGGTTGATATAGCCCGTGGCCGTGGTCCCCCACGCATCCGTGATCACATAGCTGAGCTGGTCATTCACATTCGCGGCGGATGCCGGATACAGGATGTAATCACTGTTGGTCGTCAGGGTCACTCCGTTGATCGAGGTCAGATTGACGGCCACCAGACTCACGGCATCGGATTCCGCATCATTCCAGTTGGTCGCCACGTCGGTCAGCGCGATCAGCACGCGCAGGCCCGCCGCCCGGCTCACGGTCATATCATTGGCGGTGGGGGCGCTATTCACATTCAGCACCAGGGTGTTGGTGCTCGCGAGATAATTGCCGTCGCCCCCATAAACCGCGGCGATGGTATGATTTCCCAGGGCCAGAGTGGAGGGCGCCGCCAACGTGGCCACGCCGCCATTCAAGACGCCCAGACCCAGCACCGTTGAGCCTTCCAGGAACACGACATATTCCCCATCTGGCGGGACCGGACTCACGGTGTTGGTGATGGTCACCGCCGCGCCATACACGGCATGATTCGTGGAGCTGGTCACGGCGGAGGTGGTGGCGGTCAGGCCGGTGCCGGAGCTGTTGGCCACAATTTCCAGGGCGGCCACGCCCGGGTAGCTGGAGCCATTGGTCAAGGAAAGATTAAATGACCCGCCCGTAAGGTTCGAGATCACAATATAATTGGCCCCGGGATTCTGCCAGGCGCCAAAGCTGGTTTGCGTCGTGGAATAGGCCCCCTCAATGAACACGCCCGTGCCCAGACTCCAGTTGATGCCGTTGGTGAAATTGGCAATCGTGTTGCTCACATACAAGGACCGCATCTGGGTGGCGGCCACCGGATAGTTGGTGGTCTGGCCGGCATAACTGGTCACAATATAGCGCCCGCCATAATTAACGCCGCCAATGCCCTGATAATAGATATAGACCTTGAAGCCACCGGCAAACACCGGGTCCAAATTCTTCACCGAACAGCATAAATCGGAACTGCCATAGCAGTATGATGTGTTGAGCAGCGCCATATTATTGTTCGTGGAGTTAATGGGGATGCCGCTGTTGTCGACCAGATCCACCGAGCCAAAAAACCCGTGGGTTTCATAGAGCGCGGCGGTGGAAGGATTCGTGACGCCGCCGGTATAATAGGACCCCAGATTGGCCGTGCCCGACGAATTAAAATTAAACCAGTTGGTGGAATTCAACACGCCCGCGCCCACCGGATTGGTAATGGCCCCAAAACCATAATCCTTGTCGGCGTTCATTTTGATGGAGATCTTGGCCACCGGGCCGCCAGCCGTGAGCATGGACAAGCGCACCGGCGCGCTGGTGGCCGACCCGTTGCTCGGGGTGACCACACATTGATAATATCCGGCATCGGCCGCCTGGGCCCCCAGCAACACCATCCAACTGGCCGTCTGCCCGACGATATTCGTGAAGCCGCCGGCCGCCGAATTGGTCTTCTGCCATTGGAACCCGATGGTTCCCAGCCCGGCATAATTGGTGCAAAACAATTCCACGGTCATGCCCGGATAGAAGGCGCTCGCGGGCCGGGCGATGGCCAGGCCGCCGAACAGGGGATTCACCGTCAATTGGGCTGGCGCGCTAGTCACCGACAGGACCCCCGCCGAAAAAACACATTGGTAATAGCCGGAATCCCCGGGCAACGTGCCCGGCAACGACAGGGTAAGCGCAGTGCCGGAAGACACGTTGGTATAGGTCGTCCCATTCGGGCTTTTCTGCCATTGGAAGCTGAAGGGCGGCGCCCCGCCATTGGTCGTGCAGGTCACGCTCACCGAGGTTCCCTGATTCACCGTGCCGCCCGGCGACAGCGACGCGGCGCCGATCGTGGGCAGCGTGGCATACACCGTCAGTTGCACCACCGAACTGGTGACGGACACGGCGCCGGCAGTGTAAATCATCTGATAATAGCCTGAATTATTCGTCGTCACACTCGACAGGAGCAAACTGGTGGCCGCGGCCCCCGGCACATTGGTTAAGGTGGTTCCATCGGGACCCTTCTGCCATTGCATACTAAAAGGGCCGGAACCCCCATTGGTGGTGCATGACAGGGTGACATTCGTCCCGGCATAGACATTGAGTGAAGGGGTCACGGTTGGGCCGGTGACCGATGCCGCCCCGGGGGGAAGATTGGCCACAATTTCAATCCCGCTAATCTGACCATATTGCGTGTTGGAGACGATAATCGAGAAGGCCCCGCTAGCCGGACAATTGGAGAAAATGATATAATCCGCCCCCGGGGTCTGCCAAGCACCGGCGGTCTTGGTATTGGTCCAGACTCCCTGGGTAAGGGAGGCCATGCCCTGTAAATAACTGGGCGGGTTGGTCAAATAAAGACCGTTATTAAAACTATTCCAGTTGGTGGTGCAGAACAGTGAGCAGATTTGCGTGCCCACCACGGAGCCATTGGTCGTTTTCCCTGAATAATTGACGAGAATATTTTGCTGCCCCCGGCCGATGCCGTTGCCGAGCATATATAAATAGACGGAATAGCCGTTGGTGGCAAAGACGTCATCCAGATTGGTGACCGTGCAGGCCAATTGAGTCCCGCTATTATAACCATTGGCACTGCATAACAAGATCAGATTATTGTAGATAAATAATGCATTATTCCAGCCAATACTGTTGCCGTAGATAGTTTGTTCAACATTATGCGTATCCCGAATCGTCACCGTGGAGGGATGACCATTGGTGAGACCATTAAGATCGTAGAAAAGGCCATTGGTGGTGTAAGGGGTGGAGCCGGCGGGATTCCAGTTAAACCAGTTGGTTGTGTTTAATACGCCGGCCCCTTGTGGTTTGTTGGCGGCAAAGCCTTCATTTATAAAGCAGTGGCTCCAATTTTGATTGGGGGCAAACTTGATGGCCAAACTGGCCTTTCCGTTGTTGGCCGCCGGGGCGAGCACGGGAAGGAAAAGCACGAATAAGGCCGCGGCCGAATACTTTAAAATGAATCGAAATAACGATTTCATAAGTTGGGGGTCCGTATATTAAGATGATTTGAGGGTTTTCTAAGCTGTCGCGCTGATAATATACGTAAATATAAACCTGTCGCTGGGCTGTTGCGCCAATCTAGGGGGTCAATCGTGCCATCAAAATTGCACTCATGCACCGGTTTTTAACTAAAACCGGGGTTGATGTCCTCTTTGATTTAAACCGGCGATGATTTAAGAATCGGGCGCGAAGGCAGTAAAATCCCAACAAATACCCATTAATATAGCCGTTCTTGACAACCTTGGGAAAGGTGGGGCGCGTCACTCCGTGCGCGCCGTTGGGTAAACCAGCCGGCGGTGGTTGACAACTGCGGCGCGCCGAGGACTGCCCGCCCCATCCGGCCAAGGTGCCCATCCTCCGTTCCGGAAAGAATAAGGGCGGGGACGAATTTTCCCCTTGACCGCCGTCCGCTATCGATGTATAGGAATTCGAGATACACAACAAGCCTCCGATTTCATGGAATCGGGTTTGTGGCTCTTTGAAATTTTATTCGTCGGGGCCGGCGGGTTGGGTCGGTGGTTCCGCCGTCTCGTTGCCCGTTCTCGCCCGTGAGCGCTTCCCTCTTTGCCTGGGCTGGGGGCGTGCCTCGGGCTTGGGACGGTGACGGGGATGCGGAAAATATGCCTCTCCACGGTCCGGAAACGGTCTGATTTTTGATGCTCTATCAACCACTTACAAAAGTTGGCCCGGGTGGTGGTAAAGTTTTAGTCCCCGCCCACCGAACCACCGAAGCACCGAAGCACCGAACCAGTTATCCCCCCGCCCGGCTCCAGAGTCGCCCGTGCGCCGCCCGAAAAGGGGGTGCCATAAGGTGCCCTAATGTGCCAAACCACGACTTAGCCCGAACGCCGAAGTGGGCGCGGGAGCGCCCGCGTCCCACAGGCGAGTTCAGGCGTCGCGCCGGAACTTTCGTTGATCCCCTCCCATCCTCCGTTCCGGAAAGATAAGGGATGAGACGAGGTTCCCGGCGGGACGCCATAAACCCGCCCGAGGCGGGTCTCCCCCCAAGCTGCCCCCTGCCCCGGTTTCCCCTTTCGGAATCCGGGTTTACGCGGGCGTTGCATTTCGGCCCGCCGCTGGTTTTAATCTGCGGGTGCAATCGAACGGCCCAGCCCCTTTCGCCGGGAAATTTTTCACGCCGGTGCGCTTTGGAATTCTCCTCGCGCTGCTCGTGTTCGCCAGCTTTCCGCAGGTCATCCTGGGCTTGGAAACCTTCGTCGCGCGGGACTTCGGTTTTTTCGCCTATCCCCTGGCGCATTTTCAGCAGCAATGCTTTCAGCAGGGCGAACTGCCTTTCTGGAATCCCTACAACAACTGCGGCGTGCCCTTTCTGGCGCAGTGGAACACAATGCCGCTTTACCCGCCGGCGCTGTTCTATCTGGCGTTGCCGCTGCAATGGGCGCTGGGGATGTTCTCGCTCCTGCACCTCTGGTGGGCCGGCTGGGGCATGTATTTTCTCGCGCGGCGGTGGACGGACAACAACTTCGCCGCGGCTTTCGCGGGCACGGCTTTCGCCTTCAACGGGTTCACGCTCAATCTCATCATGTGGCCCAGCCACATGGCCACGTTCAGCTGGATGCCGTGGGTCGTGCTCGCGGTCGAACTGGCGTGGCGCAAAGGCGGGCGGCACCTCGTTCTGGCCGCCTTCGCTGGCGCCCTCCAGATGCTGGCCGGCGGCCCGGAAACCATCCTGTTCACCTGGCTGATCGTCTCCGCCCTCTGGCTGCAACAATTCGCCATGAAAGCATCGCCCCGGCGGGCGCTGCTCTGGCGTTTTCCGCTGGTCGTGGGGCTGGTCATCGCCCTTTCCGCCGCGCAGCTCCTCCCGTTTCTGGACCTCGTGGCCCACGCGCAACGGGAAGCCGGCTTTGCCGATCTCCGCTGGTCCATGCCCGGATTTGGCCTGGCTAATTTTCTGGTGCCCATGGCGTTTGGCACGACGCTGTCCGCGGGGATCTTTTTTCAACACGGCCAATCCTGGACCTCCTCCTATTATTTGGGCCTCGCCCCGCTCTGGCTGGCCCTGCTGGCCGGGGGGACGCTGCGCGACCGCCGCGTGCGGTTGCTGGGAGCGATCGCCTTGATCGGGCTCCTTTTTGCCTTGGGCGAAAACACGCCGGTGTTGCCCGCCCTGCGAAAATTGTTCCCGCCGTTGAGCTTCATTACCTATCCCATCAAATACCTTTCGGTTGCCGTCTTTGCGGCGCCCCTGCTGGCAGCCCTGGCGCTGGCGAATTTCCCGCACGTTCAAAAACGGTGGCGGCCGGTCGGCGGGATTCTCCTCTTGCTGATCGGCGGGATTACGCTCTGGACCCAACTCGCCCCGCTGGCGGGCGACAACCCCCCCGCCGCCCTGCAAAACGGCCTCACGCGCGCCGCCTTCCTGATAGTGACGGGCGGCCTTCTCTTCGCCCTGACCCGCGCCCACCCCTCTCCCCTGCTTCGCTTTGCGCCGCTCGCCCTGATCGGGGCGGCCTGGCTGGATGTCTTTACGCATGAGCCGCCGCAAAATCCCACGGTGCCGCCCTGGGTTTATCAACCGGGGCTGGCCCGCGAAAAACTCGCTTGGGTGCCGCCCCCGGAGCTGGGCGGTTCGCGGGTGATGGTTTCGCCTTGGGCCGCCAATGAATTCATCACCTTCACGGCCAGCCAGCCCCAGGATAATTATCTCGCCAAGCGGCTGGGCTACTGCGCTAATTGCAATCTCCTCGATGGCGCGCCCAAAGTGGATGGCTTCTTTTCGCTCACGCCGCGCGAAAGCGACTCCATTTTGTCGCTCTTCTATACCACCACCAACGCCAGTTATCCGCCGTTGGAAGATTTCATGGGCGTCGCGCACCGCACCGCGCCGGATGCGGTGTTTCACTGGCAGGCGCGCACCAACTTCCTGCCGCTCGTGACGGCGGGGCAAAAACCGGTGTTTCTCGATGCCCCCGCCACGCTTCAAGCGCTGGCGCAAAAGGATTTTGACGGTCGCAACATCGTTTTCCTGCCCCCCGAGCAGAAGGCTGGAGTGACGGTTTCCCATGCCACCTCGGCCAAAATATTGAATGCCCGATTCGGCCGGAAAACCGTGGACGTCGAAGTCGAGGCGGCGGAACCGTCGCTCGTGGTCGTGGCCCAGACCTTCTACCACAACTGGCATGCCCGGCTGGATGATGCGCATGGCCCGGAACCGGTTTTGCTGCGCGCCAACCAGGCCTTTCAGGCCGTCGAAGTGCCGGCGGGCAAACATCAAATTCATTTTTATTACGCGGACCGCGCCTTTAAAATTGGCGCGGCCCTTTCGCTTTGCACCTGGTTCAACTGCGGCTTCGCCTTGTGGCTGATGCTCATTCGCCGGCTGGCATGGCGATCAATCGCCGGCCGGAAACCACGGGAGCGCGCATCAGGTTTAACAAAAGTTTGCTCGACAAATCGTTCCGGCAGTTTCAAATAGTTCACGCATGGGCACAAAAACCAAACGCATCGGCATCCTCACCGCGGGCGGCGACAGCCCCGGCCTCAACGCCGCCATCCGGGGCGTCGGCAAAGCCGCGCTCAACCACGGCATGGAATTGGTCGGCTTTCGCGACGGCTTTCGCGGCCTCGTCGAAAACCGCCGGCTCAAGCTCGATAAATCCACGCTCGCCGGCATTCTGACCGTGGGCGGCACCATTCTCGGAACCAGCCGCGACAAGCCGCACCGCATGCTCATTGACGGACGCACGCGGGACATGACCGATGTCATCCGGGAGAATTACAAGAAATGGGGGCTCGACTGCCTTGTCTGTCTCGGGGGCGGGGGCACGCAGAAAAACGCACTCCGCCTGAAGCAGGCTGGCCTGAACATCATCAGCCTCCCCAAGACCATTGACAATGACGTGGCCATGACCGATGCCACCTTTGGTTACGCCACGGCGCTGGATATTGCCACCGAAACGCTCGACCGCCTCCACAGCACGGCGCACAGCCACCACCGCATCATTGTGGCGGAAATCATGGGCCACCGCGCCGGCTGGCTGACGCTGGGCGCGGGCATTGCCGGCGGGGCGGATGTCATTCTCATTCCGGAAATCCCCTATAACGTGGCCAAGATTGCGGAGGCCATCCGCCGCCGCAGCCGGCGCGGGACCAATTTTAGCATCGTGGCCGTGGCCGAGGGCGCCATGAGCCGGGACGATGCCCGCGCCTTTGCCGCCGCCGATGACAAACTCGAACGCGCCCGGAACCAGGCGGAAAAGAAAGCGGCCAAACTGGCGCTCCTCGAAATGGACTTGCGGCATCAGGGCAATACCCTGCGCCTGGCCAAGCAATTGGAAGCCCTCACGCATCTGGAATCCCGCGTGACGATCCTGGGCTACGTCCAGCGCGGCGGCACGCCGAGTGCGGCCGACCGGATTCTGGCCACCCGGCTGGGCAGCGCCTGTGCGGACCTGATTGCCGAGGAACATTACGGCGTGATGGTCGCGGCCCGCGGAGATGGCACCGAAGCGGTCCCGCTGGAACGCGTGGCAGGCAAGCGCAAGATTGTCCCCCCCGACCATTCCTGGGTGCAAACCGCCCGCCTGGTGGGAACCTGCCTGGGCGATTAGCACGATTGGCGGAAATCAAAACGGCCATCCCCAGGGTTGGCGCGCCGCTGGACGGGTTAACGCCGGTCATCGCGATTGCTTCCAGAGTGGTAATTGGGAATTTTCCCGGACTTTCGAACCCATTGAAGCCAGTGCCGCCCAAGCGGCAATAAATGGCTCCAGAGGAAGGGCTCGAACCTTCAACTTCGCGGTTAACAGCCGCGCGCTCTACCATTGAGCTACTCTGGAACGCAAAGGGACGCATAATTTACAAGGCGCGGCGGATTCGTCAAACCGTTTCCCAAACTTTTTATCGCTGACTATCGCTGACAGGCCGGACAAAAATAGGTGCTGCGCGCCGCTTGCACGATCCGTTTGATGGACTTGCCACAGTGGCCACACGGTTTTCCCGCCCGATCATAAACCCGCAGGTGCTCTTCGTAATACCCCGGCACGCTGCGGTCGTGACCAAAATAAAACAGGCCGTGGGGATTCCGGGCGGTAAAATCCAACGGCATGGTGCTGCCGCCGGCAATCGCTTCGCGCAAGACCGCGCGGATGGCCGCCAATAGCCGGGCGGCTTCAGCCCGAGTGAGGCTGCGGGCGGCGCGGCGCGGCGAGAGACCGGCCCGAAACAAAGCTTCGCTCGCATAAATATTGCCGACGCCCGCCACCAGCGACTGGTCCAGTAATTTCACTTTGACGGCCTGGCGCGATGATTTTAAGGACTTTTGAAATGCGGCGGGCGTGAACGTTTTATCCCAGGGTTCCGGCCCCAGTTTTTCGATCGCGGAAACATTCAGCGTCAACCGGCCAAAATAACGGGTGTCCTGATAAATGAAGCGGTGGGTGCCCAACTGGAAAATCACGGCCGCATGCTTGGGCAGCGGGATCTGCGCCGCGGCCACAAACATCCTCCCGGCCATGCCCAGATGGCCCAGCAAATGAATGGGTGGCCCGGAATCGCGCGGGCGCAATTGGAACAACAGGTATTTGCCCCGCCGCCGAAGTTCTTGAAAGGTGGCCCCCAGCAGGACTCGCCGGAAGCGAGCGGCGGAAGTCGGCGCCAAAACCCGCGCCCGCCGGACTTCGATGGTCCGGATGGTTTTTCCGCGCAAACGCGGGCGCAAATGGCGCATGAGCACTTCGACTTCCGGGAGTTCAGGCATACACAGCGAAAACGATCAGGTTAGAGCATTTCCATCAAACCGGTAGCGATGGGCGGCTGGCCCAGCCCCCGGCGGTCTTTCGCCGCCGGCCGACAATAGCGCAAGCACCTCCGCATCGCGAGTCGGTAAAAACTCCGCGTAATACTGGCCGACAGCGGCAAATTCCGGATCGGTGACCAAGGTCGTGACGCCGTCGCACGCGGCCGCCAGGCGGCGGACCGCCCCGGGCGACGCCACGGGCACGGCCATGAAAATGTGGCGCGCGCCCGATTGACGGGCCGAAGCCACCGCCGCCTCGGCGGTCGCGCCGGTGGCCAGACCGTCGTCCACCAGCAAAAGGTTTTGGCCGGCATAGTCCGGCATTTTTCCCCGATGAAATTTTTCCTGATATTCCTGAAGCCGCCCCCGCTCTTCGGCCAAGACCGACACCAACGCAGCGCGCAAGGGCCGGGGACCGCCAGCGATGGATTCCGCCAGCCGGCAGATGCCGCCTTCGGCCAAGGCTCCCACGGCATATTCACGATGCTGCGGGTGGCCAATTTTGCGCACCACCAGCACGCCCAGCGGTCGCCGCAGCGCCCTCGCCACTTCCGCCGCCACCACCACGCCCCCGCGCGGGAGCCCCAGCACCCAATCCACCGCCAGGCCGGATTGCACGAGGCGACGCCCCAATTCCCGACCGGCTTCCTGTCGCGAAGAAAATCTCATCAGAAACCCATCGGCCGATTCGGGGGAAAATGCAAGTGGGCGGTGGCGGGCGGCGGGCGGCAGGCAAAAAAGCGAAGCGACACGAATTTCACGAATTACCGCAAATTCCTTCCGGCGGGCAGCCCGGAGACGGAAAACGATTGAAACACCCAGTAACAAAGACACCCAGCGGCGGGGGCACCGCGACCGCCGTGACGCGAAACACGGGCGGGAGATCACCCGCCGACATACTCAATCGGATTTTCAGCCGGTCACCACGGTGCCGACTTTTTCGCCCATCACGACCCGCTTGAGATTATGCGGCTTGAAGAAATCAAACACGATGATGGGCATTTTGTTGTCCATGCAGAGCGAAAACGCCGTGGAATCCATCACCTTGAGCTGGCGTTGCAAGGCGTCCAGATAGGTGATTTTCTCGTAGCGAACGGCCTTGGGATTCTTCTTGGGATCGCAGTCGTAAATCCCGTCCACCTTGGTCGCCTTCAACACCACCTCGGCGCCGATCTCGTTGGCGCGCAGGGCGGCGGCGGTATCGGTGGAGAAATACGGATTGCCGGTGCCACCGCCGAAAATGACCACCCGGCCTTTTTCCAGATGCCGCACGGCGCGGCGCCGGATGAACGGCTCGGCCACCTGCGACATGGCAATGGCGCTTTGCACGCGGGTCGGGGCGCCCAGTTTTTCCAAGGCGTCCTGGAGCGCGAGCGAATTGATGATGGTGGCGAGCATGCCCATGTAATCGCCAGTGGCGCGCTCGATGCCGCGCTCGCTGCCGGCCAGACCGCGAAAGATGTTCCCGCCGCCAATGACCACCACGATCTGTACCCCGAGCTCGCGCACCTCGCAGATCTGCTCGGCCATGCTCTTGACGGCCTCGGCGGAAATGCCATTGCCGGTTTCGCCGCCGAGCACTTCCCCGCTCAATTTCAGAAGAACCCGGGAATATTGGGGACGCTTGGTTTTGATCATAAGGTTGAGAACGCGTAAGCCAGCACGCGATTCTTTTAGCAAGCAAACGCCGGCGGGTCAAACCAATCTCAATTCAAGCGCTCAATGTGGAGGTCGGCGCGGAGCACTTTGCCGTCTTCCGGCGAAAGGTAGAGGTCGCCAATTTCCATGATCACGTCCGGCTTGCCCAGCTTGGCTGCCCACAGCCGCACTTTCCACGTCAACCCGTCATCCCCGCGCCGCAACCAGAGCTGGGTGGCTTTCAGCGTGAACGGCTGGAGCAACGGCTGCGAGCTCGCGAGCTGGATGGCCTGAGTCGAGTCCACCTTGAACTTTTTCAGGTCGAGCACGTTGCCGGCCTTGCCGGTGCCGCCGAACAGCTTCCACGGGCGGCTCACGGCCAGTTTCAAACCGGCCCCAAACTTCACCTCGACGACTCGGAAGCTGGCATCGGGGTCAAAATAGGCCACATGCCAGAGGCTCGGCGTGAGGCCGGCGATGGACTTCTCGGAATAAAGGGCCAGCACCTTGTCCTTGCTCGGCTCGCCGACAAAATGGTTGCCCTCCTTGGCGAGTTGAAACGCGGTCGGCTCCGGGCCCGCGAACGCCGGCACCAGCGGGGATAACAGAATCGCCGCCAGAGCGGCAATACGAGGATAATAGGTTTTGATTTTCATAAATGCTCCGGGATGAACCTCACCCAACCTTGGACGGATGCAAGCGGATTTTGTTCAACTTCGGTTTTGCCGGCTCCGGGGCACGGGCCGCGCCGCGCGCGGTCCCCTACCCTTTCAACCAAAAAACCGCAGTTGAATCCGCAGAGGTCCGCCGATGACCCGGGGTTTTGGGCTTTTACAAAAGACCGGCGCTTCACCTTCCGTCGGGGGAGGGAAAGGAAACCTCAGGGCTTAAACCCGAAAACCGCCCGCCATGGCGGGAATTTGGGCCGTCGGCGGACCAATTCACTGCGAAAATATAGCTAAATCGCACACGCGCCCGAACGGCAGGACACTTCACAAGTGGAGTTCTGCCATTGGTTTAATGTTTGTTTTATCGGTTCCGGCCTCCGGTCGAACTTCACCCTCGCCAGCCAGAACCCTCGAAGCGACAACCGCAAACCCTTTCATAGAAGCCAACTACCTTTATTCCGGTATTTTGAGAGGTTGTAAGGTTTCTTATTTAAGCCGAATAATGCACCCAGTCATATTAATAATTATAAAACCGGTGACAGACTAGGGCGTAAAAAGACATCGCCAACCAGATCCACGCCAATGAAAAACCGGATGAATTCGGGAATCTAAAATCATGAAACCTAACCCAAAAAATATTGCATGCGCCGCCAAAAAAAGCGGCGGGTGGGCACGCGGTCCGCTGGCGATCCTTTTGACCGTGGGCCTGGCGCTGCTGGGCCAATCCGCTGCCGCCACCATTTACAATGTCTATCCAACAACTGCGGGCAACACCAACGCCACCTGGCCTTCAACGTGGCAGGCCCTTCCCGGCTTGGTGACCAGCGCATCGACCAATGCCCTCACCGGGAATTTGTCGCGGTTGGATTTCGTCGGGAATCCCACGTATCCCACCGCCTATTACGGCTGCGACGCCAACTACGTCTATTTCCGGGTTCGGATCAACTCCGCCGATCCAAGTTACCCCAACAATGCATGGACCCATACCATCATGCTGTTAATTGACAACAACAATGATAGCGTCCCCGATGCCGCCTTCAGTTGGGATACCAAAGGCGGGGGAACAGATCATCAATTGGAGCTCAATATCCCGGATCCGGCGAGTCCCAACACCACAACCTCCCGCTGGAATAGCGTCAACATGATTGATCGCGACGGCGATAGCACCAGTAAAATAGCGCCCGATTTCAACACGCTCTCCGGCCATACCAACGATGGGTATGTCCGGATAGTAGGGGGTCAGACTGGACCCGCTGGCGCGAACACCACTGCCTTTGTGGATTTCGCCGTAAAATGGACTTACCTGACGGGAACGTATAACAGCGCCGCCATCAGCTCCCTGACCCCGGGCCAAACTTGGCGGGTGCAGTTTGGCAGCATCAATGACGGGACCGATCATGTGAATATCAACGCTGATGTGGCCGGTTCCGCCACCTTGACGACAACCTTGGGCACGGCCGGGGCTTGGAGTGATCCGATCATGCCCGCCGCAACCTACACTTGGACGGGGGCAGGTTCCGATGCCAACTGGAGCAACGGCAACAATTGGAACGCCAGCACGGCGCCGGTCAATGGGGCTGACCTCGTGTTCCCGTCAAGTCCTGCCAGGCTAAGCGCAAATAATGATCAAAGCGGTCTGGTGCTTCACTCCGTGTCATTTACGGGCGGGGGATACACGGTCAGTGGCAATGCCGTAAGTTTATCGGGAGGTTTGACGAACAGTTCCGGCGGTTTGAACGCCTTTAACTGCAATGTCACGCTGACGACCGCGCAAACCTATGACCTCAATGGCAACACCATCTTTAGCGGGACCCTTACCAACGGTGGCAACCTATTGACGGTCAACAGCTCAGCCAGTGGGATCGTATGTGGCGAGTTTCAAGGGATTGTATCGGGCGCGGGCGGCCTTACCAAAACCGGTGGCGGGACGCTGAAGCTGAATGGGACTTATAACAACACCTACCTCGGCAAGACTTTAGTATCGGCAGGAATTCTCTATATCGTCCAACAGGAATCTTTGGGTGGATACCCCGCTGCCACAACGGCTGATCAATTGAAGCTGGATGGCGGCACGCTGGAGATCGCAATGAACACAACCCTCGGCAATGATACGAACAACAAACGCCGCGGAGTGACAATTGGTGCCGGCGGCGGCACAATTCTGGTGGACGACACGAAAAGTCTCACGGTTGGCAGCATCCTTACCGGCGCGGGCAATCTGACCA
>CAIMLG010000251.1 GCA_903842235.1 uncultured Verrucomicrobia subdivision 3 bacterium
CAAAACTCTTAAAATCCCCGGACTGTCGATCATGGATGTCTGTGGAATGTCGGTGGAAAAGGCGGATGAGTTATTTATCGCGCTCAAGTTCACGGAGTTTGAACAACAAATTGCCGGCGAAGTCATCAAGGAAATCCGGGCGCGGCTCGGCTTCCTGAAAAACGTCGGCCTCGGCTACCTCACGCTGGATCGCGAAAGCGGCACCCTGAGCGGCGGCGAGGCGCAGCGCATCCGGCTGGCCACGCAGATCGGCGCGGCGCTGGTCGGCGTGCTTTATGTATTGGATGAACCGAGCATCGGCCTGCACCAGCGGGACAATGACCGCCTGCTCGCCACGCTGAAAGGCCTGCGCGATTTGGGCAACACGGTGCTCGTGGTGGAGCATGACGCCGATACGATCCGCGCGGCGGATTATATCTTGGATCTCGGCCCCGGGGCGGGGGTGCATGGGGGCGAACTGGTCGTGGCGGGCCCGTTGCCGGAAATTCTGGCGTGCCCGAAATCGCTCACGGGCCAATACCTGACGGGCGAATTGAGCATCGCGATTCCAAAAAAACGGTTTACTCCCTCCGAAGCCAAGGGCTGGCTGGAGGTGCTGGGGTGCCGGGAAAACAACCTGCAGGACATTGATGTGCGGATTCCGCTGGGAGCCTTGACTTGCGTCACCGGCGTGAGCGGTTCCGGCAAGAGCACGCTCGTGGACGACATCTTGCGCCGTGCCCTGTTTCGCAAGTTTTATGGTTCCAAGGAGCGTCCGGGCAAACATGACGCGCTCCAGGGGTTTGAAGGGTTGGATAAAGTCATCGTCATTGACCAGTCGCCCATCGGTCGCACGCCGCGCAGCAATCCGGCGACTTACACCGGCATGTTTAATCAGATCCGCGACTTGTTTGCGAAATTGCCGGCGGCCAAGGTGCGCGGCTACGAGCCGGGCCGGTTCAGCTTTAATGTCAAGGGCGGTCGCTGCGAAAAATGCGAAGGCGACGGGGTGTTGAAGATTGAAATGAATTTTCTCCCGGCGGTTTATGTCCTCTGCGAGGCCTGCAATGGCAAGCGCTACAATCGCGAGACGCTGGAGATCGCCTACAAGGGCAAGAATATTGCCGACGTGCTCGACCTGACGGTGGACGAAGCGGTGGATTTTTTCCGGGCCGTGCCCAAAATCGCCACGCCGCTGGAAACCCTTGCGCAGGTGGGCTTGGGCTATATCCGTTTGGGCCAGCAAGCCACGACGCTCAGCGGCGGCGAGGCGCAGCGGGTCAAGCTGGCGGCGGAGTTGGCGCGCCGGGCCACCGGCCAGACCCTCTACATTTTGGATGAGCCGACCACCGGCCTGCATTTTCACGACGTGGCAAAATTGCTGGAAGTGCTGTTCAAACTGCGGGATGCCGGCAATTCGCTGGTCGTCATTGAGCACAATCTGGATGTGATCAAAACGGCCGACTGGATTATTGACTTGGGGCCGGAGGGCGGTTTCCGGGGCGGCCAGATCGTCGCTGAGGGGCCGCCGGAGAAAATTATTCACTGCGAGGCGAGTTTTACCGGGCAATACTTGAAAAGCGTTCTGGGCGACCGGGGCAGTTGACCGGCCTGGCCCGTCTGCTGTCCCCGCGCTTTCCGGCCGGGAAAATCTCATCGGCCCTTCAATGCCTTTGAATGGACGTGCTATTTACCGCTTTTGTCGGCTTGCTTCCTCGTCTAAATTTGTTGCATGGCGTTTTGTCGGAAATGGCTTTTGATTCTGTGCGTGCTCAGCTCGGGCGGGGGCCAGCTTTTTGCCGCCTCTCGCGAGGGGAACGCGTATGCCGCCGCGGTGGCGCAATTTCACGATGGTTTTTGGAGTCGGGCGGAGACGTTGCTGGCGCAGTTTGTCATTAATTATCGAACTTCCACCAACGTGCCCATGGCCATTCTGCTCCAGGCTCAGGCGGAATTTAAACAGGGTAAATTTTTCGAGGCGGCTGCCTTGCTGACAACCAACCAGGCGGCGGCCGGCCATCTGGCTGACGAATATGTCCGCTGGGTGGGGGAAGCCCAGTTTACCAACGGCGATTACGCCGCGGCGGCGGACACGTTTACCCGGCTGGTGGCAACTTTTCCGGACTCGCCACTGAGTCTCACTGCGGTCATTGGGGCGGCCGCCGCCAATGAAAAGCTGGGCGAATCTGGCTGGGCGCGGCTGGACGGACTGTTGGCGGCCACCAATGGCGTTTTCGCCCGCTGGGCGCAGTTGGATCCGGGCAGTCCCCAAGTGGTTGCCGGCCGGCTGCTCCTGGCGCAGGCAAAGTTTTTGCGGGATGATTTTACGGGGGCGGATGCCATTCTGGATTTGCTGGATTCGCAACTGCTCCGGCCGGAGCAGGATTTTCAGCGCTGGCGGTTGCGTTGCCGGATCAAGATCGCCCGGCAGGACTTGGCTGCGGCGCTGGCCGCCACGGTAAATCTGCTGCAAATCGCCCGCCTGCAGAACAACGCGGTGCGGCTGGCCGAAAGCGTGGCGCTCCGCGGCGACCTGCTGGAGAAATTGAATCGCTTGCCGGAAGCCATCCAAGTTTGGAAGGATAATCTGACCAACGCGCCGGAGGAGCGAGTGAAGGAAGCCCTGTTGAAATTGGCGGCGCTGGCGGTAGTCCAAGGGGATTTCTCGGCAGCGGAGGCAATGCTGGAGCAATTTCGCATGCAATTTCCTGAATCGGCGCAGGCCAGCCTGACCTTGCTGACGACCGGCGAGTTGCAGCTCCGCAAGTATATCGCCCAGCCGGCGGCCACCAATCAACTGGCGCTGGCCATGGGCAGTTTTGATCAATTCCTGACGGCCGCCACCAACGGCCCGCTGGCGGGTCGGGCTTTCCTGGATCGCGGTTGGAGTCGCTGGCTGGCGGGGAATACCAATGACAGCCTGGCAGATTTTCTGGCGGCGGTCGGACGGTTGCCAGTCTCGGCTGACCTGGCGGTGGCTAAATTCAAGGCGGGCGACGGCTTGTTGGTGCAGGGCGATTATTTGGCGGCGCGAGGCTATTACCAGTCGGTGCTGGCTGATTTCAGCGGTTTTCCCGCCGTGGCTCAGTCGCTGGGCGGGCGGGCGCTTTATCAGGTTTTGCAGGCCAACCTTAAATTAAACGATCTGGCGGGCGCGGAGGCCGCCATGCGCCAATTGCTGGAGAAATTTCCCGGCAGCGAGCTGCGGGCCAACAGTCTCTTGCTGGTGGGAGAGGCCAATTCGGATCTGCATCAGCCCGCCAAGGCCTTGAAGTTATTTCAGGATTTTGAAAAGCAATTTCCGGATTCGCCCTTGCGCCCGCGCGTGGCAATGGCGGCGGCCCGGACGTTTGAGCGAATGGGGGATTGGGCGGTGGCCATCACCAATTATGAGGGCTGGCGGAAAACTTACCCGACAAACGAGCTGCTGCCGCAGGTGGAATTTGCCCTGGCCGAGGCGCAGTTTCATGCGGGTAACGAAACCAATGCCTTCGTGCTGTTCACGGCGTTTATCACGGAATTTCCCACCGATCCGCTGGCGCCGCTGGCCCAATGGTGGGTGGCCGATCATTATTTTCGGGCGACGAATTTTGCCGGGGTGGAGAATTTTTTGGCGGCGGAAACCAATTACGAAAACATCTTTCAAAATCTCGCCTGGAAAAATTCGGAGGTTTATTATCCGGCCCAGTTGATGGCCGGCCGCGCGGCGATGGCGCGGCTGGGGTTTGCGGATGCCGTGCGCTCGTATTTTATGCCACTATTGAGCGATACGAACTGTCCGGCGGACATCGTTGTGCCGACGCGTTTTGCCTGTGCCCATGCCTTGATGCAGGCGGAGGTGGCAGATACCAATAAGTTGGCGGCCAATTACCAGTCGGCCTTGGCGTTGTTGGCGCTGGTTTACCAGTTGAATTCTACGAATGAATGGGCGGCCCGGGCGTGGAGTGAAATCGGCGATTATAATTTGCAAATGGGTGATTTTACTGCGGCAACCAATGCCTATGCCCGGGTCTTGGAGTTTTCTGCCGCCGATCATGGCCTGAGAGATCGGGCCCGGGTTGGTCTGGGGCTGACCTTGGAAAAAGCCGCCGCGCTGCTGCCGCCAGTGGATCAGAAGCCGCTGTTGAAATCGGCGTTGGACCATTACTGTGACGTGCTCTATGACCAGACAGCGGATGCTTTCTGGGCGAAGAAGGCGGGTTTGCAGGCGTTGCCGCTGGCGCAAACGACTGGCGAAGGGGATATTGAGTCGGTTATTAAGGGCTTGGAAATTTTGCTGCCGCAGTTGAAAGATTTGTTGGAAAAGAAAAAGGCCGCCTTAAAAATTAACCGCTGAATAAAAAAACGCCGGTCCGAAAATCGGAACGGCGTTTGGCTTATGAGAATATCAAATCCAGTTCTTCTTGATCATCCACTGCTTTATCAGTTGCGTGAGGCCGACGTAGCAGACCAGCGTCAGCGCCAGCAGTGGCCAGAACTGCCACGGCAGCGGCACAAATCCGAGATACTGCGCCAGCGGCGAGAAGGGTAGGAATGCGCCGACGCCCATGATGGCGAGGGTGGTCATCGTCAGTTGCCAGCTCGCGCGCGACTGGATGAACGGAATCTGGTTGGTGCGGATGACGTGGACGATGAGCGTCTGCGTCATCAGCGATTCAACGAACCAGCCGGTGCTGAACAGCGCGGCGGCGTAGGTGTGTTCGTTGTCTGCGCCAGCCGGAAAACGTGAAGCGATTTCCGCCGGTGCCGCCAGCGCCAGATTGCTGCACTTGAAATAAAACCACATCAGAAAATACGTCGTGTAATCGAAGATGGAGCTGATCGGACCGATGAACATGATGAACCGGGTGATTTCGCCCATGTGCCACGGTCGCGGTTTGGAAATAACGGCTGTGCCGACGTTGTCGGTGGGAATTGGCACCTGCGAGAAATCATAAAGCAGGTTGTTCGACAGCACCTGGATGGGTTGCATCGGCACATACGGCAGCCACGCACTCGCACCGAGCACGCTGAACATGTTGCCGAAGTTCGAGCTGGCGCCCATGCGGATGTATTTCAGGATGTTCACGAACACCTTCCGGCCTTCGAGCACGCCTTCTTCCAGCACCATCAAGTCCTTTTCCAGCAGGATCATGTCGGCGGATTCCTTGGCGATGTCCACGGCGGTGTCCACGGAGATGCCCACGTCGGCGGCGCGCAGCGCCGGCGCGTCGTTGATGCCGTCGCCCATGAAACCGACGACATGCTTGTTCTTTTGCAACGCCTGCACGACACGCTTCTTGTGCGCTGGTGACAGGCGCGCAAAAACGTCGGTGGTTTCGATTTCTTTGGCGAGCTGCTCGTCCGTCAGAATTTCCACCTGGCTACCGAGCAGGATTTTTTCGGCGTGGATGCCGACCTCGCTGCACACCTTGCGCGTGACCAAATCGTTGTCGCCGGTGAGAACTTTGACGGTGATGCCGTTTTGCCGCAGCGCGGTGATGGCCTTGGCGGCGGAATCCTTGGGCGGATCAAGGAAGGCCAGGTAGCCGGTCAGGACCAGTTCGCTCTCGTCAGCCTTGGTGAACGTGGTTTGCACGCCAAGTTTTTTTGTCGCCACGGCGAGCACGCGGAAACCGTCCTCGCTCAAATCGTTCACCTGCTGCACGAGGTCGCCGACGAGGATCGGCTCCATCGGGAAAATTTCGCCGTCACTCTCGAAATGCGTGCATTTGGCGAACACCGCCTCCGGCGCGCCCTTGGTGAGCAGTTCGCGTTCGCCCTCGGGCGACTCGATGGCCACGGACATCATGCGGCGTGAGAAATCGAACGGGATTTCGTCCACCATCCTGTATTTATCAATGCCCAGTTCGCCGTGCAGTTGTTTGTATTTCAGCACGGCGCGGTCGAGGACGTTTTTCAAGCCGGTCTGGAAATGGCTGATGAGATACGCGTCGCGCAGCACGGCCTCGCTCTCGTTTTTGAACACGTCCACGTGCAGTTCGAGGATGACGTGGTCGATCGTCAGCGTGCCGGTCTTGTCGGTGCAGAGCACGTCCATCGCGCCGAAGTTCTGGATGGAATTGAGTTTTTTGACGATGACTTTTTTCTTTGCCATCGCCAGCGCGCCCTTGGAAAGACAGACGGA
>CAIMLG010000252.1 GCA_903842235.1 uncultured Verrucomicrobia subdivision 3 bacterium
AAAATCAGCGCGGGCTGCGCGAACTGCTACGCCGAGGCGCGGGATAAACGCTTCACGGGTGGTATCTATTGGCGACTTGGTCGCCGCCGCAAGAGCAAGAGCGCCGTCAAGGCCGCGCTGGCGCTGAACCGCAAGCCGTGGATTTGTGATGTGTGTAGTGGCGACTCTGACCTGCATTACGATCATTCCTGCACGGGCAAACCCGAGGATGCGTGCCACACGGCCAATGTTTCATGGCATCGCCGCCGCATCTTCTCACTCTCGCTGGGCGACTGGCTGGACGACGAAGTGCCGATTGCCTGGCTGACGGAAATGCTCGACACCATCCGGCAGTGCGATCAGGTGACGTGGATTCTCTGCACCAAGCGGCCGGAGAATTTTAAGGAGCGGATTGCTCGCGCAATTAACCACGTCACAACGACGCCTTGCACTGGAGAAGCGTTCAAGCATATCCAGTGGATGCAAGGTTGGGTGAGCGGAAACAGAATCCCCCAAAATATCACCGTCCTCACCAGCGTCGAGAATCAGGCGATGGCAGACGCTCGCATTCCTGAACTCTTGAAGATACCCGCCGCGTGCCGTGGGTTGAGCCTGGAACCATTGCTGGGGTTGGTGGATTTGAATCATGTCCGCCGCGACTTAACGGCTCCATTAAGTTGGTATATCATCGGCGGCGAGTCCGGCCCGAACTCCCGCCCGTGCAACGTGGATTGGATTCGCAGCCTCGTCGAGCAGGGCAAGGCGGCTGGGGTGGCGACGTTTGTAAAGCAGTTGGGAGCTTACCCAGTTATTGAGTTCAATGATAAAAACCCGCTCCCTACCGCTGTAATCGTCAAGGAATATGCTGGAAAATTGACCGCGTATTTCTCTGACAAAAAGGGCGGCAACCCCGCCGAATGGCCCGCTGATCTCCGCGTGCAAGAATGGCCGAAAGGGTTTTGATATGACCACCCCGCAACGCATCGCTTTGCAGGCCTATTGGTGGCCAGCGGCCGCGCGCGCCCAGGGCTGGCCGGTGGGCGATCGCACGTTGCGGCTGCGGGTCTGCGCCTGGGCGGTGAGCCTGCCCAATCCCACCCAGCATGAGTTGCTCGCCGCCATTAACTCGGAGGCCACGCCGGATCGGCCGTTGGAGTCCACGAACGATCTGTATAATCGGGGCGATGTGGATCGCGTGAAGGCGTGCCTGGGCATGCTGGCGGACCTGATGCGCGAGACGGGCGAGGTGGGGCAGCCGCAGATCGGCCGCGCGCGCCGGCTGCGCAACGTGATCCGCGACCAGATCAAATGCCTGGCGCTGTATCACCCCAAGCCGCGCGCTTACGTGGCGGCAATCATCGACGACAAATTCAATTCCTGGCGCAAGTATGGCCCGCCCGTCACGATCAAGGATTTGACGGATGATCCGATTATCCGCACGGATAAAAAAACGGGCAACGTCCGGGAGCTTCCCAGCCAGTTGGACCAGTTGCTCATGCGCGTGGCGGCGGTGGTGAACCAGAAGCGTAATGAGAATGTGCTGCTGCCGGCTTATGCGCAGCTTCAGGACACGGAGCCTTTGACGATCCATGAGATGAAGCTGACGGCGGGAGTGTTTTGCGACTGCGCGTTTTGTAATCGCCAGCGCGCGCGCGGTAAAATGCCGCTGTTGCCGCCCTTGCCGGTGGAGGAAGACTGGCGTGATTTCGATCCCGAGCTGGAACCCGTGGCCGATGCCGACCCCGAGCTGGGCTCGGGCGTAAGTGACGAGGGGAAAAACCCGTTTTAATGATTTAACAAAGTGGCCAGCCCGTGTAATCAGCACGAGCCGGCCTACGACCACCACACAGGAATACTACTCCTATGACGAAGCCGCACGCCGGTTTTAACCAGCCCGCCCCCGCCGGGCAATCAAAAACGATGTTCTATAACGAAGGAAATCCGGTCGCCATCCTGGTCACCCGCACGGGGGCCGCATGACCGACTCCAAGATGACCTTCCCCACCGCCGAGGCCGCGCTTGGTTGGTGCCGAAAAAACGGGTCGGCGCTGTATTATATGCCGGTCAATCTGGATCTGAATTAAGCCGCATGAAACCGCGCAAACTCAATGCGTTCAAACAGCCGACGCCGAAGGAATTAACCGATGCGTGCCTGGAGTTGCTGCGCCGCAAGTTCTATCAGCAGCCCGGCGACGACCGTTGCTTCGCCCAGGATCGCAGCCGGCTGCTCGCGTGGGTGGTCCTGTGGCCGGCGTCCTGGCTTAATTCACGCGGGGTGACAATCCACGGCGACCAGTATCGGGAAATCTTCATGAAGGTGTTTTTTCAGGCGGCCGCCCACATGGAGTCGAAGGTCAAATACCGCCCCGCCTATCTGCGGCAAGTCATCCAAAGCCATTGGAAGATTCATGGAGAGGATTATTACGAGGAAGCCAAATCCACGCGCGCCCTGGTGGATCATGCGTTGCTGGTTGCCGGGAAAACGGTTGTCCCCACGCCTGATCCGGTTCGTGAGATGGCCTCTGCCCGGCAGATTTTATCCAGCCTTAAGCCCAAAAGAACGGCTCAAAAAACGCCCATTAAGACTCAATTAAACCTCTTCGGCTGACCCATGAAAACTTCTCAAACCGATTCTAATTGGCCGGTTTTCCCCAGAAACTTCTCAAACTTGATCTGTTCCTCCCGATTTCGTTTAACCTGTTGATTTTCCTAGTCTTTTCGCACTTTTCCCCCAATTTCCCCAGTTCTCAATCTCGGCGCGGAGATTCATTCACTTTCTGCCGGTGAG
>CAIMLG010000253.1 GCA_903842235.1 uncultured Verrucomicrobia subdivision 3 bacterium
TCCGCGATGCCTGATAGCCGGGATTGTGCTCCAAAGCTTCGCGCAACGCCTGTGAAAGCGTGAGTTCCGCCGCGCCCACAGACACCACCCCAGCGCTCAAGAGCAGGAACCTAAACATGGTCCGCCTCTTCCCTTCCCTTCCGATGAAAAAAGAGGATCATCGTCGGAATGACGAACAGGGTAAGCACCATGCCGAAAAGCAGTCCCCCTACCACGGCGATGCCCATGGGCCTCCGGCTTTCCGCTCCGGAACTCGTGGCCAGGGCGATGGGAAGCATGCCCAGCGCGGCCGTCAAGGTGGTCATGAGAATGGGCCGCAGACGCGCAGAAGCGGCCTCGATCACGGCCTGCTCGATGGGAATGCCTTTCTCGCGTTTTTGCCGGGTGAATTCGACGATGAGAATGCCGTTCTTCGTCACTAGCCCGATCAGCATGATGAGGCCGATCTGGCTGAAAATATTGAGCGTCTGATTGAAGACGTACAGGGAAAGCAAAGCGCCGAACAACGACAGGGGAACCGTGAGCAGGATGATCACCGGATCCCGGAAGCTTTCGAACTGCGCCGCCAGCACCAGGTAGATGAGAACCAGGGCTAGGATGAAGACGAACAGCAGGCTGGAGGAGCTTTCGGCGAAGTCGCGGGAAGGACCGGACAGTCCGGTGGTGAAATCGGAATTCAGGGTTTTGGCCGCGATGCGGCGCATGGCGGCAATGCCGTCACCCATGGCCATGCCGGGGGCGAGGCTCGCGGAAACCGTGGCCGAGATCCAGCGGTTGAAATGGAAAAGCTGGGGCGGAGAGGCCTGTTCATGATATTGGATCAAGTTGCCGAGGGGAATGAGCTGGCCGCCGGCATTCCTCACCTGAATGGCGTTCAAGTCGCCGGGTGCCCGCCGGTATTGATCGGGAACCTGGCCAAGCACCTGAAACTGGCGGACATCCCTGAGGTAATAACCGAGGCGGGTTTCTCCCAGACCCAGTTGCAGGGCCTGCGCGACATTATAATAGGGCACCCCCAGGCTTCGCAATCGATCCCGATCCACGGTGATCTGCAGCTCGGGCCGGGTGAATTTCAGATCTTCGTTCACGGCCAGGAAAGTCCTGTCCTCGCGGGCGAGGGCCAGGAAGCGCGGCAGCGCCTCGGCCAACTGATCAAAGTCCGGCGCTTGAATCACGAATTGCACCGGGAGGCTGGCGCGGGCGCCGCCGGTCTGGATGGTCTCGTCCTGGGTCACGATGGTGCGCGCGTCGGTGAGGCCGCGAACAACGCCGCTCATCATGGCCGCGATCTTTTGCTGGCTGCGGGCGCGGGCTTCGACATCCTTGAGGATGACGTTGGCGAAACCGGAATTCACCGTGCTGCCAAAACCCACGACCGTCAACACGCCGGTGGCCTCGGGAACCTGCTTTTGGGCCGCCATGCCCAGGCGATCCATGAAATGATCCATCACGTCGAAGGTGGCTCCCTCGGGGGCGGTGATGAGCATGTTTATCCTGCCCCGATCCTGCAGCGGAGCCAGCTCGGACTTTAATCCGTCCAACAGAATGAAACCGCCACCTAACAACGTCGCGAATACAAGAAACCAAGCAAGGATGTGGCGATGCAGAAAGCCGCGCAGGGCGCGGACATAAGCCCCATAAAAGGCCTGAAAGGCCGGTTCGGTGCGTTGATAAAAACGGGAGTGATTGCGGCGCAACATCCGCGTCGAAAGCATGGGAGTCAGCGTCAGGGAGACGATGGCCGAAAGGATTACGGAACCCGCCACGGCCAGGCCGAACTCGCGAAACAGCCTGCCCACGAAACCGGAAATGAAGAACAGCGGCAGGAACACCACCGCCAAAACCGCCGTCGTGGACACCACGGCGAGGAAAATCTCCTCCAACCCGTTGTAACCCGCCTCCCGGGGCGGCTCGCCTTCCTCGATTTTGCGGTAGATGTTTTCCAGCACCACGATGGCGTCGTCCACCACCAGGCCGATGGCCAGCACCAGGCCCAGCAGCGTAAGCACATTGATGGTGAATCCCGCCAGGTTGAGCAGGAACAGGGTGCCGGTGAGCGATACGGGAATCGCAAGGGCCGGAAGCAGCGCGGAACGCACGTCGCGCAGGAAAAAGAAAAGCACCATCATAA
>CAIMLG010000254.1 GCA_903842235.1 uncultured Verrucomicrobia subdivision 3 bacterium
CAACAGGTCGCGACGAACCGGGTGATTGATCCGAAGTTTCCCGGCTTTGAAAACGCCGGCGACAGTTTTGCTTTCAACGAGGAATGGTATTCGCTGAAGGATTTTGCCGCGGACGACCATGTGCTGACGGTGATGGATGCGCCGCACATGAAAGGCCCGATGTATCAGCGCCCGCCATATCCGAATACCTGGGCGCGCAAAGAAGGCAATGGTCGCGTGTGGTATACCGCGATGGGGCATCGCGAGGACGTTTGGACGAACCCGACGTTCCAACAAATTCTCGTCGGTGGCATCAAATGGGCGCTCGGTGAAGTTCCGGCGGACGTGACGCCGAATATCCAGACCGCCGCCCCGGGCGCCTACACCAATCCGCTTTATTCCGAACCCAAGCCCGCTGCCGCCGCGCCCAACACGCTGACCGCGCAGGAAAAAGCCGATGGCTGGAAATTGCTCTGGGACGGCAAAACGGCGAACGGTTGGCGCAGCGCGAAATCGGAAAACTTCCCGACTCACGGCTGGTTTATGAAAGATGGCGTGCTGACCGTTCACGAAAACGGCGGCGAGGAATCCGCCGGCGGCGGCGACATCATCACGCGTCAGCGCTATGCGAACTTTGAACTCACGGCCGATTTCAAGACCACGCCCGGCTGCAACAGCGGCATCAAGATTTTTGTGCAGCCGAACCTGACGCCCGTGGACAAGAAAACTGGCAAGCCAGCCGCCGTCGGCTCGGCGATCGGCATGGAATTCCAAATCCTCGACGACCTGCGCCATCCCGATGCGAAGCTGGGCCGCGACGGCGACCGCACCATCGGCTCGCTGTATGATTTGATTCCCGCGCCGAAGGCCAAAAAAGTCATGCCGGTTGGCGAATGGAACCACGCGCGGATTTTGTCGCAGGGCAACCTCGTCACGTTCTGGCTGAACGGCGTGAAGACGGTGGAATTTGAGCGCGGCTCGGCCGCGTTCCGCGACGCGGTGGCCAAAAGCAAATTCAAGGACATCCCCGATTTCGGTGAATGGGCCGACGGCCATATTTTATTGCAGGAACACGGCACCGAAGTTTCCTTTCGCAACGTGAAAATCCGCGAACTGCCCGCGAAGTAAACCAACCACCTGAACTCAGGAAGAACTGACATGAACCCGATCAACCGCAAAAATCTGGCCGTCGCGCAGATTCGCCGCCGTTCGTTTCTCAAAGGCGTTCTGGCCACCGGCGCCGCTTCCATCTTCACACCGCAGCTGCTGTTCGCGGCGGACGGTTCGGCAATCCCCACAGTTTCTCCGAATGGAAAAGTGAACCTCGCATGTTGCGGCATCGGCAACCGCGGGGCGGAAGACGTCAACGCGCTTTATGCCACGGGACTGGCGAACATCGTCGCCCTCTGCGACACCGACATGGGCGCGCCGCACACACAGGCAATCCTGAAAAAGTTTCCGAACGTGCCGCGCTTCCAGGATTTCCGACAGATGTTCGACAAGATGGGCAAGGACATTGACGCGGTGAGCGTCGGCACGCCCGATTTTTCGCACTTTCCGATCGCGATGCTGGCGATGTCGCTAGGCAAGCACGTCTATTGCGAAAAGCCGATGGGCCACAGCTTCCGGCAGATCGAGCTGATGATGGCGGCGGAAAAAAAATATGGCGTGGCGGCGCAGATGGGCAACCAAGGACATTCCGAGGCGAATTATTTTCAGTTTAAGGCGTGGGTGGACGCCGGCATCATCAAGAATGTCACCAAGATCTCCGCCTTCATGAACGGAACGCGCCGCTGGCACGGCATGACCGTGTCGGGGCTGCTGCCGGCACAGCCCATTCCGGCCTCGCTCGACTGGGAAACCTGGCTGGCAACGGCCGAAGAGCATAAATATAACGTCGGCTATGTGAACGGCGACTGGCGTTCCTGGTTTGATTTCGGCAACGGCGCACTCGGCGACTGGGGCGCGCACATATTTGACACGGCCCATGAATTTCTGCAGCTCGGTTTGCCGACCGAGGTGGAAGCGGTGAAACTGGATGGCTATAGCCAGTTTATTTTTCCGCAGGCTTCAACGCTGGCGTTCCGATTTCCGGCGCGCGGCCCGCTGCCGCCGGTGGAATTGACCTGGTATGACGGCAAGAAGAACCTGCCGCCGCTGCCGGATAATTTTGGAACCGCCGTGGTGGATCCCAACATTCCGCCACCGTCCAAGGGTTCAGCGGAACCAAAATCACTTCCGCCCGGGAAAGTCATTTACGGCGAAGGCCTGACCTTCAAGGGCGGTTCACACGCCTCGACGCTCAAGATAATTCCCGAAGCCAAGGCGCAGGAAATGGCTGCCAAGCTGCCGCCGGTGCCGAAAAGCACTTCCAACCATCACGAAAACTTTTTGCTGGCCTGCCAGGGCAAGGAAAAATGCCGGTCGTCCTTCGCGGTGGCCGGGCCGCTGTGCCAGACTATGGCGCTGGGCGTCATCGCCCAGCACGTGAACGCCAAGCTCGCCTTCGATCCGGCGACCCGGCAGATCACCAACCACAAGGTCGCCAACGGATTGCTCGCCGGCGTGCCGCCACGTAAAGATTGGGAGCAGTATTATAATCTTTGAGCCGGTCACCGGAAAAATAATTTTAACACAAACCTCCAAGTGAAGCCCTAGTCGCGCCGCAGTTTTCTGAAATCCACGCTGCCCGGTGGTCAGGCCTGAATCCGCCACTCATTTGTTAACACCTCAATCCTGAAAGCCGTGAGTCAATTGTGAAACCAGAATTAAATATATTGCGTCATGCCCAGAATCCGGTCCTGTCGGCCCGGGATGTTCCGTATCCGTCGTCCCTCACTTTTAACGCGGGCGTCGTGCGCCATGGCGGTCGCTATCTGATGGTCTTTCGCAACGACCACGGCCATGATGGCCAAGGCGGCTTTGCGGGCACGAACATCGGTCTGGCCACCAGTCCCGACGGCATTAAGTGGACGGTCGAGCCCAAGTCCATTCTGGCCGAAGCCGACGTGCGGGTGGAACTCAAGCGGTTGATGGGGCATCGCTACGCGCCTAATTTTGTAAAGCGCATCTACGATCCACGGCTGACCATCATCGAAGGTAAAATCTACATGTGTTTCGCCGTGGACACCTTGCACGGCATCTGCGGCGGCGTGGCCACGACGGAAGATTTCCAAAAATTTACCTGGCTGAGCGTGAGCGCGCCCGACAACCGGAACCTGGTGCTTTTTCCGCGCCGGATCGGCGGAAAGTTTGTGCGCTATGAGCGGCCGCTGCCGGTTTACATGCGGGAGAATCCCGAAGACTTTCCCATCTGGTGCGCCGAGTCCTCCGACCTGATTTATTGGGGACGCAACCGCCCCGTGCTCGGCGTGGAAGAAGTGCCTTACGCCAACTCGAAAATTGGACCGGCCGCGCCACCCATCGAGACGCGGCATGGCTGGCTCGTCACCATCCACGCCGTCCACCGCGATGCCAATCGCCGGCTGGCTGGCTGGGAGCCGAAAGGCTGGTTCAAAACCTATTACGCCGGCTTGATGCTGACGGATCTGAACGTTCCCTCGCGCGTCATCGGCCTGATGCGGAAGCCGCTGTTGACCCCCGAAACGGACTATGAACTGGATGGCTTCCGGGGGAGCGTGATTTTTCCCTGCGGCCTGATCTTGGAGGATTCCGGGGAGGTTAAAATTTACTATGGGGCTGCCGACACTTCGGTGGCGTTGGCCACGGCTCACGTTGATGATTTGGTCGCCGCCTGCGAACCGCTGTCCTGATTCACATGGATTGCCAAGCCAAAACTGCGCCCCCGCGAATTTCCCCGGTGGGTTGGGCCATGCTCTTCATGCTGGTGATGGCTTCGATTCTTTTTTTCATTGATCGGAAAACACTGGCCATCCTCAAGTTCACGATCTCCGGGGAGTTCGGCTTGAGCAACCAGGATTATGGTTGGTTGATCAATGCGTATCTGGTGCCCTACACGGTGGGCTACCTTTTTTCCGGGCAGTTGATTGATCGGTGGGGCACGCGGCGGTGCGCGGCGATTTTTTTGGTCGGCATGTCGGTGGCCACCGTGGGATGCGGCTTGGCGCGTAACTTCCATGAACTGCTGGCCGCCCAAGTTCTGCTCGGCATCTCGGAGTCCGGGGTGGTGCCGTCCATCATGGTGATGATTACCAAATGGTATCCGGCGGAACGCCGCGGATTTGTTGTGACCATGCATCAGGCGCTCCAGTCCGTCGGGCCGGTCATTACCGCACCGCTCGTGGCGGCGCTGACGCTCGCCCACGGCTGGCGCGCATCATTTCTAATTCCGGGAATCCTGAGCTTCGCTTTGGCGCTGGTTTGGTTCCTGAGTGACCGGAGCGCCATGCCCGTCGCCTCAACCACCCAAACAAAAACGGGGGCGCCGGGCATTGGCAGCCTCAAGTTCGTGCTCACGACCCCTTCGTTGAAGGGCGTGGTCTTGGCACGCATCGTTACCGATCCCGCGTGGTTTTTCCTAATTTATTGGCAGGAACCTTTTCTGCAGGAACGGGGCGGCTGGACGCTGGCGCAGCTGGGCTGGACTTGGCTGCCGCCGGCGGCGGCCGCCGGGGTCAATATTTTCGCCGGCTGGTGGTCCGACAAGCATTTGCGGGCCGGCGGTCATGCCCCGACTTCGCGCCGCATTGCGTTGCAACGGCTGGCCATGCTGGCGCCTTGTTTTGCCTTGGCCCCGTTCGCCATTGGCAGCAAACCCGTGGTGCTCGGGCTGCTGGTGCTTTGCTATGTCATGTCCAATTGCTGGCTGACCATGATTAACGTGCTCGTAACCGAGGTCGCGCCGGTCGGCACGGTGGCCACCACATTTGGAATCTTGAGTGCTTTGGGCGGTGCGGCGTCGATCGTGTTTAACTATGTGGCCGGGCCGCTCATTGACCATTTTGGTTATAGCACCATGTTTATCGCCTGTGCCTGTTTGCACCCGCTCGGAGCGATGATTCTCTATCGTTTTTACGGACGCAAACGGCGAACGCCATAGCTTAAACACTTAAAATATGAATCCATCTTTATTGGCATTATCTTTCGGACGAGGCTTGCGTTTTCTAACCTGGATCCTGTTGGCGTCGATGGTCATCACCCCAGGAGCATTACAAGCTGGAATCTTGAGCATTCCCATGGTGCCGGCCTGCTATAAAACTGCCAACCAACTGAGTGTCACCGCCGACACGGTTTCGGTTCCGGTCATCGCGAATACGGATGTCTATGATTATTGCCGGTTCACTTTTACCGGAGCCACCACCGTTTCCATTCGCGGCGAGAAAGACATCAAGTCATTCAGCATCAGCCCGAAAAGCCTGAACCTATCCGCTGTGGTGAAGGGAAAGTCGCTCGCCTTCACGATTTCAAAACCTTGCTATCTGATCATCAAACTAGCTGACTGTCGCGAGCTGGTCCTCTGTGCCGAGGCTCCTGAAATTAACCCCCCGGCATCCAATGGGAAGGGAATTTTCAACATCACGAGCCCGGCTTATAACGCCGATACCAATGGCGTGCGCCTGTGTTCGATCGCCATTCAAAAAGCCATTAATGATGCGCATGCCGCTGGTGGCGGAATCGTCTACGTTCCCGCCGGAGTATTCAAATGTGCCAATCTGATGTTGCGCAGCCACGTTTCGCTCTACCTTGCCGCCGCCGCCGTGCTCATCGCCTCCGAAAACCCAGCCGATCATGTCACGCGCTACCTTAAGAATTCGCTCCGCATGGATGGCACCTGGTTGATCTACACCGAAAATGCTTCTTCCGACATTCGGATCTACGGCCGCGGCACCATCGATGGTAATGCCCGGGTTCTGCGTGGCGTCCATCACTATCTGGACAACCTGGTGGTGCCGCTCCAATGCAACGGTTTTACCCTTGAAGGCGTGACGCTTCGCGACAGCGGCCTGTGGGGACTCATTCCCACGCGCTGCCAAAATGTTGAGATCCGCGACACCAAGCATTTTAACGAAAATGACAAATTCTATGAAGATGACGCCATGGATATCATGGAAAGTCAAAACGTGAACGTAAAACATACCATCGCCATTTCCGAGGATGACACCTACTCAACCAAAACCTGGGGGCCGAACACGGACATCGCCGTTCAATGGCCGGGCAGCCCGGAAGTTCTGTCGGACGTTGTGTTTGACGACGCCGTGGCCTGGAGCCGTTGCGCGACCTATAAAGTCGGTTTTGGTGTGTATCAGGCGCAGAAAAACATCACCTTCAAAAATGCCTGCTCCTATCGCAGCATGCGCGCCATCGCCCTGAATCACAACATGGGAACCCAGCCCGCCGAAAATATTGTTTTTGAGAACATCGACATTGAAGGTTTTTGGCCTCGCAATAACAGTTCCAGCCGCTGGCTGGAGGTCACGACCCGATCGGCCAGCGGGGTAACCAACATCCTCGTAAAAAACATCACGGTCCGCGCCCTCGGCAGTGCCCCATCGGTGATCAAGGGCTTTAGTGACCAAGCAAAAATCAGCGGCATCGCCTTTAACCAGATCAGCGTTATGGGTAAAGCGGCTCGGTCGCTTTCTGATCTCCAGGTTGGAGAGACCAATCAATTTGTCAGCGGCATTAGTTTTTTTTCAAAGCCGTGATTGTCTCCTTCGGTTGAAGCCGGGTCCGGCAAAATATCCTGACTGATGATGATTCGCTTATAGATAATGCAAACCTGCATAGGGATTTGATCCGTCGCTACCACCGAAACCATGCACAACCGAAAAACCTGAACCATCCGTGTTTATTCTATACCCTTTGCCTCATGCATTCACTACCTGTCCACCAAATCGAGGCAAAGCCAGTTCGACCTGTGCCAATTGCGGCGTCCGTGATCCTTTTTTAACAATGGCGGGTTTTTTTCACGGGTGAAAACCCGCTCGCTTGTTGAGGCAGTGCAGCATATTTTATATTATTAGCCCGGATATGACTTTTCGATGAAAAATGTTTTCCATCATCTTGGACGCGGCGGCGCAATTGCTGGCGTGATTCTCGGCGGCCTGTTGCTTGCGGCGCAGTGGACTCGGGCTGCGCCGCCCACGCCGCTGCTGCATTACACTTTTGACGAAGCGGGCGGTGGGACCACCCCGGCGCTGGACACGGGTATCGCCCCTCAAACCAGCGGTCTGTTCAGCGGTTTGGCCACGCGCACCAGCAACCCGCCCAACAGGAGCGGTTACGCCCTGAATGTGTCAACCGCCGGGACCGCCGATTATCTTTACTGCGGCAATCTGGCCAAGCTGAATGGTTTGAGCAACCTCACGCTGACCTGCTGGGTTAATTTGCGGGCCAATCCATCCTCGGCCGACCGGCTCATCAGCAAATTCAGCACCTCCGGCGGGTTTGATTTCAGGTTCAGCAGCAGTCAATCCGCCAGTGCTCAACTCTTGTTTGAGTTGAACACCAACATGGCGTCATCGGCGAGTTCCTCAGCCAATGTGAACGCGAGCAACCAGTGGATTTTCGTGGCGGTGACTTACAACGGCAGCGGTGCCAGCAGCAGTCAGGTTAATTTTTATGCGGGGGGCACCAACACGGCGGTGGCCCCGCTCGGCACGGCTCAAACGATTGCGGTGGTGCGCGGTCCTGGAATTGTGGATACATCCAATGACTTCCGGGTGGGGAGCACGGCGGCCACGACGGGGGATCGCACGCCGCCGGCCTGGTTTGATGATGTGCAAGTGTATAACACCGTGCTTTCGCAGTCGGACTTGGAATCAGTTCGACTGGGAATTCTTCCGGTTGCACCCTCCATTATTCAACAACCCTCCAATGTGAATGTTCCCCTAGGCAGCAACGCGACGTTCACCGTCACGGTGGGTGGTCCTTCCCCGGATTACTTTCAGTGGTATTGCGTCACCAATCTCTTGACCACCAATTTGCTCGCCGGCGCAACCAATGCCTCGCTCACCCTCACCAACATCACCGCCGCGCAGGCTGGCGGATATTTCGTGGTCGTCACCAACCAGTATGGCAGCACCACCAGCTTGATGGCCAATCTGACCCTCAACACTCCCACGGCTCCCGTCCTGATCAGCGCCAGTGCCTGGCCGACCCGCAACGGCGTGACCATCGTCTTTAACCAGCCGGTGGCGGATTCGGCCACGAATCTGGCAAATTTCTCGTTGACCAGCGGCATTTCCGCGCTGGGGGCCACTTTGGATTCCACCTGCACCAACCTTTCACTCACGACCTCGCTGCAGGCTCCCAACGTCATCTATACACTCGGCGTTTCGAACATCCTGAGCCGCTCCGGTGGCCTGGTTAGTTCCTTGACCACCACCAACCTGTTTTCACCGCCGCTTTACGGACCGCCCAATAATGTCCCCGCGAGCGCTGGCTGGACACTGCTTTATTCCCTGCCTCTGGCAAATGTTGTGAATTACAACACCAACGGCACGCCCTACAGCATGGATCACCATCTCTGGGCGACCAATTACAGCCGGGTGGCGTATTATGTGGAACTCCAGACCAGCAACGGGCCATTGCAATATGTCTGGGTGGACATGGACGCCTTCTCCGCCAATCCGGCGAAGTTAGGCGTGCCGAGCCTTGGCACCGGCGCGAATTTTCAGCAGACCGTATCCAACTTGGATGTGTATTCCAGTGTGGCTGGCGTGGCCACTGGCACGGGTCTGGGCAACGGCAGCATCCAATTCTTTCCCGGCACGGACGCTTCTCCCGGCACCGCCGGCCGCGGAGCCATGCAGGTCAAGCTGAACGGCAATGTGCTCTTTGCCTTTAACGGCTGGGGCACCGGCACCACACCGGATCTGGGCATCGGGAACAATACCGGGAATACCAATGCCGATTGGAGCTACCTGGCCAACGCCGCGGGCTACACGATCAAACACCTGTTGGTTTACGTTCTGGCCAAACCGCCGCCGGCGCCGGTCTGCGCTGAGGTGGTGGTCTATGGCGGCACCTCCGGCGGTGTCATCGCCGCCGTCCGGGCGGGACGCATGGGCAAAAAGACCGTGCTGCTTTGTAAAGACGATCATTTTGGCGGCCTGAGCAGCGGCGGTCTGGGGTGGACGGACATCGGGAAGAACGGCAATGGTTACATTGGCGGACTTGCCCTGGAATTTTATCAGCGTAACGGCGCCCACTATAACCAAAGTGTCCAATTTAATCTGGAACCGCATGTGGCCGAACAAATTTATGGCCAGATGCTGGCCCAGGCTGGCGTCCAGGTGGTTTTCAACCAAACGCTGGCTTTGGTCACGATGAACAACCAGCGCATCGCTCAAATCACCATGGACGATGGTTCGATTTATGCGGGGAAAATGTTTATCGACACCACCTACGAGGGCGATTTGATCACGGGCGCCGGCGTCAGCTATACCATTGGGCGTGAAGGCACCAATGTTTATGGCGAGTCCCTGGCCGGCGTGCATGCTCCCAGCAATGGCGGAGTGAGTTATGATCCTTATGTGGTGCCCGGCACTCCGGCCAGCGGTCTGCTTCCACTAATGAACTCCGTAACGCTGAATCCACCGGGCAGCAGTGACAATGGGGTTCAGGCTTACAACTTCCGGATGGCCTTTACCCAAACGGCGGCAAATTTTCTGCCGATGACCGCCCCGGCGGATTATGATGCGACTCAATATACCCTGCTGGCCCGTTACATAGCAGCGCTGGTGGCGAAGAACGGTTCGGTTACATTGGGCCAGTTCATGACCTTGGATCGTCCGGACACGACCGGCAAATATGATATTAATAACAATGGACAATTTTCCACCGATCTGATCGGTGCCAGCCTGACTTGGCCCACCAATAATACCGCCGGGCGCGCGCTTTTGCGACAATACCACGAGGATTATACCCGTGGCTTTTTCATCTTTCTGGCGACCAGTCCGCTGATTCCTGCCAATATCCGTTCCGCAATGCAATCCTGGGGCATGTGCCAGGATGAGTTTCTGGACACCGGCGGGTGGCCGCATGACATTTATGTCCGGGAGGCGTGCCGCATGGTGAGCGACTATGTCATGACCCAGCAAAACTGCCAGAGCAGCCGGGTGGCCAGCGACAGCATTGGGCTGGCATCTTATACCATTGACTCGCATTCCGTCTGGCGGCTGGCGGTAAATGGAACCTGCCAAATTGAAGGCGGGCTGGGCACTTCCGTCACGTCGCCCTTTCCCATCAGTTATCGCTCGCTCATTCCCCGGGTTGGAGAATGTGAAAACGTGTTCTGCACCTTTGCGCTCTCCGCCAGCCATATTGCCTTTTCATCCTGCCGGATGGAACCGGTGTTCATGATCACCAGCGATGCCGCCGGCACCGCCGCCGCCATTGCTATTAATGACAACGTGTCCGCGCAGAATGTAAATTACAACAAACTAGCACTCCAGTTGCTTGCCAATGGCCAGGCTCTCGGCAACATTTCCGTTCTCAACAGCAGCAACTCCATCATAGTAGTAGATGACGCCGATGCCACCGGGGTCAATATTCAGGGAATCTGGACTTCGAGCACCTCAACTGCAGGTTATTGGGGAACGGATTACCTCACCGATGGCAACGCCAACAAGGGCGGCTCATCCGTCAGTTTTACTCCCACACTGCCCAGCAACGGTGTTTATCAAGTGTTCTTGCGCTGGACGGCGGATGCCAACCGGGCAACGAATGCGCCGGTGAGTATTAATTATCCGACGGGAACAAACACTGTGTTGGTCAATCAGCAGGCAAACGGCAGCCAGTGGGTGCTGCTGCTGACCACCAACTTCAACGCTGGCACCAATGCCAGTGTGGTCATCAGCAATACCGGCACCACCGGCTATGTCATCGCCGATGCCGTTCAGTTTCTCGCGGTGGGCGCACCCACCACATCGGTTCAGGTGCTGGCCTCGGTGGCCACAACCTGCATCAACCAGGGAACGCCCGGCAGCATCACGTTTTTACGAAGCGGTGGCACGAACAGTGTCCTGACCGTTTCCTATACCCTGGGCGGCACCGCCAGCAACGGCGTGGATTATGTGGCCCTGCCCGGAACCATCACTTTCGCCGCCGGGGCCACTTTTACCAATGTTTCCATCGTGCCGCTGATTGCCCAAACCAACGGATTAAAGACGGTGATTCTCAACCTGCAAAACGGCACCAACTATTGGGCCGGGGGACTCAATCAAGCGACCGTGCTTCTGCTCGGCACTAATCCGTTGCAACCGGCCAGTCTTCAGGTTCCATCACGACAGCCCAACGCCTGGTTGTTGAATTTTCTCGGAACGCCGGAAACTTTTTATCGGGTTCAGCGCGCTTCGACCCTCAACGGCCCTTGGACCAATCTGGGAATGGTTTCAACCGACAGCGGCGGTTTGGCCCAATGGCTGGATACGACCCTCGGGACCACGCAAGCCTTTTATCGCATCACGTCGCCCTGACGCGGTCAGGCCTCCTGCTTGGCAGGTAAACGATGGGTAAATCCTGGCGAAAATTGTCGAATCCATCACGCTGCCGTTTCTTGATGGGATCGCCAGAAAATCCGCCGGGCGGCTTGGCTACACGAACGTGTAATTGGCGGATTAAATCGGATCTGCGATAATTTGCCAATTGAACCACTTAACCTTTCAGAAACCCGTCCGCTGGCTGGCAGCTAACCCCGTCCGGCCTCAATCCCAATTCTAACCCCAATCCATGAAAACCTCCTGCCTTATGAAAACGAAAATTGCGGTCCTCTGCATCCTTGCGGCCGTTTCCCTGTCGTCCGCTTTTGCCACAAGTGAATATTGGGGGGGGGGTACCGGCAGCACCAGTTCCAGCACCCCGGTCAGCGGCAATTGGGACAACACGACCACCGATTGGAGCACCACGTCTGGCGGCACAGCGAGCGCGATATGGTCCACCACGGCTTCTGGCCAAACCGCCGTCTTCGGCGGTGCGGATGGAACTTACAAGGTCAATGTCAATGCCACGCTTACCAAACCACCCTTAACTATGCAGTTTAATAATAACGGGTATACGCTGACTTCGTCCACGCCACAAACCATCACGTTCAGTGGCGCGGGAGCGGGGGCTACTCCCAACCTCCAGGTTGCTTCCGGCAAAGTTGCGGCCATCGGCACCAATGTCACGCTGGCTGGCTCGTCAACGTTCATCTGGGGAAATGTCCAGGGCACTGCGGCCGGGGAATTGGACATTTTAAACGGCGGGACATTATCCATGGGAACAGCATCCGGTAACACGCTCGCCATGACGGGCATTGGAGCTTTAACCAGCGTGAAAACCGGCGGCAAGTTCACGGTTGTCACCGGGACGGGGGGCTCTTTATCTATTGGTGCCGTTGTCGCCAACGACAATTGCACCTTGAGTGTGGATGGTGGTAGTGTCGCGATTAACAATACCACCGGTCCTCTCCAAATCGGCGGCAAAAGTGCGGTTGCTGGGTCGGGAACCTTGACCGTCAACAGTGGCTCCTTCAGCATGGCGGCGGGCAACACGACCGTTCCCATGAAACTTGGGGTCAACGCCGGCAATTTGGGGACGAACAATCTCAACGGCGGCGTGGAAAGCGTGAATCAAATCGTCAATGGCACCGGCAGCGGTTATCTCAACTTCAACGGCGGCGTGTTAAAAGCGATTAACAATGCGTTCGCAGCTACCTTCCTGAATGGGCTGACGGCGGCCACGGTGAAAAGCGGCGGCGCGGTGATTGACAACAACGGGTTTGGCATCACCATTGGGCAGGCGCTATTGACTGGCGGCGGCACGGACGGCGGATTGGTGGCGACCAACTCGGGCAGTGGTGGCTCGCTCACCCTGACGGGTGCCAATACCTACAATGGTCCGACGATGGTGACTAACCTCGCCTATCTCGCCACCACCACGGCTAGCACCGGTGCCGGGGCTTACACGGTGGCGGACACGGGAACCTTGGAAGCCCAGGTTGTTTCTTCCGGTGGGCAGTTGGCGATGAGCAGTTTGACCGAGGGAACTTCCGGAAATCTTACCAATGTTTTCACCCTGGGAGCCAACGCCAGCACGACCACGGCGGCGGTGAAGAACAACGGCGCCTTGAATTTGAACGGAACGGTCACCGTCAATGTGACCGGCACCGGCTTGACCGGGCCCAAAACCTATCGACTGCTGAGCTATGCTTCCAGCAGCGGTTCCGGCAGCTTTGTTGCCGGCTCAGTGCCCGTGCTTGCCGGTTTCATCAGCACCGTGACCAACGACACGACGGCCAAGCAATTGCAATTGATCTATGTTGCCGCCCCGCAACCTGTCAAATGGGCGGTGGGCAATGGCGACTGGGACACCACCACCGCCAACTGGGTGCCGCTGGCGGGCGGCAGCCCTGCCAATTACGTGGAAAACGCCTTGGCGGCCTTTGATGACAGCGCCAGCGGCAGCAGCCCGCTCACGGTGACGCTCACGGCCAGCCACACGCCGAGCGTGGTCACCAATAATTCTTCGGCCATCAATTACATTTTGGCGGGCAGCAGCTACAATCTCACCGGCGCGCCCTTGATCAAGGACGGCAGCAGCACCTTGACGCTGGCCAACGGCAGCGGCAACAGCTTCACGTCCGTTTCCATCAACAATGGCATGCTGCAAGTGGGCAATGGCGATGCGAACGGCAGCTTGGGCAGCAGCGGGGTGACGAACAACGGGACGCTGGCTTTTAACCGCACGGACAGCGGCCTGACTGTCCCTGGTGTGATTTCTGGATCCGGCGGCGTGGCCCAGAACGGCAGCGGGGCCGTCACCTTGAGTGCTTCCAACTCGTATTCGGGGCCGACCACCATCAATAACGGTCAGTTGGTCGTCGGCCATGCGGCGGCCCTGCAAAACAGCCCGGTCAACAACAACAACGTGGCCAACGGGCTTGGGTTCGCCAGCGGCATCACTAACGTGACGATTGCGGGGTTGACCGGCACGGGGAACATCGCGTTGACCAACGCCGCCAATGCGGCGGTGACGCTCACGGTGAGCAGCCCCAACCTCAGCACCACCTTCGGCGGCAACTTGCTCGGCGGCACGCTGGTCAAGCAGGGCGCCAACACCATCCTGACGCTTACCAACCATTCGGCGCTCAACAGTTTGACCGTCGGCAGCGGCACGGTGGGCGGCACGGTGC
>CAIMLG010000255.1 GCA_903842235.1 uncultured Verrucomicrobia subdivision 3 bacterium
ACCCATGTCAATTCGAGCTTTCCGGTTTTGGAAGCCATGCAACAAAGCTGTATTCGCTCGCGTGCGAATCAGCTCTGTGTGGTGACTGTCTTGGTGGGAACCCTGGTGCCTGAAATAAAAAGAGGGACGCATTTACTTGCGTCCCATCTCGGGCACCTAGGGGGCCCACAAAAGAACGCTTTCAATGCGCCCCAGGTGGGGCGCATCTCAAGCGCTGTCTTTTGTTGCGAAATTCCTAGGTTTCGAGACGGACAGCAGCCGAAGCTACGCGAAATGATTTTGGTTAAATGGTTATCTGGTCGTTGGTTTTAAGTTTGAACGAGGCGAGTTTGCGCTGGAATAATGGCGGCGTCAATTTTTGTCTGCGCCCAGCCACAAGTCGAGCAGCCGGACACCTCCCCCTCCATATCCACCCGGATGATCCACAAGTGGGGCACCAAATACGGGTGGACGGAACGGCTGGCCGCCCGGGATGCCTACCTGGCCGAAGTCGAACGCATGGCGATCGAGCGGGTGGCCATCGAGAAGGCCGTGGACTGGTGGCGGGTGCATGAACCGACCCGCCGGCTGGCGTGGCAGAAAGCCGAGAAAGCCATGGCGATGGTGGACAAGGCGTTTGAGCGCTGGGAAAAATCCGGCCGCACCGTGGGGTTTGAAGGCATGGCGCGGATGCTGGATCTGGCGTTCAAGCTGAAACAGTTCGCCGCCGGGATGCCGAGCGAGATCAAGGAGACCCATACGCTGGTGTCCGGCAAGGTGTCGGTGGAATGGGAAGCGGCCATTCGCAAGGCCTACAACCTGCCGGAAAATGCCCCCATTGTGGAAGTCGAAGAGGTGAAGCCATGAATGAACACGACGTATTTTCCGCCGCGGCCATGAAGGCCGGGTGTCCGCCCGCGCAACTGCTCCGGCTGGTCACAGGCGAAGCCTGGCTGCAGGAGCGACAACTGGCGGCCTGCGCCGCCGCGCGCCTGTGCGACCAGCCGAACGGGCCGACGGCCATCGGCTACGGCGGTGCCCGGGGCGGCGGCAAGAGCCATTGGCTGCTGGCGCAAATGGGGGTGGACGACTGCCAGCGCGTGGCCGGCCTGAAATGCCTGCTGCTCCGCAAGGTGGGCAAGGCCAACCTGGAGCATTTCGAGGATCTGCGGCGCAAGCTGTTCAACCGGCTGCCGCATGAGTTCTCGGCTTTCCGGGGCATTCTGACGTTTGCCAACGGCTCCCGCATCATCGCCGGTCACTTCCAGAACGAGAAGGATATTGATGCTTATCTCGGGCTCGAATACGACGTCATCGGCATCGAGGAGGCTACCACCCTCACCAGCCGAAAATACCAGGACATCACGACGTGCTGTCGCAGCTCCAAGCCGAATTGGCGTCCGCGCATCTATTCCACGACGAATCCGGGGGGAGTTGGTCACGCTTGGTATCGGACGAAGTTCGTGGCGCCGATGCTGGAACATCGCGAGACCGACACGCGGTTCATTCCGGCCCGCGTCACGGATAACCGGTGGACTAATCCGGATTACGTTCGCGTGCTGGAGGGTTTGACCGGCTGGCAGAAACGGGCTTGGCTGGATGGGGATTGGGATATCGCCGCCGGGCAGTATTTTACCAACTTCCGCCGCGAAATCCATGTTTTGAACGACTTTGACCCTGCGCGGGCCGTGGAGTGGTTCGCCGCGCTGGATTATGGGTTTGCGCATTACACGGTGGCGCTGCTCGGGTGCCGCGATGGCGACGGCAACATCTTCATCGTGGACGAGCACGCCGAGCGGCTTTGGCTCCCGCAACGTCATGCCGCCGGCATCCGGGCGATGCTCCAGCGGCACAAGCTGGACTTTGCCAGCCTGCGCCGGTTCTCGGCCGGGGCGGATGTGTTCTCGCGGCAGGGGGACGGGTCCACCGTGGCGCAGCAGTATTCCCGACACGGGATCAACCTGAAGCCAGCCAGTATGGACCGGCTGAACGGGTGGGCCGAGGTTCAGCAGGGGTTCGGTGACGCGGAAAATGGCGTTCGGGCGACATTATTCATCCATCAACGCTGTAAACGGCTCATTGAGACGATTCCCACGCTGCAACACGACCCAAATCGGCCGGAAGATGTGCTCAAGGTGGATGCGGACGACGATGGCGTTGGCGGGGACGATGCGGCGGACTGCCTCCGTTACCTGGTGGCGACTAAAATCCGCACGGTGACGCAATGCAAGTTGCGGGGGTTTTGATGCCGCCTCATCGGTCTGCTCGACACTACGGCCTAAAAGTAAATTGGAATGACCGCCTGATGGTGTCGAAAACCTTTGGCGGCATGGGCAACTTGGCAGCCGTGCGGCGCCTGAGCACAAAAGCGGAGCGTGGATGCCTGGTGCGCAGCACAGAGCGGAGCGAAAAACCCGTGGCGGAGCAGGGTTTTCTTGCGAAGCGTGGCGTTTGAAGCGATCCGCCGCGTGAGGATGCCTACCTGGCGAAGACCCCCTCGGGGATGGGAGGGGGTCAAGCATAGGGGGTGGGGCGGGGGCTTTGGGGTAGCAGGCGGGCGGGTCTTCGAGGCGAAGTGGAGTCGATGGCGGGCCGGATGCCGGCAAATTGGCGGGCCGATTGCAGCGCCACGGGGGTTGGCGCGGTCGCTGGGGACAGCGAAGCAATCGGCCTGACAATGCAGCCGCCCGAGGATAGACAAGGCGATGTTATCTTTAATTTATCGGGCCTTCGGGCGCGGTGCGTGCCGCACGGGCCATCGTGCGCGGGGAGAAGGCGGGGACCCATCGGCGGAGGGTCACGCGGCAGCGGGAAACCGCCGATGGGGCGAAATTATAGATAACATTCCTTGTCTTTCTTCGGGGGAAGCAAGGCCGAAGGCACAGGCGCGCAGGAACGAGCACCGTAGCCGTAGGCCGGTCCGGCCTGCCATCGCCGGAACGAGCCGAGTGGGTATCAAAAGCCCGCCTGCGGTCGTGGCCCCCGGACGCCGCCGCGCGGCGTCCCTACCTTTCCCGGCTGCCCGATGGAACTGCGGAGCGGACTGCCGGGCGGTTGGGGGTGATTGGGGTGCGAGCCGCACGGGCAAAACCGCCAACGGCAGGCCGAGGAGCCGTTCTGTCGGGCTACCGGTCTAACTTCACCGGGGCGGACCAGTCTGGCGGCTTTCGGAGCGGAAAACGGAGCCTGCGTAGTGGTCGCGGAGAAAGTTGCCAGTCTGGGAGCATAATGCCGCGCCCTGCCCGGGCTCGCGGGCTAATGCTGGTGGCTTGTCCGGGCGAAGCCTCGCTAATATGATTTACACGGTTACTTCACCGCTGGCGAGGAGAGCTCCTGAGAGCTCCCCGGAGCCTGTGGTGAATAAACGTGCCGCGCGCAAAAAAAGTTATGCACAAAATTTGCCGTTGGAATATAAATATTCTGGCGGCATCGCCCCAAGCGGGTCACGGTCCGCGAAGCCAAATCCCGCAAGGATCACCGCGAGCTCACCGGCCCGCTTGGCGGCGTCTGTCAAAAAGTCTGAGAGAATGACAGCCTGCGAGGCTCCTTATATTAGGCCGACTCACGACAGCGTCACGATGCCAAACAAGAAAGGAAACATTATGAAATCGTCGCAACAAATCATCTATTATGGCGGCTTCGATTGGGGGCGTGAGCATCACGCCGTGGTCGTGGTGGATCTGCAAGGGCAAATCGTCGCCGACTTTCAGTTTGATCACACCCGGAGCGGCTGGCAGAAGTTCCGGGAAAAAACGGCATCCTTCACCGGTTTGGCCTTCGCGATTGAAACCAATCAGGGGGCGGCGGTGGATCAGCTGCTCCAACAAGAGTGCATCGTCTATCCTGTCAACCCGGCGTCGGCCAAAAGTTACCGGCAACGTAAAATGCCCAGCGGTGCCAAGTCCGACCATGTGGATGCGTGGTCCCTGGCCGAGGCGTTACGCCTGGACGGACACGGATGGAAGCCGTTAAAGCTTACCGACGACGCCAGCCTCAAGCTCAAGTGGCTGTGTCAGGATGAAGTGGTTTTGATTTCGCAACGCACGCAACTGGTCAATCAACTCCAGCAGGCATTGGTCGAGTATTATCCCGCTGCTTTGGAGGCTTTCGACGACTGGACCCAATCCTATACTTGGGATTTCATCATCGCGTTCCCCACGCCAACTGCCTTGGCCAAGGCTGGACAGCGGCGCTGGCAAAAGTTTTTACACCTGCATCGCCTCTGGCGGCCGGCCACGTTGGATCAGCGTCTCCAAGCATTTGCCGGGGCTGACCAGTTCAAGGGTTCCGCCGCGATCACCGAAGTTAAAAGTCAGCTAGCCGTAAGCTTGTGCAAGCTGTTGCGAACTTTGCAGCAGCAGCTGGACGACTATCGTCAAAAAATCGCGGAGCTTTTTGCACAGCATCCCGACCATCATCTGTTTGCGTCCCTGCCTGGAGCCAAAACAAAACTCGCCCCGCGTCTGCTGGCCGCCATCGGTTCCGATCCCGGTAGATATGCCAACGATCCGCATGTGCTGCAAGCGTTCGCGGGCACCGCCCCCATTAGCTTCCAGTCCGGCCAGCACCACGCGGTCAAAATGCGGCGGGCCTGCGACAAATTTCTACGCTACACCGTCCATCTGTGGGCGGATACTTTCCGCCGTGCCTGTCCGTGGGGGGACGTGTATTACAAACAGAAGCGCGCCGAAGGCATGAGTCACGCCTGTGCTCTGCGGTGTCTGGCTCAAAGGCTACTCAAAATCGTTTTTCGCATCATCGTGGATAAAAAACCTTATGATGCCGAATTGCACGCTCGCAACCAGCAGAAGCATGGCTCGTGGGTATTGTCTTTGGTCAAGCCAACCCCGGTCTAAACCGGTGAATAACTCCCATAAAAAAACACTTTGCAAACCAGAGAATGGCGGTGTAATGCTGTTGCCTTGGCCGGACGAAGTCTCGCGGCCTGCTGGGTCGGGCGTTCCGAGCGCGCGAGGAGCGCCAGCGACGAGGTGCTTGCGCACGGCCACCTTGCCGACGGCACCTTGCCGACGGCCATCTTGGGGTGCGCGGGTCCCCCCTGGCAGTCTCGGCAGGTTGGGACTGTGGAAGGTAGCGAAACGGCGCGAAAATGGAGCCGAAAGCGCAGCGATGGCGGAATGAAGCGGGAAGTGGAGCGGACTGGAGCGGGCCCAACCTGCCGAAGTCTGCCACCGCGCACGGGCGGAACCGTCCCGATGCGTGCCGCACAGGCAGGTAGTGGGTCGGTGACGGTCTTGGCAGACGGCCACCCGGGAAATTACCGGTTGCCAATGGCATCGCCCGGCGCTTCTTCGGGGGCGGGCTTGGGGGCGGGCAGGGTTTCCGCTGCCAGGGCCATCTCATTGATTACCCGCTTGAAATCGTCCAAGCCGGTGATGGGAATGATGATGGTGTTGCGTTTAGTGCCGGCTTCTTCGGTGATGCGCAGGAACCGGCCCCGGGGATTTTCCTTGAGGGAGACGGTGAAAAACTTGCGCTCGACCTGGATCTCGGCGGTTTTGAGGGTGTCCTCCGGTGGCCGGGGCGGCGGCGCGTAGCCGGAGGGGTGATAATCCTGAGGGGGATACAGCCGACGGCCGTAGGGCGAGGGGCGTTCGTTGGAGATCATGTGTGGCGGAAAGTTTGCAGAAAGCGCCGAATCTTTACAAGCCTTAGCCACCTGTTAACCACTTGCCTTTTTTGTGGGGACTGGTAATTGATACCTTCATGTTCCCAAAAGGCCCGCCGGCCTAAACCACGACCCCCAGCGAACGCATGAACAAACAACACGAATATCCGATCATCCGGCTGCTTGGAAAAATATTCTTTCCGACGGCGGCCCCGTGGGAACGGCGGAAGAATACGATCATCATGTTATGGACCCTGTTCGTGGGCCTCAGCTTGGGCTGCATCATTCTGGCGGTGGCTTTCATGATGAATGCGAAACGTTAGGCGGCTGACCCCTAAACCGGCATTTGCTCCCTCCCCCGATCGGATTCCAAAGGTCACGACCTTTGGCGCGGGTTCGGGGATGCGGAATCCCCGATGGAAAAAATATCGCGGCGAGCCACCGAGGCGAAGCCGCGATTTTTTTTGGACACGAATGGCACGAATGGGGAAGGACGCCGCAGCGCGGCGTCCCTACCTGTGGGTGTGGCCGGCTAGGCCGGTTGAAAGTCTGGCTGGTAGGTGGCGGCGATTTGGGAAAACAGGGGGTGCAGTTGGATGGTGGCGGCCAGTTTTTTCAAGCGGTCGTAAACGGTGCTGGGGCTGATGCTTCGGCGGCTGGCGTAGGCGTCCACATGGGCACGGGTGCCGGTCTCGTGCATCCCCAGCAAAAGCCGGTAAAGCTCGCGGTCACGGGCGGGGATGGCGGCGGAGAGGGTGCAGAACGCGCGGCGGGCATCGGCACGGGCGGCGTGCTCGTCAGGTGACAGGGTGCAAGCGTCGGCCAGATGGCTGGCGCGGTGCGTGCCGCACGGGCCATTAGGGA
>CAIMLG010000256.1 GCA_903842235.1 uncultured Verrucomicrobia subdivision 3 bacterium
CAAATTCAATTTCTGGTAAGCCCGCGCTTCCCACCGTCGGGCCAGGTCGAAATGTTTGTCCTTTCCATAGCTGTCACGGAACCACGGCACCGCAGTGGCGTAGTCGCCGCGACTGTAGTAATCCAACCCCTTGAAGAACGGCAAGGCCGCTTCCGGCAGCCAGGTGATCATCTCAAACTCGGAACGTTCCGCCGGACCGGGTTTTGGAAGTTGCAGCCGCTGGTGAATCTCCTTGGCCAGCGATCCGATGGCTGGCAGCCAGCCGTCCGGGTAAGCGCCGTGCTGTGTCACCGTGAATTCCACCGTGGCCTTGTCCGCGCGAATGATGGAAAGCGTCAGGGCAAATTCACTTGCGCTCGGAAAGGCGACGCTGCCGCTCGCAAAATAATCAACCGCCGGCAGCTTCGCTTGCGACAGCGTTTCCGCCGACAATAGTCCGCCGGCCTGTAAATTGCGTTCCCCCAGCACCAACCGAATGTTGCGGCGTTCCAGCACCGGAACTTGATTCTGTTGCAAGGCGATCTCAAAGAAATCCTCCAACCCCGCCACTCGCTCGTCCAAAGGCGTCGCCGGTTTTTCCACCTGAAAATCCAGCACCGCCACGTTGCCGACGGCCTGACTTATGCCGCCCGCCCAAGCCAGCGCCAGCCAGAACAACAACCAGCGCAGCCTTGTCAGGCTCATGGTGGGGTTCCCCGCTGTTTTCGGTGGAATAGAAGAGTGGTTTGGGTAGGCTGGCGGCATGACGCCTGAAAAACTGTTTCACGAACTATTGGGTTTGGGTTTGAACTGGGAAGTAATCGAGAGCCGCTTTGAGCGTGAAAGCGGAACGGTATTTCTGGAAATCCGCGAGACGTCCAAACTATGGGAATTGGCGCGCTGTCCGAAAGAGGGCGGCTATGTTTTCTGTTACGACCATACCGAGGTGTTGACGTGGCGGCATCTCAATGTTTTCCAGCACCGCTGCGAGATCACCTGCCGTTTGCCGCGCGGCAAATGTCGCCAGTGCGGCCACGTCTTCCGTGTGCGCCCGCCGTGGGAGGGGTTGAGCACACATTTCACCAAGGAGTTTGAAGCCTTCGCGCTGTTGCTCATGCGGGAGATGCCCATGAGCAAGGTGGCCGAGGCGGTCGGGGAAACGGACACCCGGATGTGGCGGATGCTTTTCCGGCAGGTGGACGCGGCCTATGCCCAGGCGGACTTCAGCAACGTGTGCCATGTGGGGGTGGATGAAATGAGTGTGCGCAAGGGACACGAATACATCAGCGTGTTTGCCGACTTGGCGTGCAAACGAGTGCTCTTTGCCACCGAAGGCAAGGACAAGGAAACGTGGCTGAAATTTGTGGAGGCGCTGGAAAAACACAATGGCCACCGGCACGCGCTCACGCAGGCGAGCATGGACATGAGTGCGGCCTATCAAAGCGGCGTGGCGGAGAACTGCCGCAACGCGCAGGTGGTGTTCGACAAGTTTCATGTGATCAAAAACGCGAACGAGTCGGTGGACCGGGTGCGGCGGGCCGAAGTGCGTCTGGGCGGCAAAGGCGTCTGGGAATCGCTCTACAAAAGCCAATGGCTCTGGCGCAAAAATCCGGAAAACCTGACCGATTTGGAACAGGAGCGGCTGGCCAAAATCAAAGACAAAAAACTCGGCACAGCCAAAGCCTATCAAATGCGGCTGGTGCTTCAGGACATCTATCGTGTTCCAGAAGCGACGACGGCCCGGCGGCGGTTCCAAGTCTGGTGCCGGTGGGTGCGGTGGGTGGCGCGGTTTTACAAAAACAATCTCATGGCTTCGATGGTGAAGCTGGCGCAAATGGTCCAGACCCATCTGGCGGGAATCCTGGCACACTGGAAATGCGGCCTGACCAATGCTTTCATGGAGGGCTTAAACAGCGTCTTCAGCGCGACCAAACGCAAAGCGCGCGGCTACCGTTCGACGACCCACCTTATTACCATGCTTTACCTCACCGCCGGCAAGCTCCGCTTGCCCCAATTCTGATTCCACCGAAAACAGCGAGGAACCCTTTTGCAGCGAGGAACAGGTTCAGGCCGAATGCTTTGAAGCACCCTTTTTCTGCTCCTTGAGAGAACCAGTTCGAACGGTTTCGACAGATGCAGAATGGCACGTGGCTGGCACGTTGACAAACACGGAGGGGGACATGCTCCTGCCTGCCATCCCGAATTTGACGGTGGCATTAAATGGAGCCAGTTGTCGGATTTGAACCGACGACCGACGGTTTACAAAACCGTTGCTCTACCACTGAGCTAAACTGGCACCGAAGTCCGGCCATTTTACCCGTCGCGTCGCGGCTGGGCAAGTTCGCATGCGCACGGCGCGAGAATTGCATCCGTCATCCCGTGGATGATTTTTTTGTCCGCCGGACAAATCGTCGCCAGCACGCCGCCGAGCGTCGGACGCGCCGCGTCGCCTTCGCCGGAGACAAAATAATACGGACACAGCCGCGCCCGGCCTTTCATCGGCACGACTTC
>CAIMLG010000257.1 GCA_903842235.1 uncultured Verrucomicrobia subdivision 3 bacterium
CTGTTCGGGCTGGCGACGATGTTCTATCCGCCGCTGAAACTCATCATCGGCAGTGTCACAACGAGCGTGGCAATCATCGTAGGCGGTCTGGCGTTGATGGTCTTGCCAACGCTGATCGTGGGGAATGAACTTTTGATTTTACTTGGCGTAGGCGCTGCGGTGGGTGTATGGTTTTTCGCACACCGACACGGGCAGTTGCGCGGCTTGGTGGATGCGGCGAAGACCGCAGTGGATACGCCTGAAAAGCCCGTGTGAGAAGGTGTTTTTGATGACAGATGATGACAGAAAAGTGGCATAACCCTGCATTTGGGTGCATTTCGAGAAAAAATCAGTTTGTCATTTTCACCTAGAGCCACGCGGGTTTTGTAAGGATTCACGCAAGCACTCCCAAGCAAGAATTGGATTCAAGTCCTGCTATGCGCACCACTCCACCAGTTTTGGTGGAATCAATGGGTAGGGACCAGGGCCAAAAAATGCCCGCGGGGCGGGGCCATGGCCTGGTTGACAAGTTGAACCGGCTAATCCTCTGGACGCTCGCCGCTCGGAGCCATCTTCACCAGTTTGGGCATGAATTCGCCCAGCTCCGTCACCAAATCCTTTTGCGCCGCCATCACATCGCGGATGTTTTTGTAGGCCATCGGCACTTCATCGAGGCCGGCGCTGATGAGCGTCACGCCTTGCTGCTTCAAGAAACGGTTCACGTCCTTCCAATTGAACCTTTCATTCGCGGCCTTGCGACTCATCGCGCGGCCGGCACCATGCGATGCGGAGTTGAGCGACGCCGCATTTCCCTTCCCGCTCACGACAAAACCCGGTGCTGCCATTGAACCGGGAATGATGCCCAGCACGCCCGCTCCCGCCGGCGTCGCGCCTTTACGATGCACGATGACCTCGCGCTCCACGCTACCGATGACGTGACGCTCTTTCCAAGCAAAGTTGTGATGGTTTTCCAAATCGAGCAATACCTGCGCGCCCAAGTGCTCCGCGATGTGCCGATGGATGCACGCGTGGTTGGCCGCGGCGTATTGGCCCATCAGTTCCATTGCGTTCCAGTATTCCTGGCCTTCCTGCGAATCCAGCGAGAGCCACGCGATCCGCTTCAACTCGCTTGGCAAAGCGGGAAACTGGCTGAACGCGAGTTTGCTGTAGTAATCGCACACCGCCGCACCCGGGCCGCGGCTGCCGCTGTGTGAGAGCAGTGCGACATATTGCCCGGGTGGCAGCGACGCCCCCGTCGCCGATGATGGTTGCGACGAAGGCGTCGCAACCACTCCATGCGCCGTAAAAATTCCAAACTCCACGAAATGATTGCCGCTGCCGCTTGTGCCGAGCTGCGCCCACGCCTTGTCCTTGTTCTGCTTGGTGATCGGGCTGACCGACCAATCCGCGTCCAGCACGTCGTGCTGACGACGCTCGCGGAACGATGCGCCCACGCCGAAGCGCGTCTCCGCCTCGATGGCGCGCGTGAGGCGATCCTGCCGCTGCTCCAGATCGCGCACCGGGATGTCCAGCACCGTCATCTTCATGCGGCACGCGATGTCCACGCCCACGGCGTAAGGGATCACCGCGTTCTCCGTGGCCAGCACGCCGCCGATGGGCAGGCCATAGCCCACGTGCGCATCCGGCATCAACGCGCCCGCCACCGCCACCGGCAACAGGCATGCCTTCTCCATCTGCATCACCGCCGCGTCATCCAACCCTTCGCCCCACTGATGATATTTCACGGGCAGGCGACGCGCCGAAAGGTTTTCTCCCTCGCCCCCACCGGGGGAGAGGGCTGGGGTGAGGGGGCGGATTCCAGATTTTAACAACGCCTTGGCAAAATCCTTCCGCAAATCATCCGCCAGAAACGCCGACAGGTTCGCCACAATGGCCGCGACCTCCTCATGCAACCGCGACTTGTCGCCGCCGCCGAGGATGAACCTAGCCACAAAATCCGTCGCGCGCCGCGTGGCTTCACCGAGCGGCACTCCGAGACGGAGAAAATCTTTGGTGTTCATCGTTAGAATAATTCAATTTCCGCTATGTCAACCCTTCTTCTTTTGCAGTATTTCTAATTGGTGTGCTATCCGCGCGCCTATCTCTGCATGACACTGCGAAAATAGATTTTCGCATTGCTGATTTAACCAGTGGATGCCTTCTTCCGCAGTCTGGACATCTTTATCCCGAACCTCTACAGCAAAAACATCTTTGGGGTGCATCAAACGATGCCGAACGGCAAAAGTATCGCACAGCGCTCTAAATCCTTTTCCGTTACAATCAGGGTTATATGATGCATCTAATGCTTTTGCAAATAAGCGAAAGGATTCTTTTATAGAATCACCTGTTGGTAGCCACTTGGGCTTTGTTCTAACCTTCCCATTTTCGACTATCTCGCGCATTTCATTTAGGGTTTCACGCTCTTGTTTTGTGAAGGAGATTTTCGTCAGATTCGCAGCTTCAAGCGCAATCCTGCGGAAAACGTAGAGCCGCGCTTCAATATCAGCGCAGAGACAGCGGAGCACCACTCTGGACCAGAACTGTCTGTTCTGCGTGTCGTTTCTCCAATACTTACCAGCGAGGTTGTAATCGGCGTCCAGAGGACCTATTGTTAGCATTTTTTGCCGAATCAACTTGTTTAGTTCTTCGCCTTGCTTCAACAGGTCTTGATGCTCTGTTCTGTTCATGAAAATGAGTTTATTTGGCTTTGCGGTAGGTTTCGAGATTTGAGTTTCGGGAGAGCGAGCTTCGAAACCCGCTCTCCCGTTGGTTCAGTCATTCAGGAACAGCTTCCACTCCGCGACGCCGTGGGCGTTGCGAATCAGGGCCGTCACCGGCAGTTCCTTCGGTGAGCGCGGGACGCTGAACAGCGTGAGGCCGGCCTCGTGCGTGAGGCGGTCGGCCTTGCGTTGGTTCACGTCCTTGGCGGACATGACGAAGTTTTTCCACGTGTCCGCGCCGCCGCGCGAGCGGGGCGCGACGTGGTCAGGACTGGGCGGCAGCCCGGTGGCCGACCGGCTTAATCGTTCTCCAGATCCAGCACGAAGTAAAATTGCGGGGCGGTCTGCATTTCGGCGGGCAAGGTCACGCGCACCTGCTCATAAGTCGAGGAGGCCACCACGGCGGAAGCTTGATCCTCGGTCAGGACCGCCCAATCCGCCATGGGTAGGGTCACATCGCTGCTGTAGCGCAGCCGATAATGGACGCCGGCCTGGGCGTAGGCGCGCGCGCGCTGATGGAGCAGGCTTATCCCGTTGGGGGCGTCCTGGCGGATGGTCAGCACATTGGCCGGCGGCTGGGCGGCCAGATTCACCGTCGGGTTGAGCCCATACATCCACTTGGTCGCGGTGGAAACGCCATCTCCGGCGGGGGAATCGGCGGGGCCGAACAAGGGATTGGTCAGGCCATAGGCCAAGCCATACCGGCCCACCAGCAGGTCGCGCAGGGGCAGCGGGCCCAGCACCAGATTGTCGATTTCCACATAGTTGCCCGTCTTCGCGCTGAGGCCCAGATAACTGGCGCCGGCTTGGCGCCAGGTAAATGAACCGGTGTAAATCGGGGCGGCGTTGAACAGCACGCTGAGTTGAACGGTGTCGCCGCTCTGGAAGGGGCTGTTGGTGATGCCGAACGTGGCCACCAGCCAGCCCTGCGTGGCACCAACGGGGATGGCTTGAATCATCTGGCCATGCGCCCAGACTTTCACTTTGCCCTGCGCGTCCAGTTCCACGAAGCAATCGGCTTGCCCGAGTTTTTGGGTGGCTTCGCCGCGAAAGGAACTGGCGGAGGTGATGTCGCCGCCGCTCTGCGCGGCCGCTTGCGTCAGGCCGACGCCGAAGCCGACGTAATCGTTCGACGTGGTGGTGGGTGAATTAATGGCCGTGATGTCGAAGCTGACGCTGAACCCGCCGTTGCTCAGGACCAAGGGCTGGTCAAGATTGATCATGAGTCCGTTTTCCGCCGCACCGGTCAGGCGGAGGCGCTCGTTCACCACCTGTGAATTGGCCGGATTATAACCCTCGTAATAAAGATTGTTCAGCGGCTGCGCCTGCGTTCCAATCAAGGTGCCGGAAATCCCGGTCTGGTCGGCATCCAAGTTGTCAATATTGGGGCGGTTGAAATTGTCCACCAGAAACTCCTTTCCGCGCGGCATCAGGAAGGCATTGGTTTCGTAACTACCGGGCGTGATTTTCCGGTTGGCATTCAAGCCGACATTGCTGTCCACCCAGTTGTTCCAAGTCGAGATCATCTCCTGCACCAACTGCGGCTTGTGAAAGGCCAGGTTGTCCATCTCGGTTGGGTCGTTTTTGAGGTTGTAAAGTTCGACGCTATTGGCCGCCAACTCGTTGATGGCGGCGTAGGAGAAGGTTTTGGTGAGCAGCTTCCAGTCGCCGCGATAGAGCGCCTTGTTGTTCTCGTGCTCAATGCAGAGATCACGCGCCGGCAGCGCGCCGCCTTTCAACGCCGGCAGCAGCGAGATGCCCTGCACGGGATCAACCCCGTGCCCACCGAATTGGGCCGGATAATTCACCCCGACGATGTCCAAGATGGTGGGCAGAACGTCAATGACATGCCCGCGTTCCTCCGTCCATTTGCCGTCAAGCGCCGGGGGAATGCCAGCCGGCCAGTGAACAATCAGCGGGGTGCGATCGCCGCCTTCGTGGGTGTGGTGTTTAAAATAGCGGAAGGGCGTATTGTTGACGTTGGCCCAAGCGCCGCCGAGGTTGATTTTGGCCTGGCCTAACTGACCCATTTCCGCCAGGGCTGAATTGGTCAAGGGCGTGCGCCCCCCGAGAATACCGCCCTCATAATTGCCGCCATTATCAGAAAAGAACAGGATGAGCGTGTTGGTCAACTGGCCGATCGAGTCGAGATACGTCACGACCCGATTGAGGTTTTGATCAATGCCGTGAACCATGCCGGCATAGGTGGCCATGGCCCGGGCTTGATCGTTCTTCTGATCGGGAGTCAACGAATCCCAAGTCGGGATGGCCGGGCCGCCCGGGTTGGGACTGAAGGGCGGCAGCCGGGTGCCGGGCGGAATGATGCCCTGCGCCAACTGGCGGACATAGCGGTTCGATCGCGTGATGTCCCAGCCCACTTCATACCGGTAAATATCCGTATCCGCCGCGTTGGTATCGGCCACGTCGGTGTAAAGGTTGATGCGATCCTTCGGCGCGGACAGGTAAAAATGCGGCGCGTTGTCGGTGATCAGAAGGAAGAACGGTTTTCCATCCTGCTTCGAGTAATGGTGGTTCAAATAGGTCAGCGCGTAATCGTAATCTGCATCGGTTTTGAAAAACGGCACACGCGAAGCGCGGCTGTCCGTGCCGTCATAGCGGATCGGCGCGATTTCCGCATTCGACGGGCAAAGCTCGAACAGGTTGCTCTCCCAATACAAGCCGTCGGAATGGCCATCCGCCAGATGCCCGCCCCACAGACTGTTGTTGAAGGCATAATCGAAGCCGCGGTGGGTGGGGGAAGAAAGCGGGGTGTAATCGGCCTGCACGGCGTATTCGCTCAGATGCCATTTACCAGACAGATAAGTGCGATACCCAACGGAACGCAGCATTTCCGCGATGGTGACATTGTTGTCGATGCGCATCGCCGGCAGATTGTTGTTGGGTTTGGTGGCGGAGGTTTGGACATGCAGGCCGGAAAGCAGCGCCTGCCGGGTGGGCGCGCAGCGGGCTTCATTATGAAATTCGCGGAAGCGCAGGCCGTTGCTGGCCAAGCGGGCCAAGGTCGGCGTATAGATTTCCCCGCCATAGGGGCTGATGTCCGACCACCCCATGTCATCCGCCACCACGATCAGGACATTGGGCAGGTTGGTGGCGGGCGCGGACACCGTGGCGGCCGAACTTCCATTCACGCCGTTGGCCGTGTTGCTGACCGTGAGCGTAAAGGTAATGTTGCCAATCGCCTGAAAATAGGGAATCACCAGACTGTGGGTGCTGGTGCCGCTGGCGCTCGTCATGGCCGCAACGTCATAGGGCCCAAAGCCCACGCGATTGGCCGTTATCACCACACTGGCGGGATTGGGAAAGTTGGTCGTCGTCCACGTCAGGCTGATTTGCTGGTTGGTGCCCGAGAGCACCGCAGGGGTGGCCACCAGATTCGGTTCGGGTGACGGCACCATGACGGCGGTGGTGGTGGCATAGTCCTGACTGGTGGCTGGATCGTGAATGGTCAGCGTGAAAGTGATGTCGCCCAGACCTGAATTGTAAAGGATCGCCAGCGGGGCGGTGTTGGTGCCGTTCACCGTTTGGCCGGTCACGTTGTAAGGACCAAAACCGGAACGGTCCGAGGTGATCGTCCAAGTGGCCCCAGCAGGCGCATTGCTGGCCCCCCAAGTCAGGGTGATGGTATTCGTGCCGGCCGCCATGGTGGCGGGCGTGGCCACCAATTGAAAATTGGACAGCAGCGTGGGCGTCAGCCCCAGGTCGTCAACGCCGCTTTGCGTGCCGCTGGTGTTGCCAAAAGCCACGCCAATGATGATCTGGTCGTATCCAGTGGCGCCCAGATTGGGGTTGAATGAAATCGGCTGCCACGCATCGCTGGGCGTCAGGCCCAACGCTGCGGCATTCAAGGAAATCAATTGGGTGAAATTGGTGCCCGTGTAGGTGGGCGTCGCCGTGCTGGATTGCTGGCTGGCATTGGTCGGGGAAAGGGCGTTGTTAAAATTACGCAGATCCAAACCATTGGCGTTGCCGGAGGGGCCGGTCAGATCAATCCAGCCGTCCCACTGCCCGGCCACGGAAGCCCGCACGCCCCAAGCTTTCAAGAGGAAAGACTCGGTGCCGCCGTTGGCGCGGTAAAGGACGTTCAGGTTGAGGGTCACCGTGCCGGTGGTTTGCCGGTTGTCAGTGATCACGTTCACTAGGCTGCGGACATTAGAGGCGACACTCTTGGCCCCGTAATAGCCTTCGCTGCTGGGGCCGCCCGTGATGACATTGTAATTATCCGGGTTGGCCGAATTATACCAGCCATCGCCATCAGCCTGATACAACGCCCAAAAAAAGAAATCGCGGGCGCTGCTATTGCCCGAATAAGGATTCGTGTAGAACTGCGCCCCTTCAAAATCGCCATTGGTGATGTGCAACGTGGCCAAGGCCGGGCCGGCGGTGAAAAAGAGCAGACTGGCGAGCAGCCTGCCCAACAATTTACAGAATGGCATAGCGATACTTCAAATTTAACACATTTCGCCCGGCGGGCACTGGTTAATTAAGGATGATGGCTTATTTTTGGTCTTCCGTGGTGGGAAGCTTGGCGACGCGTTTGCCGGGCCCCTTGTTGGCCCGCAGTTGCGAATGCGGGATGACCCCGCACCGGGCGGCCCATTGATCATATTCGCGGGACAGCTTGGCCACGATTTCCGGGTTTTCGCCGGCCACGTTGCGGGATTCCGTGCGGTCATTGACCATATCATAAAGCTCCCAGGTTTCTTTGCCAGCGAGGGCCACAAGTTTCCAGCTTCCATCCCGGATGGCGCGGTTTCCTTCATGTTCCCAGCAAAAGAGGCGGCGGGGATCTCCCGGCTGGCCTTCGATCATCGTCAGGATGCTTTTGCCTTCCGGTTTTACATTGCCATTGGTGGGATATTGCGCGCCCGCCACCTCCAGAAAGGTGGGCAGCAAATCCATGATGTCGGCCGGCTCGCGCACCAGGGTGCCGTTGTTTTTGGCCGGAATGCCGGCGGGCCAGTGGGCGAGCAGCGCGGTGCTGATGCCGCCTTCATAAGCCGTAACCTTGTGCAGCCGCCAAGGCGTGTTGCTGACCGTGGCCCACGGCCGGGCATACCCGCGGAAAGAATCGCGGTCGCCGATGGGCACTGAATGATTGCCGCCATTCGGATCTTCCGCCGCGCCGCCGTTGTCCGAAAGGCAAATTACCAAGGTGTTGTCCGCCACGCCCAGGCGCTGGAGTTCCGCCATCAGCTTGCCGATGTTCCGATCCATGTGCTCGGTCTGGGCCGCATAGACTTCCATCCGCCGCGCCCATTGTTTCTGTTCGTCCGCCGTCATTTGATCCCACGGCTTGGCGTTGCCATGATCCATCGGGGCCATTTCCTGATTTGCCGGGACGATGCCTAGCTTCTTCATTTTGGCCAGGCGCTGTTCGCGAATCGCCTGCCAGCCCTGATCGTAAACACCCTGGTATTTTTCCACTTCCGCTTCGGGCGCCTGGAGCGGCCAGTGCGAGGCATTAAACGGCAGGTAGAGGAAGAACGGTTTTTCGAGCGGCGATTTAATCGCTTCATCCACAAACTCGATGGCGTGTTCAGCAAAGGCGTCGGTGCTGTAAAAGCCGTCGTGCGGCGGCACACAGGGCTGGTCGTCCAGCGCCATGGGATCGCGCGCGTTGGTGCCCGAATCGCCGCCGTAATAGTTCATCGCGCCGTTGATCTGAACGAACGAGCGGTCAAAACCGCGCCGCACCGGCCATTCCTCCGGGCGTTTGCCGAGATGCCATTTGCCGGCCATCATTGTGCGGTAGCCCGCCGCCCGCAGCACCTCCGCCATGGTGGGACTGTTGGTGCTCAAATGATCCTGATAGGCCGGACTATTCGCCGCCGCGCGCGCCGCCGCCGCGTAGCCGTCAATCATTTCACCCACGCCGACCTGGTGCTGGTAGCGACCGGTGAGCAGCGCCGCCCGGGTGGGACAGCAACGGGCGTGATTATAAAATTGCGTCAGCGCCACGCCGCTTTGAGCCAGGCGGTCAATGTTCGGCGTGGCGATTTCCGAACCAAAACAGCCAAAATCGGAATAGCCAAGGTCATCGGCCAGAATCAGCACGATGTTGGGGCGGGCCGGCGCGGCGAGAACGGGAATTGCGGTCGCCCAAGCGGCGCTGGCGACTAATGCCAGCGAGATTTGCTTCAGATAATGATTTTTCATGACTTTTCTGGTTTTAGACTGCTATAAAATACACCGACTTCCGTCTGCCTTTACCGGGTGTCCTTACAATTCCCCAAATCAATGAGCGCCACCGTCGGGCAACAACCATTCAACCTAGGGAGGTTGGCCGGATATCGACACGATTATGCCAGCTCGGCGAATCGTAAAAAATACTGCCAGCGTGCCGCTGGCAGTATTTCTCCCTTTAACCTGCCCGGTTCCCCGCCCGATTAGGGCGACACCAAGCGGAAAAATACGGAACCTTGGGCGGCGTCCGGCGGCACGGAAACGGGACTGGTGCCTCCGCCCGGATAATCCACCCAATTGCTGCTCAAGCCGTGGCCAAGGTCGTTGGTTTGCACTTGCAACTTATAGCTGCCCGTCCACGAGAATTGCAGGCCCGTCCCGACTGAATGGGTAAAGTTCAGGATGGGAGGCGCCGTTGTGCCAATGGCGGCATATACCTGCTGCACTTGGGTTAAGGTGAGCGCCTGGTTGTAGATGGCCACGTCCGCAAGACTGCCACTGAAAAGGTGTCCGGGGCCGGGATTGCCGGGAATATACAATTTCGCCGAAGGGGTTCGCGGCAGGGTGGAACCATTCGTGCTGCCACGGTCGGCTCCGTCCACATAGATGCTCATTAAGCCACTGGTGTCCCAAGTGGCGGCCAAAAAGTGCCATGCGCCATCATTAATCGGCACCGTGGAATTCAGGGTTATGTCCGGATTACCGACACCAAATGCAAAATTGGTTCCCAATAAGGCCAAGCCAAAATCGTTGGTTGCCCCGCCGATATCGCCATCCACCAGGCGGAAACCCTGATACCATTGATTGCCCGTGGTGCCCGTGGCGCTGGTTTTCACCCATAAAGTGACGCTGAAAGCATTCAGGCCGGCCCCCGCGACCACCTGGGGCACTTGCGAATAACTGGTGCTGCCATCAAAGGCGGCCGCGAAATTTTCGCCACCGAAACCGCTGCCCGCCGGCCCGGCCGCGCCCAAGGTCACGCCGCCAAAATAGGTGCCATTGTTGGTATTCATCCAATCAACGACGGTGGCGCCATTGGTTTCATTCAATTTCCAATAGGCCGCCGGGTTGAGCGCCACGACGGCACTGTCAAAATCGGAAGGCGCAATCACTGTCAATATGGCCGGGGCCGCATTGGTCGCGTGCCCATAACTGTTCGAAGCGATCAGCGAATAGGCGCCGGAGTTGGTCAACTGCACACCCGTCAGGGTCAGCGTATTCGTGTTGGCGCCGGCGAGATTTTGGCCATTAAACTGCCATTGATAGGCAATCGGCAGGCTGCCCGCCACGGTCGCGGTGAAACTGACCGATTTGTTGACAAACACTTTGGCTACGGCGGGAGTCACCTCCGTGGCAAAAACCGGCTTGGAATTGATGCTGATGATGCCGCCGGTGGCCAAGGCGTTGGTATTCCAGGTGACACCCGAATTCAACGGTGGGAGGATAATATTGGTGAAGCCGCCGTGATAACTGCCCGCGTTGAATAACTGGAAGGTGCCGGCCGACAGCACATTGGTGCCGATGTTGGTCACCACCAAAGTTCCGCCGTAGGTGATGCCGCCGGTCAAAACCACACTGTCATTGGGCGCGGCGCTGTTGGTCTGGTTGATCTCCATGAGGGTCGTTGTTCCGCCGGTCAAGATCAGGGAGTTATTGTTAGTCAATGCCCCGGTGGTGCCATCCCCCGGAGACAAGGTGGCGCCGCTGTCGAGCGAAACGACGCCCGCGATGACGCCCGCGCCTTGGAGGGTAGCGCCATTGCGCACGGCGACGGCGGAATTCAGCGCGCCGTCCACCCGGAGAATGCCATTGCTGACCACGGTGTTGCCGGTGTAGGTGTTCGCGCCGCTCAACGTCAGTATGCCGGGGCCCAGTTTGGCCACCCCGCCGCTGCCACCCGCCAGCAGCGGTTGGCCAATCGTGATGTTCAAATTGGTGGTGTCCACCGTCAGGCCATCCCAGATGTAGGCGTTGGACAAGCCCTGCAGGTAGGTCGCCGAACTGTAGATCGGTCGCAGCGTGCCGCCGTAGAAATTGGCCGTGGATACGGCGGCTCCGCCGGGGGCAATAGCACTGCAAATCAAAGTGCCTCCGGAACGCACATTGAGCGTGGCGGTGGCGCCCGACTGGCCCATATATACATTTCCGTTTGCGCCGGTTCCATACAAGGAGAGCGTGCCACCGACATCCAGGATGTTTTCCGCGCCGGCATCCCCGCCGGCGTAGCCGACCCGAATGTTTTCCGAGGCGGTATTCGTCATGATGAGCACGCCATTATTGGTAATCGCCAAGCGCACGGTGGGAACGGCGATGGCCATGATGCGCCAGCCATCGCCGGTTTGCAGGGTGCCGCCATCAATGATCACATCCGAGCTGTTTTGTGCCACCACCGTGCCAGTCGTCCCCACTTTTCCCTGCCCTTTAATAACCAGCCGGCCGCTGCCGTTGATCGTGCCAAAGCCCCCGCCCCCGGTGCCGGTCAGCGCGCCACCCAAAACCACCTCGGTGCTGTCGCCCACGGTCAGGGTTCGAGCCCCATAACTGCCAAAATCTATCGGCCCATTGAAGATCAACGATCCGAGATTCACCGAGTCCCCAAAAAAGACTTTCGTATTGTTGGCGGTCAGGACGACCGCATTGGTGAGAGTGCGCGGCGCGGCGCCGTCGCTGGCCAGGACTGCGGAAGTGCCATCTAAGGTCAAGCCCCCTTGTCCCAAAGCATGATCGTTGCCCAGATAGAGGAAGCCCGCGCTCACGGTGGTTCCACCCGTGTAATCATTAGCCGTGCTCAGGGTGAGCTTGTTCAGGCTGGTTTTCTTTAAGTTGCCACTGCCGCTGATTTTTCCCGAACCCGTGAGAACATAGTCGATATAATTGTTGGGGCTGCTCACGGTTACCGAAACGGGGGTGACGGTGATGGGAAGATCCACCGTGGTGTTGGCACTGCCGTTGTCCCCAAAGGTCACGGCATCCCCGATGCCGGCGGACTGGGTAAAGTTGGTGGCATTGTTACCATGATTCAGGTCCATCCAGTTGATGGCACTGGTGTCCCACTGGTTATTGGCCGCGCCGGTCCATTCGAGGGAATTGACCACGCTGGTGATCTTGAGATCCAGCGAAGTGGCGGTCGGCACCAACGTGGCGTTAACGCCCAACGGCTTGGAGGCCAAATAAAAATTACCCAAGCCCGTCGCGCCCGTGAACTGGATCAAGGGAAACTGGCCGGCCAACAAATTCTGGCCGGTGAGGTTGATGGCGACGCTGCCGTTGCCGGCAAGGCTGGTGGTCGTAATCGGCGCGGCCCCGGGATTGCCGCCGGGCAGATCCATCGCCAAGGTGCTCGCCCCGCCCGCGCCCAGGCTCAGCGAGGGAAGGGAAAGCTGGCTAGCGCCATAGGAAAATTTCAAGGCCCCGCCACTGTTCACGACCACGGCACTGCTGCCACTGAGCGAGGTGGCATTGATGACCAGCGTGCCATTGCTGACCACCGTGTTGCCGGTGTAGGTGCTGATGCCGCCCAAGGTCAGCGTGCCGACACCGAGCTTGGTCAAGCCGCCGCCGCCCCCGCCGTTCAGCAAGGGTTGATTGAGGGTGATCGCAAACCCGCCATCGTCAATATTGGCCCCACCGGCCTGCACATTGGCTTCGCTCAACCCCTCAAAGAACGTGGGGTTATCATTCCGCGCCCGCAGGATGCCCCCATTGAAGTTGAACCGCGTGGTGCCGCTGCCGCCCACCTCCAGCGCCACCGACCGCGCCGTCACGTCCCCATTCGCCAGCAAGTTAAACTCGGACAACGTCGGGCCGTTATTGAGGATGATTTTCCCCGCGCTGGTGGTGGCATTGGGCATGGTGCAAACCCCCGCCAGATCAAAGTAATCCGTTCCGCCCACCGCACTGAAGGTGGGCCGGAAGTTGGCGGCGGTCTCATTCCGGATCAGCGTGGCCCCATTCGTCACCACCACCCGCACCACGTTGCCGGAACTGGCATTGGCGCTGAAACGTCCGTTAATCGTCAACACCGTCCCGCTGCCGGCCAAGATGAGATTGCCTTGCGTGGTGTCAAAGGCATTGGTAGCGACGGACGCGCCCCGGAGCGTCAAGGTGCCCGGCCCCGACTTGGTAAAATTACCCCCGGCGGTGAGGCCCCCGGCGAATACCACCGCGCTGTTAACCGTCATGTTGGCCGCCGTCATCGTGACCAGACCGGCGTTGGTGAGAACGCCGTTGTCCGTGCCATCCCCCAATGTGCTGCTGGCCGTGATCGCAAGAGCATTGGTCAGCGTCCGCGCCGTGGTGTCCGCCGAAAGCACGCCCCCGCTCAGGGTCACCAAGCCGGTGCCCGAAACATTGTCATTGGCCAGCCGGAGCCGGCCGGCGCCAATCGCCGTGCCCCCGGAATAATCGTTGGGGGGGCTGATCGTGAGAAGGCCCGCCCCGACTTTGATCAATGAAGTGGCCCCGGTGATCCAGCCGCTGCCCGTTAAGGTATAATCGGAGGCGGAATTAACCGTGAGCGAGGCTGGGGCCACGCGCGTTTCGAGAGTGACCGTCGGATGGGCCGCTCCCGCCGCCCCAAAGGTGGTCGCGTTGCCATCGGCAAAGCCGAGATCCGCAATACCATCCGTGCCGCTATCCCAACAGATGTTTCCGACATTCGTGCTCCAGCGGTTATTGATCCCATCGCCAACCCAATCCAAAATCACCGGCGGATTATAGGTCAGTATCACCTGGCCAGCCCAGCCCGCCCCACCAGTTCGCGAATTGACCCCAGTTGAGCACCCGCCCCCGCCCCCGCCGCCCGGACCGCTCGCCGGCGCATTCCCGTTGCCGGCCGTGGCGCTTCGAGAAGCACCCCCGGGACCCCCACCCGTCACCGCCCCCGCCGATCCGTTGTTTGCCCCGACATTTCCCACCGAGCTGGTTCCCGCGCTGCCACCCCCACCGCCGCCGTAGGCCGTCGTAGATCCCACAACCGTGCCGTTAAGCCCCGTGAGGCCGGCACCGCCTAAATAAGTCACATCCCCCGTGCTCCCAGTCGGGCAGGTTCCGCCCGTTCCTGCGGCACTCGAAGAGCCGCCGCCGCCGCCGCCGCCGCCTTTGGCCGAAACCACCACCGCCGGGGTGGCATTGGAGAACCACGAGGCCCCGCCCACTCCCCCAGAGTTGTTTCCAACGGCGGCAACAGCACCTGCGGCCCCCACTTGAACGTAATAGCTAGCCCCCGGGGTCACCGGGTAATAGTTTTTTCGGCCATAGGCGCCGCCGGAACCCCCACCGCCAGAACTGGTGGCAGCGTCACTCCCACCGGCCCCGCCGCCCCCCCAGCATTCCACCTTCAAGACAGTGACGTCAGCCGGACAAACCCAGGTAAAACTGCCGGCATTAGTGTAATTGGCGGTCGTTTGCGCCGAAGCCATTTGACGGCCGAAGCCCAGCAAGACGAGTAACGCCAGCAGCCAGACAGCCGGCACCCGATGGAAAAGGCGCACCGCCGCGAGGATTGAAAGGGGGGCACGCAGGGAGGGGGGGAGCATTTTCATAGTAGTTTTTGATTTAGGAATTTAAAGGACTAATGGCAGCACAATTGAAAAAAAATATTCCAGCTCGGGCAATCGACTGATTTCATTTTGAACCGACTCAATATAACGCAACACCCCTCCCGCCGCTCACCATGAACACCGGGCTGAAAACAAGGTGTATTCCGGACAACAATAGCTTCCGCCACCAACGACTGCTAGCCACATGAAGTAGGGATGACCGTTGTTGGTGGCGCTGGCCAGCGTCACATTACCCCAATTGGCAGGGGTGCCCCAGTTGGCATCCGGAGCTCCGCCGCCGGTCCAAGTATAAACTGCCGCGCGCAGCGGCAAGGCTAAGGCCAAGCAAACCAGCCCGACGGTTAAAACAGGACCGGAGGGAACCATGTTCTTCATATGGTCTTTTTGTTGTTGGAATGGATTCCTAGCTACCGAGGTAAAATGGACCGTCAATTAATCACTGGGTCGGCAACATTGATATAGCTGTTATAATTGCTGATCCATTTTGGAGTAGCCATCTCCGTGTGGGGATCGTTATCCACATTCCAGCGCGCCCGCCAGGTGTTGTCATTGGGATTGACGATTTCGGACCGCTTGGAAGCCGCCGCGTGGCCGTCCACATACATTATGACGGAACGCCAATTGTGGCGCATGGATGGCCATTGCGTATTATCCTTGGGATCAAGATTGCCGTCATAGTTTCGATCCACCAGACTATCCCCCAACACAATCATATCCACCGGCCGGCGAATCCTCGACTCCTTGACAAAAATATTCAATCCCCCCATTACCAAACATTGGGCTGCCGCCACTCCATTTAAGCCAGATCCCCAGTCATTGTAGCCGTAACTAAAGTAATTTCCGGTGGCGCTGGCGAGGATTTTCAGCGGGTTGTTCAGGTTGATGCTTCGATTCGTGCTCGAATCAATTTGCGCCACGGATGGGGCGGTGGGGCAATAGAAGACTTTGTAATTTTTGTTCCCAATCGTCGGCAGGAGTTGCTCGGGCCACCAATAGTATTTCCCCAGCATCGCATCGTTGTGCGCGCTGCCGCAAAATGTTCCATTATAATCATCGACATATATTTTAAAGGCGATGCCAATTTGTTTAAGATTATTCAAACAGGATGTCTGCCTGGCTTTTTCCTTGGCCTTGGCCAAGGCAGGCAGCAGCATGGCCGCCAAAATGGCGATGATGGCAATGACCACCAAGAGTTCAATCAACGTAAACGCGCGACGACTATAGCATTTCACATTTACATTGGGACATAGGCTGATAAGGTTGTGGGCATGAAAGCCTATGCGTTGGACTTGCGGAAACGAGTGGTGAAATTCATCCAGTCGGGCGGCTCGAAAGCCGAGGCCGCCCGGCGGTTTGATTTGGCGCGGAGTTCCGTTTATCGGTATCTGGCCGCCGCCAAAGGGGGGATGTTGCCCCCGAAAACGAGTTGGGGACATTGGCGCAAGCTCGACCCCGAAAAACTCCAGGCGCACGTCAAAAAACATCCCGACGCCACACTCAAAGAAATTCAAACCGTGTTCGGTGTCAGCCATCACGCGGTCTGGGTGCGGCTGGGGCAGTTGGGCTTCACGCTAAAAAAAACTCATAAAATATCGCGAGCGCAACGAGGTGCAACGTTGGCTCTTCCGCCGGGAACTGGAACAGCTCGCCGGCCAGCCCGTCTTTTACCTCGACGAGTGCGGCGTGGATCACCGCCTGTATCGTGAGCATGGGCGTGCGCCCAGAGGCGAGCGGATTTACGAAGCCGTGGCGGGCAAACGCCGGGAACGCACCAGCATCATTTCCGCCTCCCGGGAGAATAAGCTGGTGTC
>CAIMLG010000258.1 GCA_903842235.1 uncultured Verrucomicrobia subdivision 3 bacterium
AGTTTTGGATTTTTAGTTTTGAGTTTGGAAACAAATGGTTCGCCGCCCAAAGTGACCGCGAGAATTTCCGGCTTCAGCCGTTTGCCGCCGCAGACATCGCAGAACTGCGGCGTCATGTAAGCCTTGAGCCGGTTGCGGATGAATTCGCTTTCGCTATCGGTCGCCAGCCGTTCCAGATTCGGCAACACCCCCTCGAAGGGACGGGTGATGCTGCTGACTTTTCCCGCGCGCCAGAATTTGAACTCAATATCAGCCGCGCCCGAGCCGTTGAGGAGCACGTTTCTAAATTCCGCCGGCAAATCTTTGTAAGGCGTCTCGGTGCTGACATTGAAATGCGCGGCAATGGAACGCACCATGGCCTTGTAATAAATAATCAGCCGCTTGCCGGCACGCCGCCACGGCTGGATGGCGCCGTCGAGCGGCAATTCGGGGTCGGGCACCACCAGCGCCTCGTCGAACACCATTTTCTGGCCGAGGCCATGGCAGACGGGGCAGGCTCCGGCCGGGGCGTTGAAGGAAAAATGTTTGGGCGTCGGCGGATCGTAGCTCTTGCCCGTGGCGGGCGAACACATCTTGTTCGAATGGAGCGTCTCAATCCAATGCTCGTGGCCGCCAACGTGAGTGGGCGGATTCATTTTTTGCTCTGTCCGCGAATTCACATTCGCGGCTACATCGGGAAGTTGATGCAACGTGAACATCACGCCTTCCCCCAAGCGCAACGCGGTTTGGACGGAATCGCCGAGGCGGACGCGGATTTTTTCATCCATCACCAACCGGTCCACCACGGCTTCGATGCTGTGGAATTTCTTTTTGTCGAGTTTGAGGCGCGCGATATTCTCGCCCAGCTCGGCGATTTCGCCATCCACGCGAACGCGAACGTAACCTTCGCGGGCCAGCCGCTCAAACACGTCGCGAAACTCGCCTTTCTGGCGGCGGATCACGGGCGCAAGCAGCATGATCTTGGTTTTCGGCGGCAGCGTCAGGATTTTATCCACGATGTCGCTCGTGCTTTGCGAGGAGATGGGCACGCCGGTTTCCGGACAGTGCGCCCGGCCAACATGCGCATAGAGCAGGCGCAGGTAATCGAAGATTTCCGTGGTGGTGGCGATGATCGAGCGCGGGCTACTACCGGAGCTGCGCTGCTCGATGGCGATGGCCGGCGACAAGCCTTCGATGAAGTCCACGTCGGGCTTCTGCAACTGGTCGAGGAACTGGCGGGCGTAGGCGGAAAGGCTCTCGACGTATTTGCGCTGGCCCTCGGCGTAAATCGTGTCGAAGGCCAGGGACGACTTGCCGCTGCCGCTCAGGCCGGTGATGACCACCAACTGATCGCGCGGAATCGTGAGCGTAAGGTTCTTGAGGTTGTGCTCCCGCGCCCCGCCGATCTTGATGAATGCTTTGCTCATGGCTGCGAATTCCCGCTGCTGCGTAAAGAGGGAAACTACGCCAAGCGGCACGAATTGCAAAGCCGGAGTTGCCGGGAAAATAAAATCGCCGCCGGAACCCTCCAGCGGCGAGGTGAGGCAAAGCGAAGGGAGCGCTACGGCAACAGGATCAATTGGTAGAACTTCATCAGGAACGGCACGTTGGTGTCCACGAAACTAAACACGCCGCTGGGCGAGGTGAGGGTGCCGGGGAACGGCGTCCAGACGACCGGGGCAACGAGATTGGTGGTCCACTGGACGTTAAACTGGTCATTCGTCGGCGCGAACCATTGCAACGTCACATTCGTCGCTGTCAGCACGACATTGGTGATGGCTGGGAACGGCGACACAAAGACGGTGAACGTATTGCTCGCGGTCAGCGGCGGCAAATCGTTGTCGGTGACGATGGTGGTAAAACGCGCGGCGAGGCCGGCAGGCGTCGCGCTTGGCCAAAGGATGATGCCGTTAGTGGGATTAATGGACGCGCCGGCGGGCGGATTCAGCAAGCTGTAAGTCAAAACGGCACCGGGAGCGGAATCCGTCGCAGTGTTCGTCACGGTGAACGGCGAGGAAACGCTGACGACTTGATTGCCCGGCGGCGGGAAAGTCAGCGTGTTGGTGTTCGGCAAAAGCAGCAGCCGGTAGAACCGCGCCGGGCCAAAGCCGGCGAACTGCGTGCCGTCATCAAAGAAGTTGAACTGCGTGTTCGTCGGGCTGGTAAACACATTGGTATTGTAGCTGGTGAACAAAGGATTGGTGAACGTGATCCAGTGGGCTGGTGCCAGCACGTCCGTGAACTGCACCTGGAATAAGTCGTTGCTCGGCGCAAACCACGTCAGGAGAAAGCCGCCGTTCGTGGCGATGATGCTGGCTATGGAAATAGCGTTGGTCACCGGGACCGGCACGTTGGTGACGGTGACGGTGAAGTAATTGGTGGCGCTCAAAGATTTGGCGCTCACGGCCCACGGATTTGTGTCCGCCACGATCGTAGTAAAAGTGTAAAATCCGGGTGCCTGCGCGGCAATCGGCGTCCAAGTGATAATGCCGTCGGTCGAAATTAGCGCGTTGGTGACGCCACCAGAAACAGACAGCGTGTAAGCCAGCAAATTCGTCGGGATGTCGGAATCGCTCGCCGTGTTCGTCACGGTCAGCAGGTTGGAAACGCCGATGACGTAGTTCGTCTGGCCGGGCACATTGGTCGGCCAGAACGGCGGCGTATTCACCTCCTGCACGGTGACGGTAAACGTGTTGGTGGCCAGCAAAGACTGGTTGGTCCAAGCATACGCATTGGTATCCGTCACGACGGTGGTGAAGGTGTAAATCGCCGGACCCTGCACCTCGGTCGGCGTCCAAGTGATGATCCCATCCACGGATATGAAGGCGTTGGTCACCACCGCCGGCACGTTGGTGTCCGTCGTGGAAACGAACAGCTGATAGGTCAGCACATTCGTCGGGATATCGGAATCGCTGGCGGTATTCGTCACGGTCAACAACGTCAATTCATTGATGGCATAATTGGTCTGGCTAGGCACATTGGTCGGCCAGAACGGCGGCGTGTTCACCTCGCGCACAATCACGGTGAAACGGTTGGTGGCGCTCAACGGCGGATAGCCATTGTCCGTGGCCACTGTAATAATCGTGTTCGTGGTCGGACCATCCACTTCATGCGGATGGAGCGTGATGACGCCGCTGAAGGAATCAATACTGGCCCACGCCGGCGGATTTATGAATGAATAGAAAACCAATTGTGGCGGGGCATTGCTGTCGAGCGCAGTATTATTGATGTTCGTCTCGGCCAACTCATCCATCGTGACGAGGGTTCCGCTGAGATTGTTGGTCCAATACGGCGGGGTGTTCGTGATGTTCAGCCCATACAACGCCGATACTGCCAGGGAATGGAATCCGCCGCCGGCCAGCGCAAACACATTGGCCAGATTGGTGGGATAATAATTCATCTGCCCCGCGCCGGAATCGCCCCAGAACACCACCGAACCATCGGTCTTCAACGCCAGACAGTGGTAGCTGCCGGCCGCGATCGCAAGCACGTTGGTCAAACCATAGGGGACATTGGTCTGGCCGTTGGCATTATAACCCCAAACCACCACCGTGCCATTGCTCAGGAGGGCCAGACTGTCATTGTAGCCAGCCGCAACAGCCACCACGTTGGTCAGCCCCACCGGCACGTTCGTCTCACCGGAACTATTATCGCCCCACGCAACCACGGTGCCGTCATTTTTGAGAGCCAGACTGTGCGAATCCCCCGCCGCCACGGCGACCACGTTGCTTAAGCCCGCCGGCACATTGGTTTGCGCGCTCGTATTGAGCCCCCACGCCACGGGCGTGCCATCGGAACGCAAGGCGATACAATGATAAACCCCGCTCCCAGCCGCCACCGCATTGGTAAGATCCGGCGGGACGTTGGTTTGACCAAACTGATTGGAGCCCCAGACCTTCACGGTCCGGTCACTGCGCAACGCCAGACTGGCCCGATTACCCCCAGAAACGGAGACGGCATTATTCAAACCCGCCGGCACATTGGCCTGGCCCTGGCCATTATTGCCCCAAGCCACCACCGTCCCGTCATAATTCAGGGCGAGACTGAAATCGTTACCCGCCCCAACGCCGGCTACCAGATTGGTCAAACTCCCGGGAATCGGCGTCGTCTGGCCCAAGTAATCCGCTCCCCAAGCCACCACATTGCCCTGGTCAAACACCTGATCGAAGCCATACGCCACGCCCACCACGTTGCTCACCACCAAGCGGAAATGGAACACCCAGTTGGTAGTCAACCCGGCAAGCTGGTTGGTGAGATAAACCACGCTGTAATTGGTGCCGATCGTCACCGCCGGCGTGTTGGTGCCATAGGCCGAGCTGGTGCCCCATTCAAACCACGCCGTGCTCGGTTTGCCGTTGGCGGTGGCCATGCCGTTCAACTGCGCACTGGCCCCGGTCACCCGCGTGGCAGGCATGGTGCTGGCAAACGGCAGCGGGGTATCCCAGGGATTGGTAAACGTAAGATCGCCCCCGTAATTGGTGCCGAAGAAATTCGTGCCGATGGCCTGATAATGGAACACCTGGCCCGGCGGCGTCACGTTGGTAAGGCCGATCCCCACCATTTGCGGCAGCGGGTAATTATTCGTCAGGAGCACGCTGGAGGTGAAGAGGCCATAATTGGTGGTCGGTCCGTATTCAAAATACACCGTGGTGTCCGCCGCATTGGGCGTCACCAATGCCTGCAGGGTGGCCGCCCCCAGCACGATATTGGTCGCCGGCTTCGTGACCACCGTGGGCGCGTAGAACAGCAGATGGAAGGTGACTTCCGCGGCATAGTTCGCCCCGGCCACATTGGGGTTCTGCACGCCGAGATAGTAGGTGCCGCCCGGCTGAATGTAGGCGGGAGCGTAAGGCAGATTCACCGGCGACCCGTTCGTGCCCAGCACGGCGCTGCCATTGGTGACCCCAGCCAACAACTCGGTATCCGGCGGACTATTGGTGATGGTGGGCGGCACGTTGGTGCTCCACCACAGATTCAGCGGCAGGTCGGCAAAGATCAAGGTGTTGGTGGCAAAGTCCGCGTTGGTGGGGACATTCACCAAATACCACTGAATCGCTCCGCCGGGGATGTAATTGGTCCACGGCCCGCTGTTGGTGGTAATCGGATAGGTGAAATTGGTATTGGCAAAGGTGAAGCCCAACTGCCAGCTCACGAGGGTGGAGGGGTTGGTGGCGCCGGCGCGATTATCCAAGACTTCCATCTGCCACAAACCAAAGGCGCTGGTGCCCGCCAGCGGCGCGAGCGATTGTTCAGATTGATAATATTGGCTGGTCGCCGTCACGACGATGTTGGTGGTGTAGTTGGTTTGCGCCACCAAGGAAGTCAAAGCAAAGGAATCCATCAGCATACCCGGCTGAAGCCCATCCAACTGGAGCTGGACCGTATTGGTGTTTGCAACAAAGGTGATCGAGTTAGTTTGCCAAGCGGTATTCACCCCATTAATCACGTTGGTGTAAATTCCTGGAATAACAATAGTGGATTCACTAAGACTTTGGCTGGGAGACACACCAAAAACTGACGGGTTAAATTTCCCAGTAACCCCAGCGCTGTAAATTGCCATAATTTCACTGTCACTTAAACCCCGCCGATAAAGGCTGACCTCATCAATCCAGCCGTTAAAAAACGAAGTTGCCGAAAAGTTTTGAAGGGTGCAGCCAATTACCAAAGGATTTTGTCCAATGAGGCTAATGCCATTATTCCAGGGAAGGGAATTATCCATATGGCCATTGACATATAACCTGATCGCGCTCCCATCGCAGGTGCAAACCACATGAACCCATTGAT
>CAIMLG010000259.1 GCA_903842235.1 uncultured Verrucomicrobia subdivision 3 bacterium
GCCATCAATGTTGGCTCTACGGCGGCCATTACTTTTTATGCCCCGGTGGTTTGCACAGGTTCCATTTCCGCACCCTTGATGGATGGATTAACAAATGGATGGGATCCCACCAATACATACACCTGGAATACCTACTTTTACGGCACGCCCACAAACATCACCAATATCGCGCCGCTGGTTTTGTGGAAAGCCACCAACAATTACCACACGCTGATTGACCTGCCGCCGGCGGGCGAAAATCCCGCCGGATTTCTCGGTTCAGCCCGCTTGTTCAATCAGGCACAGGTGGTTTTGCTGGTCACCAATGGCGTCGCCGGCGGCTATCCGGCGGTGAAACTGATTCTTCAAACTTCCGCGAACGGCAGCCTGCCCGGAGCCGATCCCGCCCCGGTGGTTTTGTTAACCACCAACGCCTCGCCGTCATGGCTCGCCACCAACCTGCCGTTCCTCTCACTGACGAATCAGTTCTACGACGCCCGCGAATACAAGACCAACCTCATCACCCAGATTGACATCGCCCGTTGGGGAAACTGGTTCCTCACCAATTCGGTCATCCAATCCAAAATCCAAATCGTTCGCGGCCTTTATCCCACCATGCTGTTTGTGGCCGACCAGCGTAACCATCTGCCTTTGCAAATGAATGCCGTGAGGTTGGTGAACGGCACCATCCTGCCCGCCAACACCGGGATTGGTTTCACCGTCGCCACGCCCAATCCACTCTATGTGTTGGGGAATTACAATGTCCAGTTGGCCGGATTCAGCGGCACTTCCGCCGGCACCTCTGATACCACCTACACCGTGCCCGCCGCTTTGTTTTGCGACGCCATCACCTTGCTTTCCTCCCATTGGTCGGACTCGGCCAGTTTCACCAGCACCTATGCCACCGGCAACGCCAACTACGCCGCTTCTCCCACCAACACGGTCAACGGTGTCATCGTCACGGGCAACGTGCCGACCACCGACAACACCGTTTCCAACTTCAGTGGTGGCGTTCAAAATCTGGTGCGCTTGTTGGAGGACTGGTCGCCACAATATCTTTATCTCAACGGTTGCCGCGCCCGGCTGTGGACCAGCCAGACCGCCACCAACCAGTTCCGCAATCCCTACGGTTTTAACGGCGCACCTTTGAATGGTTATTACAACCCACCCTCGCGCCATTTTTCCTATGACGTGAAGCTGCTGATCCCCTCCAACATTCCGGCTGGAGTTCCGTTGCTGAATTTTTCTGGCACTAGGCCGTAGGCACTTGGCTGGACGGTTTCACCGTTCCACCCATCCCAACCAGACAGTTTAGCCGAATAAATAGTTTGGCTCACCAGCAACGACGGCTTGGTAGTCTGAACCAACGGCCAGCCTGTAGGGCTGGCGATCATCCAGCCCAGGGTTGCGAGGCACGAGCTACCCCGGGTTATCGTCCACATTATTTTCCCCTACCCTGAAAGGGTTGTATCATTGGCCTGCCTTGGGCATCATCGCGTCATGTCCCAATCCCTCGCCAAGATTCTGGTTCATACCGTCTTCTCGACCAAAGATCGTCGCCCCTATCTGCGCGACAAAATCCTCCGCGCCGAATTGCATCATTATATTGGCGGCATCCTGACGCAACACGACTGCCAGCCGCTCATCATCGGGGGCGTTGAAGATCATGTGCATATTCTCTCGACGCTCGCCCGCACCGGCGCGGCGGCGGACCTGGTAAAGGAGGTCAAACGCGGGTCAACGCTCTGGTTGAAAACGAAAACGCCCAACCTGCACGATTTCGCGTGGCAGGGCGGTTACGGTGTTTTCTCCATTGGCTTTTCGCAGGTGGAGGCTGTCAGGCAATACATCGGCGGACAGGAGGAACATCACAGGAAAGTTTCGTTCCAGGATGAATTACGCGAACTCCTGAAACGCTACGAGGTGGAATTTGATGAACGGTTTGTGTGGGATTGATTCAACCCTTTCAGGGTAGATGAATTCGTTGGCGGTTTCACCCAAGGTAGCGCCGGTGGCGCAACCTTGGGCTGAATGATGGAATCCTTTCAGGATTCCCCGGCCTCTGCGATTGCGGGCCAGCGTCACATCCAATCCTCCCAGCCAGCCGGTTCAGCCGCCAACTGTCTCCTTTTGACCATTCCCCGCAGGAAAAAGGGGTTTTTCCGCGTTTTTGTCGTATTTTGAGCCATTTTTGCCGTCTCCGAGCAGTTCCGCGTCGCCCCCGGACGGTTCCGCGTCGTCCCCGGACGGTTCCGCGTCGCCCCCGGACGGTTCCGCGTCGTCCCCGGACAGTTCCGCGTCGACGCCGAGCAGTTCC
>CAIMLG010000260.1 GCA_903842235.1 uncultured Verrucomicrobia subdivision 3 bacterium
GCATTGGTGACGGGCGCTCCGCCCGCGTCGGCGGTGACGTGCGTCTCCACGAGCCGCGAACCCGCCGGCACGGTGTAAGATTTGGTGCGCACCGTTTCTTGATCCTGCCGGGATGCCTGCGCGGGATTATCCCCTTGCGCCACGCTTTGAATGATGTGTCCACCAGACTGGCTGGTGCTGGCCTTGCCGCCTTTGAGCGGGGCCAAGGCGCAGCCGGAAAATAACAGCGCCACCACCACCGCCGCTGTGGCCGCCACCGCCGACCGCCGAATTGCCGGCTTCGGCCGATCATTGAGCAACGTCGCCATCAGCTCCGCCTGCGCCTGGGTGCAACCCACGCACAGCAGCTCCGCTGCTGGTTTCGCGCCTTCGACGAACACGCCCCAGGTGTGATCCGCACCCCAGCGGGTGCCGACATGAATCGCAGTGTGTTTTTTCATAAATTCAATGGCCGGCGTTGCCCGCAATCGTGGCCGTCCGCAAGGACCCCTCCTGGAATCGGCGCAGTTCAAACGCGCACTCGCGCAGCGCCTCGCTGTTGCGATCGAGACAGACCGCCAGCTTCATGGTGGTCTCTCCCTGCTTCTCAATGATCTCCGCCAGTGCGGCGTGATGTTCGTTGCGCAGCTCCTTGTGATCTTCAATCACGGATTGCAACTGGCGCACCAGCCAGTAAATCACAATGCCGCAGCCGACGAGCAGCAGGCAGAACGCGGCGAGAAACAGCCAGCGATCGTTCATGCCGGCGGCATGATCCACCGCCGCAATAAAATCATTCGGATTCATATTGGTATTCATGAATTTATTCCCCGTGCGGCTCGCACCTAGGTCCGCACCAGCCGCACGCTCCCGCTCTTGGCGCTAAAAAGGGATCCGTATTTCGCCAGCATCGCCTGGACCACGCGCGGGATCACCGGCGCCCGGTCTGCCGGATCGTAACCAATCTGCTTGGCCGGCTCCGTGCCCGCCGCCGACACCGATTCATACTTGATGCCTTCGCCCAGGGGCGCCCCGGTCCGATCCGTGGTCAGAAGTTCCCGCGCCAGTTCGCACGTCGCCTCGACGACGGCCTTCGGCACCACGTTGCCCGGCACCAGCATCGGATTCGTGATGGTGACGAGCGAGCCCATCCCGCCCGGGATGACGAAATGCGGCGTGACCAAAGCGACCCCGCCGGCCACGAACTGCGCCGTCGTCCCATCCGGCTCCGGGCAATCCATGCGCGGCCACTGGAGCGCCTGCCCCGCCAGCGTCCGCACGCCGCCAAAGGAAAATTCCGTGTCGAGCAGCCGTGTCGCCATCACCAGCGCCGCCGCCTGGGCCCCCCCGGCCTCGGTCCAGCCTTCGGCATAGAGGTGCCCCTCATGATAGGCGTCGCAATCCGCCACCGAGGCGTAACTGTTCGCGTCCGCCTTGCCCGTCCCGTCCTCTTTGACAATCGTGATCGCGGTGGCCATATAAATCAGGGGGCTAAAACATTGAGGGTGAACTCTTCCGAGAACGGCCCCACCGTGGTCCCGTCCACATAGCGGAGCTTCAGATTGATCGACAAGGGATAAGGCAAAACAGCGGCCTTATAAATCTGGCTTTCGGTGCTGGCCACGGATCCCCACGACGTAAGACTGCTTCCGGTCGGTCCGGCCCAAACTTCAAAGTTTGCCGCCGGCAACCCGCCGTGATCAAAGGCCAGATCAAACCAGACATCAGCATAATTCGCCGTGGTGGCCCCCCAGATGTAGCCACTATTCGTGACCGCCGGCACCGGAAACGTCGCATCATCCGGCCGCACCACATTGCTATGCGCGGTGACTTCCATCCCCGCCTCATCCACGCCCACGATAAAATACTTTTCGCTCCCACCATCCGGCGCAAACTGCCGATTGCCGCCCGCCGTGTGATAATCCTCGATCAAAGACCAGTTGGCCCCATCGTCGAGGCTCTGCCAGACGTTCCAGCGAACCGGATCGTCCCCCCAATAATCCCAGCGCAGCAGATCGGGATAAACCGGCCGCAGTTCCGGCGCTGGCCCGAGGACAAAGCCGTCGTAATAAACCACGTTCGAAAACGGCTCCACCTTGTTGCCGTTTTCATCCGCCAGGCAAACGCGGTAATACCCCGCCGCGCCCGTGACATCCCAGCCACCATTCGCCTTGTTGGCGCCCGTGCAACTGGCGTTCGCATAATCCTCCACTTCTTCCACGGTGGACCCGCTGTAAATGTTGATATACTCCAAGTCGCTGGC
>CAIMLG010000261.1 GCA_903842235.1 uncultured Verrucomicrobia subdivision 3 bacterium
AATTGATGATGCAATTTGTGACGCGAAATTGAACGTGGCGGCATTTTCGTTTTTGCGAGGGCGCCGGGCACAGTCTGATTGCTGGGAATGAAATGTGATCATGGTTCGTCCATTATTTCGTTGTCGTCATTTTGCACCGGGTGAATCACGGTAATGACGGTTGACGGCGGCGATTGATTCGGCGGTCGCATCGTAAAAATGATGCCAGGAATGATCGTGGCGGAGTTTCCCTGTGACCGTCTCCGCCGTAAGCCGCCGCCCAACACCCAGGCAATCATCGCCAGAGACAGCCAGACGAACACGAGGTAAAGATAAACGCCGTAATTTGAGATCAGGGCGTCCAGAGCGTTAAACACGGGATTCAGCACGTCAGCCGGATTTAGCTTCATGGCTGGCCCTCCGCTGAATTGATGATGGCGAGAACCGCTGCCTTGAGTGGGGCTGGAAGTTTTGCCCAAGCCGTGACAATTCGTGTCAGGTCGGGACAGGAAGGGATTGAATTTCGGGAGTCTATTCGGGAGTCATCTTCTGATTTCCCAATAAAAAGTGGCGGAGAGAGGGGGATTCGAACCCCAAATCACCGCTTTTTTGTTCAGAGTGACAGATTGCGACAGTCGGAGTCAGGCCATGACTTTCATCAATGTTTTCAATGGCTTTGCCTGCTTTAATTTGTTTCAAGCCGATGACGGAAGGTGACACGGCAGGACGGTCGGCGACTAAAGTTTGTGAGTCTATGTGTGAGTCATCAAACGCAGGCAGTCCCCGGACGGTTGCCGCCAATGGTAGTTGCGCCGCGTCCGTGTAGGTTTTCATCGTCAGACGCATATCGCTGTGACGCGCCAACTCCATTGCTTCACGGGGCGAAACGCCAGCCCGTTGAAGCCGGGTAATGTAGGTCATTCGCAGCGCATGGAAGTCCACCCGATGCCCGCGTTCGTCCACGAGCGGAATGCCTGCGGTCTTGAAATCCGCGCGGATCACTTTCATCGCCGGAACCCGTTCAGGAAACACCAAATTTTCCGGCGTCAATTTTCCGGCGGATTTCATTGCCTGCAATACCCTCACCAGTTCGGGATGCAGCGGGCGCGGTTGTTCCTTGCGGCTCTTGCTCTTTGCCACTGGAACGGCATAAAACGGATTGGCCACGTCCAAATGCAAATCACCCCAACGCAACGCATTGATTTCACCGCGCCGTAATCCGGTGTGCAGCGCGAGCAGATACAGCGATCGGCGCGGGCCTGCCAGCAATTGCCGGGCTTCATCGTCATTCAATGCCCGGCGGTGGAAACTCTCCTTGCCACGCGTATCCACTTTGCTGACGATTTCAAACGGATTGGCCGCCACACGGTTTTGCTTGCGCAACCAAGTGAATAGCGCCGACAACGCCGCCTGATATTCATTGATGGTTTTGGGGGCCTGTTTTTGTTCCGCCCGCCAGCGCAGAAATGAATCCGCCGTCACCTCGCGGAGATTTTGCCATTTGCATTCCCGAATGAGCCGCAGCAGCCGTTTGTCCACGTGGCGGACATGATCGGCGGAACGTCCCAACGCCTTCAAATCCGCAACGTAACCGCCCACGAGTTCCGCCAGCGGGCTTTGAAATGTTTTGCGTTGCGCCGACGGTGCCAGCAAACCCACCGATTCGCGTTCCTGGTCGCGGATGCTGTCCCGCAATTTTTGTTCGGCGGTTTGCTTGTCGGCGCAGTTCAGCGAAATATCCCGCGCCTTAACGTCGCCGTTTAATTTGAGCCGCGCCCGCCAAATCCGGCTGGAAACCAGCTTGCCGTTGCGCTGGCGTTTTGGCCGATAAATATAAGCAATCATCTTTCTCCTTTCGATTAACTTGGTTGACTCAACTTTTGAAAATACGCTTTGACCTGGCTTTCGAGCATTCCCACCGCGCGGCCAATCCGCCGCAACGGTGGCAACTCACCGGTTTCCGCCCGCCGTCTCAGCGTCCGCTTGCAGACGCCAAAAATCTTCTCCAATTCCGGAAACCGGATCAACCGGTCATTAAATTCATTTTGCGGGTTCATCTTCGTCCTTCCATTTCCAGCGCTTTTTGTTTTTATCCCATTCCATTCCTCGTTCCAGTCGCTGCCGATAAAATTCAGCCTTTGTTTTGTCGGACGCCATCGCCGCCATCGCTTCCGCCAGCAGGAGAAACATATCCTGCTGGCGGTTCGCGCGGTCAAATTCGTCGTCCGCATATCGCACCTTCCGATCCCGCTTGTCTTCCGGGTCGGTGGCGGCAAAGTTCAGGGCTGCCACGGCTTCCTTCGCGGTTTTTGGCTCATCTGCCAGCGCCGCCGGTTGCAGCTTTTTTCGCTGTTCCATCAGGCTTTCGCCCGCCTCATCCACATAGCCCATCCGGCGTTTCATTTCCGCCACCCACGCCTTGCATTCGCTCAGGGACAACAGAATGTAGGGACGCATTTTGACTTTGCGCTTGGTGCCGAAGAACGTGCTTTCAACGTGGGAGATGTAAAAGAAGAAGGCGGTCAGCTTGCCTTCCTTGATGCGTTTGTGGACGGCGGCCCTTTGGACGGGCACGAACATGGTGACGCCGGCGGGCGAAATTCCGACATCTCCCTTGTAATGCAAGCCGAGGTCTTCAATCCACTGGCCGCATTCCGCGTGTGTCCCCTCCCGGCGGTAGGCACGCGTGCCGGGCGTCGGCGCGCCAACAATCTTGCGTAAATCTTCCGGCACTTCGATGAATGGAAACTCTATGAATCCCATATTTCTTACATGGTATCTCACGCGATACAGTTGTCAACCATTATTTTGAGCAGCCTTCCGAGCCAGAGGCGTGTCGTTCGCTTTTCGACCTGGCCAACGAATTAACCATTTGCAGGTTGGAGCGTATAACACTACAATACGCATACTGAATAATGGAAGAGAACGCTAAAAAGAATCGGCAATATGGCGCTGCGGCTGCGTTTATTGACGCGCGACTGGCGGCGGGTCATGTGTCTTTCCCCTTGGCTGATCTGGTCAAGGAAACGGGCTTGTCCGTCACGGCGGCAAAGAATCAGTTGCGCCGGCTGGGCAGTCTGGTGGTCAGGGTTTCGCGGTTGCAGCAATTTTTCCTGATTGTCAGCCCGGAGCATCGCTCGATGGGAGCGCCCCCGGTTGCCTGGTGGCTCGACGACTATTTTAGCTGGCTGGGGCATCCCTATTATCTGGCACTTCAATCGGCGGCTGGCATCTACGGTTCCAATCCGCAAGCATTGCAAGTGACGCAGGTGATGACTGACGGTTCCCGGCGCGAGATTGAAGTCGGACGCCTGCGGGTGCGGTTTTTCGTCAAACGCGGGATTGCACAAACGCCCACGCAACCGCTGGCGAACGCTTTCGCCCCGACGCGGGTAAGCACGCCCGAAGCCACGGCGTTTGATTTGGTCCGGTATGCGGCGCGCATCGGGGGGCTTGGGCGTGCGGTTGAAACCCTCACGCCATTGCTGCCGCTGCTGGGTGGCTCCGAACTTAAACGCATGCTGGAAGCTGAAAACGAACCGGCAACCGCCCAACGGCTGGGTTATATCATCGAGACGGCTGGCAATAAAAAATTGGCCGAGGTCATCCATGACTGGTTGCCGCCGCAAC
>CAIMLG010000262.1 GCA_903842235.1 uncultured Verrucomicrobia subdivision 3 bacterium
CGCTCTGGCAAACAAAAGCACAAGCATCGGAAGATAAGCCAAGCTCGCTCCTCCAATCTTGAATAGCCGTGCGCTTGATTGCATGGGCGTGTCTTGCTGCCTAAAATTGCTCATCTACCGCACCGTACGGTGCGATTTTTACCATAAAAACGACGGTATTATTCGCTTCCCCGTTGGTCAAGACATGTTTGCCATATGGATCGCCCGGAACATCGAAAACCGTAAAAACTGCACGTAGTAGGTGTCCAGAGGGCTGGCCCTTTGGCGCCGGGGGTGCGAGCCGCACGGGCGAGCCGGGGATGCGGATTCCCCGATAAATAATATCGCGGCGAGCCACCGAGGCGAAGCCGCGAACTGCTTGCGCAGGGCCACCAGTGCCGCATGGGCCACCCACCCGAAGGACACAAGGGGAAATGTGCCCGGCGGGTCGCCGGGCACCACAGGCCAGTGGCCTGTGCCACCCTGAAGCAATCTGCGGTGTAGAAAGCGCGGCGGGCACGGCACGGGCGGCGGGTCATGCCAGAAGGACATCTCCCTCCCGCAACCGGGCCGGAGAGGGGATTTATTTGATGCAAAAGCCGGGGCTGGGGGTGCGGAGTCCGCTGGATGGGTGAGCACCGCCCTCACCCGCCATAGCGGCTGTCGCTACTCCCCGGGAGAAGATTTCCCGGTTTCCGCGTTTTTATCAGTCCGGTAGCCATTGGGCTGGAGCGGAACCGGAGACGGCCTACGAACCGGCGCCTTCGCCAATGCCTCGCCCCAACCCAAAATCCCTCGCCGCGCATCCCTCGCCATTTTCTGACACGCTAACAAGATTAATCATCCGGCAAGATCCCCAGTTGGGGCTGAGCCTGGGCTTTGCTCATGGGAGCGGCGGGCGCAACCAGCAAGGCGGCCGGGAGGGTGGACGAACTGTCGATCCGCTCAAGGATGCGGATGAACAGCTGCGGCTGTCCGGCCGCAACGGCCGGCGGCACCCGGCTTTCCACCAATGCATAACCCGGCACATCCGGCACGGTGCTCATGGTTTCCGGGGTGAACGCGTTCCAGTTCACCAGATTGGTGGAGCAGATGAACAGATAGGCCACCCCATACTGCGCGGCCGCGGTCAGCTCAAAATGGTCGAACCGGAACTCGCCCCGGGCGGTCGGGCCGAGCATCAGCAGCTGGCGCGAGGCGTCGTTGGCGCCAAACTGCCCGCCTTTGAGCCACTCGATCAGATTGTTGTCGCCGGTGCCAAAGGGGTCGGCATTGGGCGCATTCGTCGGCGAATTCAATCCGGCCTCCATGGCATATTCCGAGGCCAGCGCATAGGCCAGCGGATAGGTGCGGACGGCCAGATTATCCAGTTTCACATAACTCACCGCGGGAGCCGTGGCCCGCGCGCTCAAGCCGAGGTAATTTGCATTATCATGCTGCCAGGTGAACGTCCGCGTCACGTTGGTGCCGCCGGGGTTCAGGTTGACCACCTGGCCGTCGAGGAACACCGTGACGGTGACCGGGCTGCCGGCGGCAAAGTTGGTGGTGGCGAAACCGGCGAGCAAGGTGCCGTGGTTCTTGCCCATCGGCACGCTGGCCAATAAAACGCCATTCGTCCACAGCTTCACATGCCCCAAATAATCCAGCTCGACGAAACAATCCGCCACGCCCCGGCTGATGCCGTTGCCCCGGAACGAACTGGGACTGGCGATGTCTGCGCCACCGGCGGCCTCCGGCTGGCTCAACCCCACGGCAAAGCCGGCATAACAATCAGGGTCCGGCGTGAAGGCATTGATGTCATCAATCCGAATTTGCACCGAGAACCCGCCGGCGCCGGTGATGTCCGGGCCGATGAAGTTGTATTGCAGGCCATTTTCACTGGTGCCGCCGCCGGCGGCCAGGAGCAGCCCTTGGTTGGTGAGGCTGATGGAGCCCGCGCCGGTGGCTTGGTAGCCTTCGTAATAGGCGCTGGGCGGATTCGCGGCCGGCAGGCGGCTGCCCGACATGCCGTTGGTGCTGGCGTTGGCATTTGAATTATCTGCCCGGTTAAAATTATCCACAAACAGGTCATTGGTGAACGGCGCGGGGCTGATCTGGGGCGGGGCAAACGAGGTTAACCAATAATTGGTATCGGTGGGCAGGCCGACGTTCGCAGCCCAGGCATTCCACGCGTCGATCAGCCGGGCGAGGACGACCGGTTGATTCACAGCCTGGTTGGTCAATTCCGTCGGGTCGGTCACCATGTCATACAGTTCCAGCTGGTTGGCCGGGGAACTGCCGTCGCTGAAGGCGTAATTCTTGGTGACCAACTTCCAGTTGCCCCGGTAGTAGGCCCGGTTTTGTTCATGCTCAAAACCAAGATCGCGAATGGGCAGCTGGCCGCCCGAGAAAGTGGGCCGGAGGCTGAGGCCTTGCAGCGGCAACACGGCATGGCCGTTGAAGTTCGTGGGGCGCACGGCCCCGGTGACATCCGCGATGGTCGCCATGATGTCGATGAGATGGCCGCGCTCATCGGTCCAAGTGCCCTTGACCGAATCGGCCAGACCGGCCGGCCAACTGACCACCAGCGGCGAGCGGATGCCGCCGTTATGATCGAAATGCTTGTAAAGGCGGAAAGGCACATTGCTCACATTGGCCCAGGCCGCGCCCTGATGGAGCTGGGCATATTTGTTGGTAGCGATGCCCAGCGCATTGTAGGCGGAAACGGGCTGGCCCATGGCCGGCAGATCGGCGGTGACCCACGGGGTGAAGGTGGAGGAATCGCTGTTCCCGAATTCACCGCCCTCCCAATTCGCCCCATTATCGCACAGGACAAAAATGAGCGTATTGTCGAACTGGCCCAATTCTTTGAGGCGGTTGACCACCTTGCCGATGTTCTGGTCGTCCAGTTCAATGGCGGAGGCATAGATCGCCTCGCGCCGGGCCAGGTCGTTGCGCTGCGCCTGGCTCAAGGTGTTCCAGTCATCAATCGGCTGCTGCGCCGCGTTTCCGCTGGGCGTGGGCGAACGGCTTTTCGGCGACAGGGCGGTTCCGGGCTTCAGAGCGCCCATGGCCAGCTGGCGCTGATAGGTCTGCTGCCGGATCACATCCCAGCCATCTTCAAAATGGATGACATCCGCGTCGGCCGGATTGGTGTCGCCGACATCCGTATATTTGTTGGCGAGCGCCGCCGGACCCGCGACCGGGAAATGCGGCGCATTGAAGGGCATGTAGATGAAGAACGGCCGGCCATCATTGTGGGTTCCATAGCAGTTGTTAATGTAATCCACACAGTAATCGCCGATGCCATCGGAGTAATGGAATTGCTTGGTGGGTGCATACGTTCGCTCGGGAATCTCACTGTCGGTCGGGGTTGGTGAATTCGCATTGTCGGCGGACAGGAGATTGAAATCCGTTTCGATCCACATGCCGAAAATGGGGTCGGTCACGCCCGCGCCCGCTCCATAAATCCCCTGGCCGTAGTTGTGGTCAAATCCCCGCGAGGTCGGAATCTGGCCGGGGGTCGTGCCGAGATGCCATTTGCCGGCCTTGTAGGTGCGATAGCCGTTGACCCCCAGCGGGCCCGACGACCCCAGCAGTTCGGCGACGGTGATGTTGTTGTCCGTGCGGAGCGGTGGCAGCGACGCCGTGGGCGTCACCGCGACCTGCTGGGGATAGTTGCCCGTCAGGAGGGAGCAACGGGTGGGTGAGCAGCGGGCCACGTTATAAAACTCGCGGAAGCGCAGACCGCCGGCGGCCAGCGCGTCGATATTGGGCGTCTGGATGGGACTCCCATAACAGCCAAAGTCGCCCCAGCCGGTGTCATCATACAAGATCACCAGAATGTTGGGCCGGTTGGTGGAGGGCGCGATGATCGAGGCGACGGTGACCGTTGAGGTCGCCACCAACTGCGGCACGGCGTTGGAGAGGTAAAGATTGAACACCGTGTTGCCGAGCGTCCCGTTCACCGTGGCGGCCACCGAACCGCTCCCCGCTGCGGCGCTGCCGCTCTGGCCGCCGCCCGGAAATGTCACCGGCTGGTTGGCGGTCAGCGTGTAGGTCGAGCCCGGGGGCAGAAACTGGCCGCTCCAGTTCAAGGTCACGGCCTGGTTCACGTTGGTGGCGGAAACCGTGTTCGGGGTGGCGGTCAACTGCGCGTTGATCGGCAGGTTGGTGCTGACCGTGCCGCTGATATTAAGGTCGTCAAAAATCACGGGCACCCCGGCAGAACGATCCTCAATGCCCACATACAACTGGGCGTTGTCCGACCAAGTGAACGTGCGTCCGGTAACCACATTGCTGAATCCGCTGCCGCCGTCGAACAGGACATTGTAAACCACCGTGGCTCCCAAGGTGACGTTGGTGAAAGTCAGGTCCAATCGCAAGGTGCCCGGAACGAAATTTGCCGTGCTGGCATTCAGGGCGACATTGGTGCTGGCGGTGATAACGCCCCCCGACTGCACCCGGGTTGATGGCGAATTATCATTGATGCGAATCATGCCATTGGTGGTTTCCGCCACGAACAGGTCGGCGACCAGGTTCAACACCCGGTCAGCGCTTACATTCCCCTCGGCGAGGCTGAAGCCCACGCCGATTCCCTGATAGCGCTCGAGCGGGGTGGTGCCGGCGGGTCCGGGCGATTTCAGAGCCAGTGAAATCGAAAACATCCCGGAGGAAATCACGCCGGCGAAATTCTGGTTGAGCACGATATTCACCGTGTTGCCCAAGCCGCCCATCTGAAGCTGCTGAGTGGCGTTGATCAGGGTATTGGAATCATTGGCCTTGGCCAAGTCGGTCGGCTCCAGCCAGATGTTCGAGGCCGTGAGCGTGCGGTTGGCCACCAGCAAACCGCCCATGCCATTGGTGCTGGAATCGAGATTCAGATCCGCCGCCCGATTGAAGCTGTCCGAAAAGAACGTGGTCTGGGCCTCCAGCCTGGCCGGAACCGCCAACAGCACCCCCAATCCGATGGGAAGCAGCCCCAGCAGCAAGCGAAGCGGCCGCAGGACGCGACCCACCACCGGGGAACGGACAGCGCCAGCCGCCGGCGCTCCGAAGCTCCGACTGGACGGGCCGGAGGCGGCGCCGGCCAGCGCCAAGCCGCCGCCGACCCGCCAGGGGATTAGGTTCGTAGATTGTTCCATATCTTACGGAGAGGTGACGTCAAGAACTGAACCACGCCAAACCCACGCTGTCAACCGTGAACCCGCCTAAAAACCGCAGTTCAACCACGGATGGACACGGATCAACACGGATAACCAGCACTGACAAACCTTCGCCGGTTCACCCGGAAGGGGGAGGCTGGCAACGGCGGCGCCGTGGCAAAAAACGAACCAGCGCTGGTTCGCAATGGGTTTCGCCTCGGGATTTTCTCCCATCCCAGCCTTAACGGCGGAAGCTAGGTTAAAATCAAAAAGCGGAAATTGAGAAAATTACAAACCTGGAAGCTGGACCCTTTAGAGCATTTCCATCAAAGCTGTAGCAATGCTGATGGTCCGGACGGATAGCGGCCTTTTTGACTTTTGACTTCGTTTCCGCTCCATTACAGTGTTTTCAAACCTGCGCCGTCGCGGAAGCCTCGCCAAAAGCCAAAAATCCCAGCTCCCCATCGCACCATCTTTTCTGTCAATGCTCTAGCCGCGAAAAAGCGCAGAAAGCGCAAAGGGGGCGAGCCGCTGGGGCATTTGCGGGCCGTTCCTACCGGTCAATAGACGAGGATAAAAAATGGGCTAAGGCGAGCGGAGGCGGTAAAAGCGGGCGGGCTGATTTGTCGTTTCTGGGTCGATGAAAACGGAAATATCGCTGATGAACGTATTGGTCTGGAGCGGACTCCAAAATCGGCATCAATACACTCAGGGAACCACCACGCGATAAAAACCGGCGCGGCGGACAGTGCCGTTGGGGTCGGTGAAAGTGGTAATGGCGGTGGGGTTGGTAAACGTTTGCAACGGCAGCCAGTCGGCGAGGTTCGTGGAAAATTGCACGGTCTGAATCAGGCCGGTGCTGCACAGGGTTTGGAACTGGATATTGCCATTGGGCAGGACCACCGGTTGGCCGGTGACAGCGGGCGGAAGGTTGGTGTCGAGAATGTTCACCACGCAGGACACATTATCGCCCAGCCACGCGCCGCCGGAAGCGGAGATGAGTTCGAGGGAAAATTGCCGCGTCGGGTCAATGACGCGGTCGTTCAGAATGGGAATCGCGATGGTTTTGCTGGTGGCGCCGGAGCCGAAAGTAATGACGCCGGAAACGGGAAAGAAATTAGAACTGCCGGCCGAGATCGCATAGGTGGCATAGCTGACTTTCACGGTCAGAGTGTTCGCGCCGGTGCGGATGAGGGGCACGGTGATGAAGCCGCCCAGTTTATTGATGTTGGTGGCGGTAAAGGCCCATTGAATCATCCCGCCACCATTGGCCGGCCAGGAACTGATGCCGGCGACGGCGTTGGTGATGGCGGTGTAGGCGGCGAGGTTGGCCCCTTCCGCCTGGTCATAGCGTTGGTTGAATAGGGCGGCAAACTCAACGCCGTTGGTCGAGGAAGCGGTCTGGCTGATGTTTTGCGAGAGCACGGAGCTAGCCCCCGGCAGGCTGCCATAGAACAAGTAATTCCAACTGAAGGAAGCGCCGGGGACGCGCGCAGAGTAGCCTTCCAAATAATTTTGCAGATAGTGGCACAGCCCGATGGCGGAGGCGCTCAAGCCGCCAAAGGAATCGAAGGATTCGTAATAATCCACGCCATCAATCCCGCGCGTGTTGAGGTTGGTTGGGAAGTCCACCGCCGAGCGGGTCAGGAACTGCGGGACGTCGGCATACCAGATCTCCCACGGCGCGAGGTCGCCGGGGCGGCTGTGCGACTGGACGACATTGGTGAAGCCGAGACTATTCGTCAGCCCGGCGTTGCCGAACAGATCCTGCTGAATGTAATCGAGGTAGGATTTGCCGCTGGCCTTTTCGATGACCCGGCCCAGGATCGAATAGCCCAGATTGCAATAGACGTTGGTGGAGCCCGGCGCGAAGTCGAGGGGCTTGGAAAACATCCAGCTGATGACATTGGTCGGGCCGGCCGGATAATTCAAATTCAGGTTTGTGGAAACCTGGATGGTGCGGAACATCGGGTCGAAAGGCGGGTGGGTAGCATTTTGGTTCCAGCCGCCGGCATGGTCGAGCAGATGTTGGACGGTGATGTTGGTGATGCGGCTGTCGCCCAACACACCGCTCCACGGCGGAATGCCGAGATAATCATAAATCTTGGTGCTGGTGGTAATTTTTCCATCGGCAACGAGTTTGTAAATGCAGGAAGCGGTCAGGGTTTTGGAGACGCTCGCCAGCCGGAAGAGATTGTCCGGGTGGATGACCTTCGTGAAATTATTATCACGCCAGCCGTAGCCCTGACGGAAGACGAGCTTGCTGTCCTTCATCAGCGCGAGGGTGCCGGCGGAGAAATTGTAGGCGTTGAGGAAATTGGTCATGGCCGATTCCAACGGGGCCAGAGCCGGCACGACCGGGCCGGTGCCGGGCCGGTTAGTGGGCACGCCCACACCTTGCAGATAAAGGATGCCGCCGCCGTAAGGGGGATTGGGAGTCTCGTAGTTGGTGAGCGCCGCCGATTCAAAGCCTAGGGATTGCGGGATGAAACTCAGTGAATAAAAATGATTTTTGGCGGGCAGCAAGTATTGGCCG
>CAIMLG010000263.1 GCA_903842235.1 uncultured Verrucomicrobia subdivision 3 bacterium
ACCGAACTGCTGAGCAAACGCATCCACCGCACCATCACGGAGGCAGAAACGGCCGACGTGGAAACATACGAAGCCGCCCAACCCAACACCTGCCCGAAATGTAGCGTCCAAGTCCGGAGCTTTTTCATGCCACAGCAAATCGTCCATGACGTGGAGAAGTGCACGGGCAAGGTGGGCGCGTAGCCGGTTCTCCATGCCCGTCTTGCACCCCTTGCGTTCCGGCAAAAGAATGTGGGGGCGGAAATTCCATGTTTTATCTGCCGTCGGAACTGCCCGGATAACACCACAATTCGTTCGGAATATTCTCCCCCGCTTTTCCCATCCAAGCCGTGAGCTGCATCAACTGCGCCGAGCCGTCGAAAGCTCCGTAGAGGGCGACTTTGCCATGCCGGGCGCTGGTATTTTCATCCGGGCTGCTCGCGCCATCATTAAACCACGTCTCATTGTCTTCCGCCGTATTGTTGGCGCATTCCCAGAAGGCCACCCCGCTGGGTTTCAGTTGCGTCAGTTTCGCCGGCGGGTTCTGGCCGCGGCCGTAGCCGCAAACGGCCCCGTTCATCACGTAACTGGAAATCTGCTGCCCCCGGAGCCGGAAGAGCGGGCTGTTCGTGTCGTCGCTGGGGCAAAAATACATTTTTTGATTCCGTAGGATATTCCAAAAACTGCCGGTCTCCATCTTGAATTGCGCCGGCCCGCTGGCGGCAAGGTCACGCGTGTAAAGCCAGCCTTGGGGCGGCGGACTGGTTTCTTCACCAGACATCCAGTTTGGCCAGGGCATACGGTCGTCCTCATCCGCCGCGCACAGGTGTACCGATAGGCAGAGCTGTTTGAGATTGTTCAAATCCACTGTCCGATACGCTCTTTGCTTGGCCTTTGCCAAAGCGGGCAACAGCAATCCCGCCAGAATCGCGATGATGGCAATCACCACCAGCAGTTCAATCAGGGTAAATGCGTTTTGCGGCCTCATGTGCTCTGCAGATAGACGAAATTGGTGGAAATATGTTTCAAGTTATTCTTGGCTGGGATTTCCCATTTGGTGGGGGGCCCATGACCGGCGTGGGGTATTTTTCTGATTTTCTTCCTGCGCTTCGGGTGTGCAACTCATTTTTCCAGTCCGCCCTTGGTCGTCCTCTGGCAGAGGAATCGTTCCGTTGCCATTGGTGACTTTCCCCCGCTTTTCGACTCGATGCGAAGACCCCGCTGCCGTGGTTTCCGTTGGTTTCATTTGAGTTTTGCTTCATCCAGATGCTCCTGCAGACAATCGCAGCCCCGCCAATCCCACGCACGACTATCCCGATGGCTCCGCCTTGGAGCCGGCTGGCACCTAGGCGGCGTTTTTATTCTCCTGGAGGGTGGTTGGTGCCGACGATAGCCTCCGGTTCCTTAAATCGGATACTGGGCTGCCTTCGGTCGAAACAGGCGGATATTCCGGCCGCATCACTCATGGCGGCGTCGCATCTGCGATGCCCATGCCACGAATGACTGACCAAGAGACTTCATCGCGCGAAGAACTTCATCGGGACTCTGGCAACGGATCGCGCGCTGAGGTGACCGGCCGTGAATTTCACTCGGCATCCAGCCATAGACCGTCTGTTTCCGACTGGATGCTCAACCGAAGGTTCGCTTCACGATCAATTCGCAACGATTCCGCAGCAACCGAAATTCCCGTAATCGGTATTGGGCTTGTAAACACCGGCCGCCTTGGCAGATTGGACTTCAATTATGGAATCATCAAATCCACTGCTCGGTCGCAATGCTGCCTTCTCTCGCACCGGCGACACCGTCGAATCCATGACCTTGGAGGGCGTGGTACACAAGACCGGCATTCTCCTGCTCCTGTGCCTGGGGACGGGCGCATTTGCCTGGACTCATCCCAGCCTTCAGGGACCGCTGATATTGATCGGACTTGTTGGCGGGCTGATCGCCTGTCTGATCGGGATCTTCAAGCCGGCCACATCTCCCATTGCTGCTCCGCTATATGCGGCATTGGAAGGTCTATGCCTTGGAGCCATTTCGCAGATGACCGAAGTGCAATGGCCCGGAATTGTGACCAACGCAATGCTGCTGACCTTTGGGGTGCTGGGATTGATGCTCGCGTTATATGCGACTCGGATTATCCGCGTGACCGACCGGATGGTCCGGATGGTGTTTGTCGCCACCGCCGCGGTTGCCGTGGTTTATCTGGTGGACCTGGTGCTGAATCTGTTTGGCACCCGGGTGGCCTACATCCATGAGACGGGCATGGTCGGGATTGGCATTAGCCTAGTGATCGTCGGGATTGCAGCCTTCAATCTCATGGTTGATTTCAAGCTCATCGAAGACCGGATCACCAACAGATTTCCCCGCTACATGGAGTGGTATTGCGGCATGGCGCTCATGATCACCCTAGTGTGGCTGTATCTGGAAATCCTGCGCTTGCTGTCCAAGCTGCGCAGCCGGTGATCAAACCAGCACGGCTTTGTTCGTTTTCAGGAACGCCTCAATGGTTTTAATGCTGTTGATGGAACAGGGAACACGAACAGCATCGGGCTTGGCTAGTTTGTAATGCACGAGCAGTTTGCCGACCATGTCCACCTTTAGATTGGCCCCGGCCATGCGCCAGACTTGACCGTTGGCTAGCGGTTGCGGACTGGGGCGGAGGGGCAGAACTTTCAACATGCCAGAACTTACTCCAGATTGGTCGAACAACACAGGTTAATCGCCGTACCCGGTATCAGAGGTATTGCTTGATTGAACGTGGCCGGGCAATCGGGTTTCTTCATTTTTAAATCTATTTCAGGAAAGCGGCAGGCCACTTGCTTGGAAGGTTGCGAATGGAACAGCAACCAGTACAAACAACATGAGCCTGCTTGAAAACAAAGTTTATGGTTGCGCCGTATGGCATGTTACAACGATGGCACTTGCGCGGGCGGCTGGTTCGGCACGGCTGGTGAGTTTCAAGTCTGACGTGATTGCCAGAATGTCCACAATTCAGGCAGCTGCGGCTCGGTTGCTTTTGAATTTGCTGCCGGTAGCATTCACATTGGCGGCGGGGACGGTGGTGGCGTCACCCGCTATGCTGACTCTGAAATGCTACAACTCCGCCGGCAGCGTGCTGACGTTCAAGCAGGTGCAGGCCTTGCAAAAAGGCCCGCGGTCAGGCGCGTATGTCGCCGAGACCTTCATAGATCCGATCACACTGCGACTGGTGACCTCCACCCCGATGAGTGATGCAGGTAGTTTGTCCTTCAACCTGCCTGCCGGAAAATCGGTGGCGTTTGCCATCAATTGGCCGACAACGACGCAAGGTTACGGGCTGGTGATTGTGGACAATGGCGGCAAGGGATTCAGTACCAGCACGACGGTGAATTTCACGTATCAGGCGGCGAAGGACATCAAGCGCCGGCTCGACGCAGCCTTGGTCGCGCGTTCTGATTACGCTCGCTCCGCCGGTTTCAACACGGCCTACAATGCAGCGGCGAAATGCCTCACCACTGCCGACGGCAGCACAGCGGATTCTGTGAAGGGCGCGCAAGGTCAGCTCGCGCTGGAGCAACTGGTTGTCGCCTACGATTTGCTGTTGAAAGAATACGGTCCGGTCTATGCCCGCGCCCACAAAGCCACCACCGCGCCCTGGCTCGGTTTCACGATGGAGGACATCTCGAATTACAAGGCCGACCTCGACAAGCTCGCGACGATGGCAGGCGGTTTCGCGTGGGTGCGCATCGTGTTCCAGTCCGGCGAGAAACCTTCCACCTACCGCGCGGTGGTGGATTATGCCAACGCCAAAGGCGTCAAAGTCCTCGGCCTGCCCGTGGATTCCTCTTCCGACACGGACTATACCCGCGCCCAATATCTTAAGCGCTACCAGGATTTCATTGCCGCGTTTCCCACGATTGACACTTGGGAGGTTGGCAACGAAGTCAACGGCGGTTGGTCTAGCACCGACATCGCCGCTCGCGTCGCGGATGTTGCGACCTATTGCAAAGCGCGGGGCAAGAAAACCTACCTCACCCTCTTCTGGCAGATCAACACCGCCGACCCTACCTTCGCCGTCTTCAACTGGATCAATGCCAACCTCCCCGCCGCCGTCCGCGCCAATCTCGATTACCTCGGCCTCTCGCAATATCAGGAGCAAGCGCCTGTCGGCGTGGCTTTCGACCAGATCATGCACCGCATGCAGGCCGAGTTTCCGAATCAGAAAATCGGCCTTGCCGAACTCGGCTACTGGATTAGCGGCCAGCGTTACTGGTCCGCCTACAATTCCGATGCCACCGCCGCCAAGCACGCGATTCTGGAGCAATACTACAAGGCCGCGCTCGGTTACGCCGGCGCGAACGGCGGCTGTTTCTGGTGGAACTTCGCCTCCGGCGGCGGCGACTACGACTTCGATTCCACGATGGTCAACACCATCACCGGCCTGAAAAACTTTCTTTCCACCGCCGCGCCTGTCAAGACCACTCTTTCTGTCAAAACCGCCTCCCTGACGAGTTCCGCCAGTTCCGTCGCCCTCACCATCCAGTCTGCCAACGGCCTCATCCGTGTTTCGTGGCCGAGCGCCGCCGCCGGCGTGCTGGAGACCGCGCCCCTCGGCAACGGCCCGCTCGTGTGGTCGCCCGTGCCCGCCGCCCGATTGCAGGCGGGCGACAATGAGATTTTTTTCGCCGCCAGCCCCGTTTCCGGCGGCTGCCTTTTTCGGCTGCGCCAATGACCAATGGTGGCTGGAATCAGACCGCTTTGAGCCGCAGTTTCTGAAGACCCTGCTCCGGCCGTATCCCGCCGAGGACATGGATTGCCGCCGGGTTTCCAAGCTGGTCAACAGC
>CAIMLG010000264.1 GCA_903842235.1 uncultured Verrucomicrobia subdivision 3 bacterium
ATCCAGATTGGTCACCGACAGATACCCGCCGTTGTTGTTCACATTGATCCAGCTTTCCAACAACGCCACATTGTTGCTCTTGGCAGCCGAATCCACCGTGTGGGTCTTTTCACTGGTCCAGCTATAAATGATTTTTGCGCCTGAGGCATACGCCACGCCGTTCGTGGTGAAAAACGGCACGTTGGTCACGCCGCTGGCCGCGCCATTGACCCCGAAGTTGAACCAATTGGTGGTGTTCAACACGCCCGCGCCGTAGCTATTGTCAATGGCATTATGGCCATAATTTTGGTCGGCGGCAAACTTGATGGACATCTTCGGCTGGCCCGCCGGCGAGGGGGTGCCGTTTAAAACTTGCGTGATTCCGCTATACCACCGCGCACCCATTTTATTATAGCCAGCTTGGTTAGGATGCAAACCATCGGAAAGGTCGGACAAGCCCAAAGCCGTATACATATCCAAAAAATACACTTTTTGCCCCAGGGCGGCATGTTTGGCAACGACTCCAGGCACATACGGATTAAAGTTGTTTTCCAGATTAGCCCCGCCAAAGATACCCCACTTGGGCGTAAGATTGCACACGATCAGCTTGGCGTTGGGGCGATTCGTGGCGATGCGCGAGATGAGCGCATCCAAGGTGATGGTCACCACCTCCGAATTGGTCATGCCATTATTCGTGCCGATGTCCAACAGGATGAGGTCGGGCTGCGTAGCCAACGAGTTGGCCCAGCCTAAAAACCCCGCGCTGATTTGTTCGATGGTATAGCCGCCATGGCCTTCGTGGTTCGGATAGGGGAGGCCGGGCGCGCCGTTGTCGGTCAGGGTGCCCACAAAATCCATGGCATAGCCGCCATTGGTCATCGCCTGATAAAGCGGGAGGCGATAGCCACCGGGGACGGCGGGATTGGCATAGCCATCCGTGATGGAATCGCCCAAGGGCATGATGTGAACGGTGGCATTCGCCGGCATGACCAAGGCCAATACCATTAAACCCAAACACCGCATCAGCCCCATCGTCTGCATCAGGCAGCGCTCATTAAGCTTCCGGTTTATCACATACATAAAAATCGCTCCCGCCGGCTGATTCGCGAATCGGCCGGCCCGTTCTCGGCCGCCATTTATTGCACCAGCACGCGGTAGAACATTTGCGGGCTGTTTGGCTCGTTGGTGAAGGGTGAGGGGCTATTGTTTGTGGCCCACGGTCCGGTCACATCGGTCGCCTGCAAAAGCACGCCGAGCGGCCAACTGATCACCAACTTGCTCCCCGCTTGCTGCGCGTTAATCGTGACCGGGGGGTTGACCGTCAAGGGCGCCACGGAGCTCGTCACCGACATGCCATTCGCGGTGAACACCAGTTGATAATAACCGGAATTACCAGGCGTCACACCCACCAGCGTCATCGGGTTGGTCGTCGCGCCGGTCACGTTGGTGTAGGTCACTCCGTTACCACTGGCCCGCCACTGGAAGCTATACGGCAGCGTCCCGGTGTAGTTGGAACAGATCAAGGTGACGCTCATACCGCCATAGACGTTTGACGATGGCAGCACCACGGCCGGACTCAATGTAGGATTGGCCATCACGGTCACCATGGCCACGCTGGAGGTGCTGGCCAGATAATTGCCGTTGCCGCCATACACGGCGGTGATGGCATGGCTGCCGGGGACCAGACTCGTGGTGGCGAAAGTGGCGACGCCACCATTGAGGGTGCCGGTTCCAAAAATGTTGTTCCCATCCATAAACGCGACTTTTTCCCCATTGGGCGGCACTGGAGCCACCTGATTGGTGAAGGTAATGGCTGTGCCCACGGGGGCGTTGTTGGTGGAAATCGTCAGGGTGCTGCCGCTGGCGGCTTGATTCGCCACAATCTCAATGGCCGCAACGCCGCCGTAGAAAGAGTTGGTGATCAGCAAGTCGAACGAGCCGCCGGTGAGATTGCTGATGACAAAATAGTTGGCGCCCGGCGTTTCGGTCGAGGTGCCGGAATTCGCCGGCGTCTGGTCTTGGATGAAGGCCTGATTCCGGGCGACGGTGGTCGTATACAAATTCCATTGCCGGGTGCCCAACGCGGTGGTGTTGGTCGTCAAGCCGGAGTAATAGCGGACATAATTTCTGCCCCCGACGTTGTTGGTGCCGTTGCCGAGGAAGTAAAAATACAACCGGTAGCTGTTGGTGAAAGCCGCATCCAAATTGGTCACCGAGAGATACCAGCCGGTGTTCATGCTGATATAGGAATCCACCAGCGAAATGTTATTGGGCTGGGTGTTCTGCTGGTTGATCGTGTTGTATTTGGTGGGGTAATTATACACCAGCATCGTTCGGGATGCTTGGGTGACCCCGTTGGTCGAGTAAAAAAGAACATTGGCGATACCGGAGCCGGAATCATTGGTAAAGTTGAACCATTGCTTGGTGTTCAGGACGCCGGCCGGCCAGCCGTTATTAATGGCATCATAGCCATAGTTCAGGTAAGGGGCAAACTTGATGGAGAGACGCGGTTCCGCGCCGCCGTCCACGCCGCCCACCACGGTCAACGGAGCCACCGAACTGGTGACCGACTGGCCGTTGGCGGTAAAGATCAGCTTGTAATAACCTGAATCGGTCAACGCGGCATTGGGCAAGGTGAGCACATTGGTCGTGGCTCCAGGCACGTTGGTATAATTGCCGCCGGTGCTGCTCCTCTGCCACTGGAAGCTGTAAGGCGGCGTGCCGGTCCAGTTGGAGCAAACCAGCGTGACGGGCGTCCATTGATTCACGATGCCGGAGGGCTGGGCCACCGCCGGGCGGATGGTGGGAATCTCCGGGGTGAGCGTGAGGGTGAAAATCTGTTGCGCCGGAACATTCCAGCCGCCCAGCAGCAGGCGCAGCGGCCCGCTGGCCGCAGGATTGCCGGCGGCAACTTCGATCGTGACCGTCCGGGCTTCATGCGGCAGCAGGGAGAAATAATTGTCGCTGTAAATGGCCGGCAGGACGCGGGCCCCGGTCGTCTGGTTCTGCAGCTTGAGCACCAGGTCGAAGGCGACGTTCGTGCTGCCATTCGTCACCGTGGCGGTGATGGTCGCCGTGCCGTTGGTCAGGCCATAAACGGCGCTGCCGCCCGGATTCACCGTGGGCAGGGAGTTCAGCGCGGTAAATTTCAGATAATTCGTGCCCACCCAATAGAAATTGTCCGAAAGCAAATTGCCGCCGCCATCGTTCAGTTTTAGCTTGATGAAGTAAGTGCTGGAGAGATTGTTCATCCAGTTGCCGCCGGCGGGCATGTTGAACACTTGGAATTCCCACATGGAGTATCCCCAACCGGTGCCTCGTTGGATACCATACATGCGCACATAACGCGCGCTGGTGGAAGTGAACTGCGACGTCACCGTCCCGCCGGTCGCCGTAGTGGTGCTCCAGTTGGTGGTCCAGTTCACAGCATCGGTGGACGTCTGGATTTGATAGGCCTTGCCATAAGACTCCCACATAATGACGACCGTATTGATGGTTTGGGTCGCTCCCAAATCCACATAAAACCATTGCGGATCACTGTAGGCGCTCGACCAGCGCGAGCTGATATTTCCATCCACGGCGTAAGCATTGGTATCGTTGACATTATCACAGGATGACGCATAAGTCGGCCGGTTTAGGGCCAGGTTGGTGAGGCCGCCGGAGAGGGTGAAAAAGTTGCTCACGGTGTTGGCCGCCACGTTCAAGGCCGGAAGGTTCGTGGCGTATTGCGGCACCCCGTTCAGGTTGCAAACCTGGATGGAGGCGGTCACGCCGCTTAAACTCTGCGGAGTGGCGTTGACAATCCGAATGGAGCTGTCGTCGCTGTTCCATTGGATATGCACCGGCTCGCAGCCCTTCTTGCTGCCGAAATAACCGCCGGTAGCATCAAAACTCCAGTCATACGTCTGCCAAATGATGGAAGGCCAGCATTGCTGGCTCATCCACAACAACACGCCACTGCATGGACTCCCGGAGGGCGAATTCCACATCTGACCGTTCCAAGCCTCGAAGATCGCCCGAAACGTCTGATAGTTCAGCAATTGGGCTTTCGCGCAAAAATTGGTGATGTCCGTGAGCGGACCATAGCTGGTGGCCAGTTGGTTGGTATAGCCGCCGATGTTGTATTGCCAGTTGTGCAAAATCCAGTTTCGATCGCCGGGCGGCCACAGGCTGGCCGCCGGGATCATGGCCTTCATGCTCTCCAGGCTCGGCACACACGTGGAGCCAATCTCCGTGGTGAATCCGTAGGCGTGGGTGAAATAATAATTCGGGTCCACCTCTTCATACAGCCCGAGGCCGCCGTGGACGGGCAACACGTTGGAAGCATCAATGTAAATCCGGCTGTTATCGAGATTGGCGTAATTTTGCTGGAGCTGCAAGGAGGCGGGCGGAACGGCCTCATTCTCGCCGCACCAAACCGCCAGGCAGGCCCGGTTGCGCAGCCGCTTATATTTATCAATCGAGTTGGCGATGAACATGGCCGAATCCGACGGGCCCAGGCCGAAATTGGAGCCGTTCAACCAGAATTCATCCCACACCATGATGCCGTATTTGTCGCACGCGTCGTAAAACGCCTTCAAATCTGAAGTGCCATGCCAGCAACGGATCATGGTAAAGTTCATCTCCTGGTGCAGCCGCACCGCGGTGTCCAACTGCTCCGGGGTGTATTTCAGCATCATCTCCGGCATGCCCCAGTTGCCGCCCTTGCACATGATTTTCTGCCCATTGCACGAAACCTGCATTTCCACGCCGTTCGTGTTGTAGGTAAATTGGCGAAGGCCAAAACTGACGTTTTGCACATCGGAAGTGCTGCTCCCGACCCGAAAGGACAATTGCAGGCCATGCAGGTTTTGCGGTCCGTAACCATTAGGCCACCAGAGGGCCGGGTTGGTGATCGAAAGCTGGGGCAGCGTGCCGGGGGTGAGCGTGAAAAAGGTGGTGGAGGCGGCGGCGAGCGTCACGTTGGTTTGAAAACTGATGCCTTCGGGGCTGATGATCCCGCTCAACGTACCGCTCACCGAGCTGCCCTGAGTATTGGTCAGCCCCACTTTTACGGTCAAGCTGGCGGGCGAGGTGCTGGGCAGCGGCAGCGTGGTGGTGATGAAGGGATCCACCAGGGTGACCGAATCCGACGTGCTCAAATAGACATTCTCATAAAGGCCGATGTCCTTGCCGGCCACACCGATGTTCTCCGATTGACCCGAGGTGAGAAAGACGGGCGTAAAATCCCAGCCGGCGGCGGCAATGAAGGTGGGACTATCCCATACCGTGGCGTTGCACCAATAAATCTGGACGGCCACCACGTTGGTCGCTCCGGTCGTCACCAGCGAAGTGATGTCGAACTTTCCCCGGGTGAACGCCCCCTTGATCAGGCCGAGATAGGTGCCGTTGACATAAACCTCGGCTTTCCAGTTGATGCCGTCAAAGTTCAGCCAGATCTTCTGCCCCGCATAACTGGCGGGAACGTAAAACGCGTTCCGATACCAGTAATAAGTTTCATAATACCCCGATTTATACAATGACACCATGTTGGTTCCGAAATAGGGGTCGGGAATCATCCCGGCCTTTTCGTAGCTGGTCAGCACGGTCCCGGGCACCACGGCATCCACCCAGGTGCTGGCGTTGAACCCGGTTTGGGAAATTTGACTGCCGCTTTGGAGCGCATCGGGAACCCGCGCCAGTTTCCAATCGCTGGTCAAATATTGCGTGGTCGGGGTGGCGGCCTGCGCGCCATTGGGCGGCAGGCACCAACCACCCAATAGCATCAGGCACCAGGGAACAAACCAAAGGGGACGACGGGAATAGGGCATAATGTGCAGGGGTTGCGGGGTAAAGTTATTTCACTCGATCAAACGATGGTCGTTAGCAAAATTGGCAGTGATCATTTCTACCTGCTTATTGCCCCAGGATGCGATAGAACATCTGGGGGTCGGCGGCTGGGTTGGTGTAGGGGGAGGTGGCATTATTCGTCGTCCACGGGCCGGCCAGATTCGTCGCCTGAAGCAGCGCGCCTTGGTTCCAAGTGAGAACCAATTGGCCGCCCACCACGGGTTGGGCGCCGATGACCGGCAACGCCCACACGGTCAAGTGCACCACGGAACTGGTCACCGACAAGCCATTGGCGGTGAAGGCCAGTTGATAATAGCCGGCGTGGCCGGGCGTCACGCCGGGCAGCGTCAACTGGTTGGTGGTCGCCCCGCTGACATTGGTGTAGGTCACCCCGTTGCCGCTAGCCTGCCACTGGAAGCCATAGGGCGCCGCGCCCGTGTAGTTGGAGCAAACCAAGGTGACATGGTTTCCCACATACACACTGCTGGCGGGCAACGCCACTGGCGCGCTGATCGTGGGATTGCTTGCCACGGTCACGGTGGCCACGCTGGAGGTGCTGGCCAGGTAATTGCCATCGCCCACATACACGGCGGTCAGGGCGTGGCTGCCGGCGGCCAAACTGGCGGAACTGTAAACCGCCTGGCCGCTGCTCAAGGTGCCCAAGCCCAGCACGGTGCTGCCGTCCAGGAAAATGACGTATTCGCCGTCCGGCGGGGTCGGGCTGACGGTGTTGGTGAAGGTCACGCTCCCCCCGGGGGCGACCAGGTTGGGCGAAGCCTGCAGCACCGAGGTGGAGGCCAACAAGCCCGCGCCCGCCACATTCGCCGCGATTTCGATCCCGCTGATCCCGGCATAGAACGTATTGGCGACCGTGATCGAGAACGCGCCGCCGGGCGGACAGTTCGAGAAGACCACGTAGTTGGCCCCGGGCGTCTCCCACGCCGGATACGTGCCATGCACCGTGGCGGTGGATGGCACGCCGGGCGTGAAGATGGCGGTGCCCTTCAAATTGGCCGGCAGATTGGTCAAATACGCGCCGCTGTTCCAGCTGTTCCAGTTGGTGGTGGTGTAGAGGGAGCAGATCTGGTTACTCACCACCGCACTGCCGATCGTCTGGCCCGCATAGTTGGCCAGCAGATATTGCTGGCCTTGGCCAATGCTGTTGCCCAGGTAATAGATGTAAACCGAGTAGCCGTTGGCCGCGAAAACGGGGTCGAGATTGGTGATCACACAGGCCAGTTGGTCGGCCCCATACCAAAACGTGCTGTTCAGCAGCAGGGCATTGTTGTTGGTAAACCACGAGTTCGGCCAGCCCGAAGTGCCGCCATATATAACCTGTTCGCCCTGAGCGTGATAATCAATAATCGTCGCCGAGGACTTGTTGCCATTTGTTTTGCCGCTGACGTCATAAAACATCCCGTTCCAGCTATAAGGCGACGAACCAGTGACATTCCAGTTGTTCCAATTGGTCGTGTTCAACACGCCCGCCGGTTGCTTGGTGGCCGGCGTGGTCCAGTTCAGGTTGATGAAACTATGGTTGTAACTCTGGTCAGGGGCAAACTTGATGGCCAGCCGGGCCGGGCCGCCGCCCACCGGCACCACGCCCAATTGCACGGGGGCGCTGGTCACGGAGCCGTTGCCGGCGGTGAACACGCATTGAAAATAGCCGGCTTGATTGGTCTTCACCCCCAGCAGCACCAACGCGTTGGTCAAGGCCCCGGGCACATTGGTCCAGGTCACGCCGTTGGGGCTGGCCTGCCACTGGAAGCTGAACGCGCCCGCCCCCGCATAATTGGGGCAGATCAAAACGGCGGCTTGGCCGGCCAAGACCGGATTGGCCGGCAGCACGGCCACCGGACTGAGGGCGAGCGGCTGCACGGTCAGTTGCACCGGGGCGCTGGTC
>CAIMLG010000265.1 GCA_903842235.1 uncultured Verrucomicrobia subdivision 3 bacterium
ACTCACGGGTGGCGCGCTCATGACTGTCGCTCAGGCCGTGCATAACGCGTTGGTGAAAAACGGCGGGCAGTTTCCCGGCCTGCCCGTTTCGCTGGCGGTCTTGCAGGCTGCCATTGACGATTTCACCAACAAGTTCAGCGCGGCTTTTCAAGGCAGCGTGGCGCAGACGCAGGCCAAAAATGCCGCGCGCGCCGCGTTGCTGGATCTGCTGGACACGCTGGCGCGGCATGTGGAAGGCGTGGCGCTGGGCCGCGCCGAGGTCATCCGCGCGGGCGGCTTCGATCTGCGGAAGACCGGTTACTCGGCGCAGACGCCGCTGTCCAAACCCACGGACTTCTGGGCCGTCAACGTGGCATCCACCATGGTGCAGTTGCGGGTCAAGGCGCAGCGAAATGTCCGTTCGGTCAAGGCGCAATACCGCATCGCGGGCGGCCCGTGGCAGGACGGCGGCGATTTTCTCAACACCAAGGTGGTGGTGGTGCCCAACCTTGTGCCGGGGACGGTCTATGATTTTCGCGTGCAGTTCGTCGGCGGCAGCACCGGCATCTCCGAATGGAGCGACACGCTCACCCACATGGCCATCTGAAACGGCGTCGCGGCCGGGGGCGGCCGGTAGCAAATCTTGCTCCGCGTCCCCTGCCATTTGGGTTGTCCAGCCGCCGTTGAAACTGAAAACTTTCTTGCTCAGCGCCGGCGTGCTTGATGAGTGCTCCGCAATGGCAAGGGGCAGTAAACCGTGACCGGGGAAAGGTGTTAATGGAACTTGGTTTATTGCCGGGGTGTTTTATAGAAAATGCTTGAACCTAGTCCACAGGTCCGCTTTAGTTAGTTCATAAAATAAGAAAGGGCCGCCATGTCCGACACTGAACTGGTAAATCCGCCGGAGTCTTTCCCCGACTGGGCGACCTGCCGCGTCAAGCCCGCCGAGTTGGATGATAATTTTGAATGCTTGGGCGTGTGGGGCAGCCTTTGCTCGCACTCACTCAACTTGGGTGACAGACATTTATGCCGTCATGCGGCCGCACGAGAGATTTTAGCGCGTACAGAAATTTCCAAGGACAAGCCGGACGAAAGGCAGCTTTGGGAAACCAGAGCGCCAGGCTGGCAGATCCGCTGTCTCAAGTGCGGATTCACGGAGCCGTGGGGCAAATATGGCATCCGCAAACTTGCTGCCGGCAAGAGTTACACCATTGGCTTTTGCTCTCATTGTCGCTGGCTTCGATTTCATGTCACCGAGAAGAGACCCGATGCCTAGCAAGTGGCCGAAGCCAATGCCGTGGCAAGAAAGGCATGGCTCTCAGATTTCCACGATAGTCGGCTGGACATTTTGGAAGTTTTAGACATTATTTTTTTCATGATTGTTTGGAGCGACCAATTCGAGACCGGCTTTGAAAAGATTAATCAGCAGCACCGGACCTTGATCGACAACATCAACCTGCTGGAAGAGCTGCTCTACACCACCAATCCGACGCTGGGCGAAGTGAAATCCATGGTGCGTCTGGTGGATTATCTGGAAAGTTATGCCGACATTCATTTCAAGGGTGAGGAGGCATGCATGGATAGCTACCAGTGCCCCAATCATGCGGAGAACCGGAAGGAGCACGAGCGTTTCCGGGGATTTATCCGCGATTACAAAAAACTCTGCGAGCTTCAAGGCTTCAAAGTGGAACTGCTAAAGAACCTGCATCAAGTCATGAGCAAGTGGATCACGGAACATATTCTGAGGATTGATACGCAGCTCAAAACCTGTTCCGTAAAGTAGTAACCGGAAATTTCCAACCCGGATGCCGCTTGACCGGCCGGCGGCATTCACGCCTTACTTGAATTTGATCTTGTTCGGGAGGAACAGGAGGCCGATGCCGCCGATGATGAGCATCAGGCCGACCGGCCCGAGCTTGATCCACGGAAAGCCGCCCACCGGCTGGCTTTGTGACTTGAGTGCCATGATGGTCAGGAACAAGCCCGCCGGCACCATCACGAAGCCGAACGCCCGATACCATTTATTCTTGGTCATAATGAGGAGAGAGGTTCACGCCTTGAGCACTTCGATGAAGGCTTCCTGCGGGATGTTGACGTTGCCGATGGATTTCATGCGCTTCTTGCCTTCCTTCTGCTTCTCGAGGAGCTTGCGTTTGCGGGAGACGTCGCCGCCGTAGCATTTGGCTGTGACGTCCTTGCGGAAAGCGCTGATGACTTCAGACGCGACGATCTTTCCGCCGATGGCGGCTTGGATCTTGACCTGGAACTGC
>CAIMLG010000266.1 GCA_903842235.1 uncultured Verrucomicrobia subdivision 3 bacterium
AGCACCCGCGAAAAGAAGCGCGCCGTCGTGGCGGTGGCCCGCAAACTGGCCGTGCTCCTGCTGAGCCTCTGGAAACACGGCACCGCCTACGAACCCCGCGTGCCCGCCCCGGCCCCGTTGGTCCTGGTGGCGGCCTGAACCCGGAAAAAACCAAAAATCACTTTTAATAAAAACCGACTTTTAAATGGCCGCTGATTTAACAGGGAGGCCGGTCCGGCGACGGCGCCGCCGCAAGGCGAGCGCGTTAACAAGATGGGCCCCCTGCGCTTTTGGTAAGAACCCGGATCCAATCATGGACCGCCCTCGCGGGCGAGTCCGGATGGAAGCGTGATCCTTTCCTGTCTTGCTAAACAATCAGCCACCCGCTAATAAAATCATGTGCCGCTAATTAATAACTTGACTGCCTTCTCATGGAAGTCGCCGGAGCCGTTGGCGCTTGCCGTTCCGCTGTCGCGGTTCACGCCGCGAGTCGGCGGTGGCTCAGCTGCTATGAGTAAAGTCAAGTTGAAGAGTGTCAGTTTGAGTTATTCAGGTTTTCATCATCGAGTTAGGTTCTAGTTAGTTGGTTGATCGTTCCGACGCCTGGCGCGTCGGCTAATGCAGGTGCGGTCGATAGCGAGCCCTTAGCTCGCGACCGCACCGGGTCACTGACCCGAGCGTTCCCTTTCCTCTCAAGCCCAATGGTTGTGATTTCGTCCGCGTGTTTCCCGCCGCATGCAGGAGCTTTAGCTCCGCACCGTCTGCTATCCGTTCCCTGTCTGGCAGGGTTACAAGGAGGCCAAGTCCGTTGGCCGGAGGCAGGGAAACCGAGCCGCCCATTCTTTTTAACGGTGCGCCAGCGAACCGCTGAGCCAATCGGGCAGGCTCCGTTTCCGAAATCGCAGGTAGGGATTTGAACTTCAAGGGATGTCCGGTTCAAGGGTTACACCATGACCCAGCCCAGTTGTTCGGGGGTCACTTTGCCGGTCTGCCAGCGCCAGAGATCCACCGCCAGTTGCCGGGCCAACGCCACCAAGGCCCGTTTTTTTTGCCGGGCGGCGGCTTGGGGGTTCAGCAGCACATGTTTCCAGCATTGGACCGCTTTGCTTTGGGGTTGATAGAGCACCATGCGCCAAGCCAGTTCGATCAAGGACCAGCGCACCCGGGCGTTGCCGGCCTTGGTGATGGACAGATCGCAATGACTTTGGCCGGAGCTGCTGACCCCGCCGCAGAGCCCGGTGTAACTGCCAATCTGCTTGCGGTTCTGGAAGCGTGACCAGTCACACAGTTCGGCCAGCAACGTCCCCAGTGTCAGGGGGCCCAAACCTTTGGGCCGTGCCTTTGGCGCCAAGGCCTCGACTTGTTTGGTGAGGGCCTCGAGTTGTTCCTCGACGGCGGTGATGAGTTTACGCCACACCTTCAAGCGCGGTTCCAACCATTCGGGGATGGAAAGGGTTTGCGACCACCATTCACCGCGTAACCGGATGCCTTGGGTCAGACCCAAGCTGCGGCCTTGAGCGGCGAGGCGCTGGCGTTCCCGCCGGAGCTGTTCCCGCTGGCGGCTCAAGGCCCGGCGCTGTTCTTCCGCCTCGGTGGGCACGCGGACGACACTCATGGCCCGCTGGTTGCCGCGCAGGTAACGGTCCAGATTCAGGGCCAGTTCGCGGGCATCGGTTTTGTCGGTCACCACCCCTTTATGCTGGGGATCGAGTTTTTGCGGATGCACGACATACGTCGTCACGCCCAGCCCGGTCAGCTGCCGGTGGAGATGGAAACCGCCGGGACCGGCTTCGTAAACCACGCACACCAGATCGGCCAGGGTGAGCTGTTTTTGCACGAACAGCAGGAAACTGGCCGGGGTGAACCGTTGCGCCGGTTGCGGGGATTGGCCATCGCACATCCGCACCACGCGGAAATGATCGGCGTGCCAGTCCACGCCGAGTTTCAGTTGCTGGATTCGGGCTTGCGTTTCCGTTTTTGGAGGCGTATTCGTTTTCATCGGCAGGTTGAATTTATGTTGGATGTTTATTGTTTAACCGACATCAATAGTTGTCGCCCGTTGCGCCAACTTCTTCAACATGCCTTCTTTTTTCGTTAGGCATC
>CAIMLG010000267.1 GCA_903842235.1 uncultured Verrucomicrobia subdivision 3 bacterium
CGGGATCGCGTCGTTCACGTTACAAGAAAGCCAGGGCGGCTGGCGGATGAATTCCATGATCACCCGCTGGTTTACGCTGCCGGTGCCGACGCTCGTTTTGGTCGTCTCCTCGCTGGTCGCGGTGATCGTGACGCTGTCGGCGCTCCTGGTGGCCTGGCGCTTTGTATTTGTCAGTCTTTTGGAACCGGTGGAACCGGACCTGAAAAACAAACTGGATTTTGCTTCTTTCCTGGCGGTTTGGATTACCGGCGCCGTCGCCTGGCAAACGGTGGCCTGGATGATGCCCAGGCACCCCAGCCGGTTCCTGCCCATTCTCGGCGTGTTGTTTTTTGTGATCCTCATAACGAGTATCGTAACACAATCGGATTGGCCCTGGTGGAGGGCTCACAGGTCGGAGGCGCTGGCGATCTGCGGTCTATCTCTCATTGGATTGGTCGGCCTGGGCTGCTGGGCGGCCGGATCGAACCGGCGCGGAGATTGGTCGGTCGAAATTAAATCCTTCAGCGGGCTGAGCTTGTCCCCGCGAATCCGGCATCCGCAATCGCCCTTCGCGGCGCTTGCCGGCGGGGACACCGTCGGTCCTGTGGGTGCGTTCTTTATATCCTGGATTGTGCTGGGCCTCGTCCTGTTTGGCATCTCCGCATTCATTCTCAGTTGGGATCACTCCTGGGTGGATATGTGGCGGCGTTTGCAATGGGGCGCTATCGGATGGGCCATACTCGAGTTTCTTCCCTTTGTCACGATTCTATGGCTGATCCTTGGGGGGCTGTATTTTGGCGGAGAACCGGGCCTTGGTTTTCGCACCCGGCTCTCGCCATTTCGCGCTACAATGCCCGTCAGTTCCGGGACTCTCGCCACGCAGCGGATCGCCGTGCCCATCTTGTCGTGGGCAGTGATTTGGGCGCCGCTGCTCATTCTGGGCAAATCCTATGTGCTTCCCAACTACATGGGCGGACACGCAGCTCTACTCCAGACGGGAATGCTCGCGTCGCTGTCCCATCTGATGGTGGTCAGCGCCCACCTGGTCGTTGGCGCGTTGCCGCTGTTCCTGTGGGGCCGCCTCGAGGGCCTGCCGAACATGCTCTTATGCGCCATCGGGGTTTGGTCCGCGCCATTCCTTCTTGACATCCCTTTTGCACAAGCCGGAAACGCTTGGGACGCCCCGGAAATCTGGACGCTCAAGGCGGAGGCGCTGCTGGCGATTTGGTTGACAGCAAAGCTCGGCGTGACAGTCTGGGCGCTGGTCAAATCGCTGCGCCAGGGCGACATCACCTGGCGCTTTGCAGCGGGCCTGGTCGCGGGCTGGCTTGCCGTTGCCAGTTCGCTCACCTGGGGGTTGCCCATCTGGAAGCATTGGGGTCTCTCCGGCCTATTCGGCGTGTTGGTCTTTCTGCCCCTGGCCCGCCTGGCTCTCTGCCCCGCGGCCCTTTCCGCAAATAGACACAGGTGAGGAATAGTCAGTGAGTTAATGAATCAGTGAATCAGTGAGTTAAGAATGAAAGGGAAAGAGACGACTTGTAGCGCAGGCTGGCAGCCTGCCGTATCGCCGAATGGCATTCGGCTGAACGTTGAACATGAGCGTCGCGTAAACTTCCTCCGTGTCGATATACTTTATGAACACGTTTTCATATTTCAATACTGCCGCGGCCTTTGTATTGGCCGCTGGATTGTCGATGAGTTCAATTCCGGCCCGAGGCGCGGAAACGGCGACCAATGTGTTCAGCCGGCATTTTGCGGCTGCGGGGGGGAGCGAGGCCCTGCGCAAAGTGGA
>CAIMLG010000268.1 GCA_903842235.1 uncultured Verrucomicrobia subdivision 3 bacterium
CGGTAGCCGCCTTGCGCGCCAGCGCCATTGCCCGCCGGCGCTGCCGGCCGGTCCTTCATGCGGACGAACTTGCCGGAAGGCGTCAACGGCTCCGCCGACTTGTCCGGCGTAATCAACGCGATGTTGGCGTAAACCTCGCCCTCACTGTGTTCGTGGATGACCGTGATATGGGCGGGACGACCGACCATTTCCTCCAAGTCGAATTTCTCGACTTCCGCCGGCGACAACTCGCGCCCCATCCACTTGCGAAGAAACGGCCGCAACGCCGAGTTTTCGTGATACGACGGCGTGAACGGTGCCGACCACACGCACCAAGGCGTGCCGTCGTCTTTCGTCTCGCCCGTTTCAAACACGAACCGGAATTTTTCTTTCGGCCCGTATTGTGTCTGCACTGTCTTGAGCGGCGTCACATCCACGAGAACCGCCGGCCCGGTGTATTCCGGGTGCGGTTTGAAGTTGCCGCTGTTTGATTTGATTTTCATACGATTTGCTGTTGTTGCTTTGTTTGCTCTGTTGGTTGATCCAAACCCGCGTCGTGCGGGCTGGAAAATGTTTCGGTAGGGCGGTGCTGCTGCGCCGCCTCGGTGGTAGGGACAGACCGCTGGGCTGTCCGGGGCAAGGTGGGGCGAGCGTCCTCGCAAGCCGTCCCCTCTGCGCCTTCGCGTCTTGGCGTGAGCACCGGCGTGTTGATGCGTGTGGCTTCTTCGGGCGGCAGCACGTAGCCGAAATCGTCGGTGAACCGCTTGCGCTGGATTTCGCGAAGAAACTGGAAAAACAATTCCGCATCCAGCGTGACGGCGCGCGGACCGGCAAACGGCCAGAGATCAATGTGTTTAAGCGACTGGCGCAGCACTTCGTAAAGCGCGTCCGAATCCAGCGTGATAAACCACGGCCCGCGATTTTTGCGATGCGCCACAATCCACGGCTTGCCGCCGGCATCGCGCTTGGCCTGGGCGCAGGCATCGGTGAGATTCAGGTTTTGAACCCGTTTCACCTCGACGTGCAGCCACGCCAGAGCGTCGCTGACCACGTCGGGTGACTCCGGCGAACCGCTGAATTGCTGCCCGCGCCGGGCATCAAATCCCTGCTCGCGCAACAAGGCTGCGAACTCCCTTTCGCCGACCTTGCCCTTCTGGCGACTATTCATAAAAACCCTTTCGCAGCCGCGCGGCATCTCGGATCGCGAAGCGACTTTGTGATTTGGGGAACCCAACTTGAGGCAGGCTTGGGAAGCCCAATTCGCGTTCGCCAACTTTTCCTTTGTTGCGGGAATTCATTTCAGATTTCAGGTTTCAGCTTTTGGAAGTGGCCCGTGCGGCTCGCACTTCATTCCCGGTCCTTCCGTTTGTAGAAATCGCCGTTGAGAAGGTGCTTGCGGAACCGGAGATAGACGTCGATGACGTCCATCGCGGCAAAAATCATTCCGAGGAGGAATGCGAAGACGCCAATGAGGCCAATGAAGGAGATCAGGGACTCGATGATTTTATGTGCCATAATTTTTGTTGGTGTTATTTGTTGTTGTTAGTTGTTACGGAAAATTCAGAATCAGGAATGGAAAGCCCGCGCCACGCGGCACGTCTGCGCCAGATGCGCTTCGACTTCGGACCACTTAAATTCAACGCTGCGGCCGATTTTGTAGTAAGGTAAAATCCCGCGCTCCATCCAGTAATCCACCGTGCGGATCCCTTTGTTTAGTCGCCGTGCGACTTCTTTTTTGCCGATGAAACCTTCCGGCAAAGCCGGCGGCTGGCAGCCCTTCTCCGCGCTGGGGAGAAGGTGGCCGCAGGCCGGATGAGGTGTGCTTTGTGTGTTGGTGTTCATAATTTTTGTTGTGGTTGCGTGGTGGCGCTGTAATCGGCATGGAGTCAACCGGCAGAGAGTGTGTTGATGGCTGTTTGCAGCCGTGACCGCCACGACTCCCAATGCCAGGTGCAGAAACTGGCGAACCGTAGGGGAAGTCTCACCGCGACCACCGCGATGCGGAGCGCGGCGAGCCGAAGTTTATTTGGCGTTGTCAGATGTTGTGTCTTCATCTGACGCCACTTTGCGCCGCCCTTGCTGAGAGTGCGACGGTTTACAAAGCAGAATGTAAAAAGCGCGTTTCAGCCTGTGTTTACAGGGCTAAAACGCGCTAAGTTAAATAGGGTAAAATGGCCGGGCTAGTCGGTCTTCAGGTAGAATTTTCCGTTTCGGCCAGCCGCCCGGATTAAATCCTTTCGCAATTGCGGCAGCCGTCCGCTTTGATCATTGAAGTAATGGTCAATTTTGATTTCCACTGATTTCGGATAGTCGCATTTCATTCGGACATACGGATCAATCTCCTCCAACAGATGACACGCCGAATCCTTGTCGAAAGCCTTTTTGTTCACCAGAAATTCAATGCAGGTCCGGGCCGTATGCCGATCCCGTAAATCGTAAAGTTCATCTCCCAACCAAACCTGCCCAAACCCTTCGAGATATTTGAACCGGCCAACTTCGTAGATTTGATCGGCAGCGGGCTTGGGCGTGACGGGCTTGTCTTTGTCCGCAGCCACCACCACGTTTTCCGCGTCATTCTCGACCGGCACCGCCGGCAACGACACCGGCGAGCCGGTTTCATAACCAATCCGCAGCAGACAGTCCGGCGGCAGCGTGGCCTTGAAAATCCCATCCAGATTTCGGCCGGCCACCGTTTTGAGCGCACCAAAGACTTCCTGGGCATGGCGCTGGTGCAGTTCCATGATCCGCCGCGCCGCGCCCGTGGGCGTTCCCTCCACATGGCGCAGCACCCGCCGCACCTCCGGGTTGTCGGCGATGAATTGCGGCACTTCCTTGGCCGTCTCAAATCGAATCGCTTTGTTGATGTAGGCCGCCCCCATGATTTTGTCCGCGTCCTCGGGCGGCGACTGCGTGAAGATTTCCAGCTTGTAAATCCGTTGCGGATCGAATTCCTCCGCCCCGGCGGCCACCACCCCGAAACGCCGGTCAATGCACTGCGAACACACGCCGCAATGCGTGTGCTCGTTCGTGGTTTCCCAGGTATGGGCGCAACTCCGCGAATGCTCGATCAACGCGCCGCAACCGGCCTTCGTGATTTTTTGGATGACTTCGCCCTTGGTGTTCCAGAGAAAAGGGTTTTCCACCGTGAATGTCCCCTCGGCCAGCTTGCTGAAAAGTTTTTGAAATCCCGCCAGCACGCGCGGATGCGTCGTCCGCGTCGCCCGCCCGCCGATCACTTGCGCGCACACGGGCAGGTTCAGGCTCACGATGCCGTTTTCATAGAAACACAGCCGGCGCACGTCCAGCATCATCGCCACCGTTGCGCCCAATGAGGCGTAGAGGAACGAACGTGCCCGCTGCGTGTATTCCTTGTTCAACTGCCGCGCCTTGTTGATTTCCACCCGCAGGTGGAGCGGCCTCATTTCGGCGCATTTTTCCATCAGCCCGCCCGTGAGCGATTCATAAAGCCGTTTGAATTTTCTGGTGGATTGATGGTTCACCATGGCCACCACCCGCTTCTTGACCACGATTTCTTCCACCGCCCCGGCCAGCGAATCCAGCCCGCCGGAAAACATCATCACCTGTTCCGGCCGTTGCTTCGGCAGCACGCCCTTGTCGAATCCGGCAAAATAATCCTGCAACAGCGGCGCGTTCTGGGCCGGGTAAAAGCTGAAATCGTAGAAATCATCCGAAAGATAATCCAGGGTCTCCCGCAGCAGCGCCTGCATTACCGGATCATTCCAGAGGGCGGCGTGCCGCACGGGGATATGATAGTGCAGCCGTCGCCGCCAGTGGGCTCCCAGCGTTTGCACGTCCAGCGCCCCGCGCTTGATCGCATGGTCGCCGCTGGCCGCATAGGCCGCGATCTCCAGCAGGTCGTGAAACTGTGACGGGATGGTTTTGTAAAGTTTTTCGTGCAGGTGCTCGATGGTCAGCCGCACATTCACGCCCGGCCGGTTGCGCCACAGGTTGAGCGCCAGTTGCTTGGAATCCTTCCCGGTGTTTTTGACCGGCACGCCCCCGCAGAAGATATGATGTTGCGTCTCCATGTTATTGCGCGCGTTTGCCCAGTTCCAAGGTCATTTTCCGAAACGCCACCCAGCCAAAGCCCTCGGCCTTTTCCCGCGAGATGTCGCCCGGCCGGCGGTCCCGGTATTTATGAATCCAGTCCGTCGCGAATTTTTCCACGATCTTGGACGCTTCCCAACAGTGCCTTTTCATCGCGTGTTCAAACTGCCGTTCCTGGTTTGTCGTGGCAAAACGCTTGCCTTCACCCAGGTGCGTCCCGTTGGTGCGGCTGAGAAAATTCTGGAGCAGGCCGTTGGTGATCCCGCCCACGAATCCCCGGAAAAATTCCCCGAAATTTTTCGGCTGCTTCAATTGCTGGAGGGCGCTGGTCACATCTTCCTTGGAGGATTCAAACAAACTTTTCTGGTTTGGCTCCCGCTTGTTGAACAGCTCGGTGACCGCGCCCACCAGTGCCGCCGAGGCCACTTCCGAAAAATCGGACCGCTGCCGGGTGGCCTCGATGCGCCGGTCATATTCATCCCCGATGGCCAGCACCATGTCCACTTGCGAGGAATTTTCGGAAAGGGAAAGACCCGCCGCCGCCAGCTCGATGCCCGGATTTTGGCTGCTGCCCGCCAGCGCCAGTTGCATCACCAGCCGCATGGCCTCGCGGAATCCCGCGTCATCCCGCACGCGCGCCAGCGTCTTCGCCGCCGCCACCATCACCGCGTCGGCAATTCTGGCCTCATTCGCCCCGTTGGCAATCAGCGACACCACTTCCCGCCATTTTTTCGTGGCTGGTAGCGTGCCGATTCGGCTGTGTCCCATGGCGCGGTAAAGTTGTGATGATCACGGCGGCATCGCCCCCAGCAGAACCCCTTTGCGATTCGCCAAAGTAGGCTTATGCACCGGAAACCAGAAAAGAAAACCAGAGTCAATCAGCCCACGCCAACCGTCCATTGTTCAATTCACAACCTATTTTTGCTGTGCGGGTTCTGTAAATCATCCGCTCCAAATTTTTCCTTAGATCGCCAATGTCCAACCGCCGCTGTCATCCTGTTGGTTTGAAATTAAAAAAATTGCCCATGACACCACCAACGGTGCATCATCACCCGCATCGCGGCCAGTCGAACGGAATCATTCCATGAAAAATCATTTTTTGAATTTTGGCGGAGTTGAGGGCAGCCCGAATCTTCCGGCGGTTGTTCAGCGTGCTGTCGTCACCCGCCCCCAATTTTAATCTCATGGCCCGCACCAATTCCACCGACTCCACCGCCACTATCGGCTTCGAGGCCAAACTGTGGCTCGCTGCCGACAAGCTCCGCAACAACATGGACGCGGCGGAATACAAGCACGTCGTTCTCGGCCTCATTTTCCTGAAATACATCTCTGACAAGTTCGAGGAAATGCACGCCCAGCTCGCCGCCGGTAAAGGTGAATTTGAAGGGGCCAACCCGGAGGATCAGGATGAATACAAGGCGCAGAATGTTTTTTGGGTGCCGCCCGCCGCGCGCTGGAGCTACCTGCAAAACAGCGCCAAGCAGCCCACCATCGGCAAGGTGGTGGACGACGCCATGGTCGCGCTGGAGCGGGACAATCCCCGGTTGAAGGGCGTGTTGCCGAAAGACTATGCGCGCCCCGGTCTGGACAAACACCGGCTCGGCGAATTGATTGATCTCATCGGCACCATTTCGCTGTTCGCGTCCTCGGCTGACAAATCGCAAGGCGCGGTGGACGTGCTCGGTCGCGTGTATGAATATTTCCTGACGATGTTCGCCAGCGCCGAGGGCAAGAACGGCGGTCAGTTTTACACCCCGTCCTGCATCGTCCGCCTCATCGTCTCGATGCTCGCGCCTTACAAGGGCCGCGTCTATGACCCGGCTTGCGGTTCCGGCGGCATGTTCGTGCAGTCGGAAAAATTCGTCTTGGAACATGGCGGACGCATCGGCGACATCGCCATTTACGGGCAGGAAAGCAACGCCACCACCCGCCGGCTGGCGATCATGAATCTCGCCATCCGTGGCATTGAGGCCGATTTCGGCCCGGAACAGGCGGACACCTTCCGGCGCGATTTGCACAAGGATTTGAAGGCTGATTTCGTCATCGCCAATCCACCGTTCAATGATTCCGACTGGCACCGGATTGATGATGACGTGCGCTGGCAGTTCGGCCTGCCACCCAAGGGTAACGCAAACTTTGCCTGGGTGCAGCACTTCATCCACCACCTCGCGCCGTCAGGCATGGCGGGTTTCGTGCTCGCCAATGGCAGCATGTCCTCCAATCAATCCGGCGAAGGCGACATCCGGAAGGCAATCATCGAGGCCGACCTGGTGGATTGCATGGTGGCCTTGCCCGGCCAACTGTTTTACAGCACGCAAATTCCCGTCTGCCTCTGGTTCCTCGCCAAAGACAAATCAGGTAGGGCGCGACCGCTGGGCGCGCCGCTTCGCAAACGCAAAGGTGAAACCTTGTTTATAGACGCCCGCAAAATGGGCACGCTCATCGACCGCGTCCACCGCGAATTGACCGAAGCCGACCTCGAAAAAATCGTTGGCACTTACCACGCCTGGCGCGGTGATGCTGATTCTCGTCACTCGTCACCCGACACTCGTCACTCCACAGCGGCCTATGCCGATGTTCCCGGCTTTTGCAAATCCGCCACCACCGCCGAAATCGCTTCGCACGGCCACGTCCTCACGCCCGGCCGCTATGTCGGCGCCGAGGAAGTGGTGGACGACGGCGAACCCTTCGCGGAAAAGATGCCGCGCTTGGTGGCCGAGTTGAAAGGCCAGTTCGCGGAATCGGCGAAACTGGAAAAGGCCATTGCGAAAAACCTGAAAGGACTGGGGTATGACTTCTGATTCGGGCAAAAAAGAAACCCCGGCTCCTATCAGCTGCAAGCAGCCGAGGAAGGACTTCCGAGGTCAACGGGCGGACAATACCCCTAGTTTCCTAGGTTGACAAGCATGAACAACACTTTTTTTAAGCAGGTGGAAACGGTGCTCGCCCCCGAGCGTCTCGATGCCTACCGGCAGGATGGCGTTACTCCGGTCACCACGCTCGCCCGCTACCTGTTGAATATGGCCCTGTGCGAGAGCCTGTATTCGCCCCTGCAAATGGCCGAAATCGCCCTGCGCAATTCCCTGAATCAGTTTCTATCGGCCCGCTGCCAGACCCCGGCGTGGTATGATGTCCTCACCGGCCTGCCAACTTGGCAGCAGGATCAGTTGGCCGCTGCCCGCCAGAAATTGGCCGACGACGGCAAACCGATTACGCCCGGACGCATGGTGGCCGAACTCCATTTCGGATTTTGGACGGGCTTCTTTAATAAAAGTCATGCCCAGACCGGTCTCGGCCACACCCTGGCCGGCAAAGCCTTTCCGCACGCTCCCACCGCCGAGCGAAATATGCATAAACTCGGCTCCCGTTGGAAACGCATTCGCGACCTCCGCAACCGCGTGTTCCACCACGAACGCATCATTCACTGGACGGATTTGGAAACCCAGCACGGCGATATTTTGCAGGTCATTAGTTGGTCTAGCCCGGAACTCCACGAACTGGCCGTGGCCTTGGACCGTTTTACTTCCATCCGTCGGCAGGGGTTGAATCCCTGGCTGGAACGGTTGCGCCATCACTGGCCCGATCCGGCGGCACCCGCTGCCGCGACCGCTCCGGCTATCGCCGTGGTTGCCGCTGTATTTGAGGCGGCCAAAGGCGTCCCCACTCCGTTCGGCCATCGTTGGGGTGGCGATTTTTTCTCGCTGGCCACCGAACACCTGCTGGCCTTACAGGCCGGGCAGACGCTCGCTTTGGACGTGCAAAACGAATATGTAACTTTTCTCAAATGCACCGAGGCCGCGAAGTTGGAGCAGGCCATCAAAGCAAACCTGAGGGGGCTGGGTTATGGCGGGTGACGAAACCATTCAACTTCGCGATGTGTGCTTGAAGATTGGCAGCGGGGCGACGCCTCGCGGCGGCAAGGAGGCTTACAAAGGCGGAGCCACCTCGCTCATCCGCAGCCAAAACATCTACAACGAAGGCTTCCATCGCGACGGCCTTGTTTACATCGACGACGACCAATCGGCTGAACTCCGCAATGTCGAGGTGAGGCCGAACGACGTCCTGCTGAATATCACCGGAGACTCGGTGGCGCGTTGCTGCCAAGTTGCCGCAGATGTTTTGCCCGCACGGGTGAATCAGCACGTTGCAATAATCCGACCAGAGCCGAAGTCACTCGACGCTCGTTTTCTCCGCTACGTCTTGGTTTCTCACGAATACCAATCACGTCTGCTGGCTTTGGCGTCTGCCGGTGCGACTCGGCCTGCTCTCACAAAGTCGATGATTGAGGAGTTGGACATTCCTTCGCCACCCCTCGCCGAGCAAAAAGCCATCGCAACGGCACATACGTCGCGTTCCACGCACAAGGCACGAACCTGCCTGGTAAATCTGACATGGATTACTACAACCTGATGCGGGCTTGGTCTGCTCACCCAGATGATGATTTTACGATGGTAAATAGCCACGACAAATCTTCGGCGGTCCGGGATACAAGTAAAAGGACAACGCTTTGTAACTCGCTTCTTGAAAGACTTCGGAACTCCAAGAATATGGTTTTGATCATTGGTGAAACGACCAAATTAGACACTGATTGGGTTCCTTATGAGATCGAACACGCGGTGGACACATATGAAATACCAATCATCGCTGCATATACTGATTACTGCCCAATTTTGGAACCGCCGAAGTTTTGGCCACTTTGGCCGAAAGCGCTTGCCGACAGAATAAACAATAAGACAGCACGAGTGATACACGTCCCATTCAAAAAGGCTCCCATCATGGATGCAATTGGCCAGTTCACGCATGATAATTTGCCAAAAGGTCCACTCATACGCTATTCGGACAAGACTTACCGAGGCTGGAAACTTATGCAATAAAATCAATGTCTCTCAACGAATCCCATGTCGAAGCCGCCGCCTTGGATTGGTTCCAAGAGCTGGGCTACGCCATCGCCCACGGCCCGCACCTCGCCCCCGGCGAGCCGGCCGCGGAACGGGATTCGTTTGCCGACGTGATTCTGGTGGACCGCCTGCGCGCCGCCATCGCGCGGCTCAACCCGGCCATGCCGGAGGACGCACGGGAAGAAGCGTTGCGAAAGGTCCTGCGCGTCGGCTCGCCGTCCGCCACCCAGACCAACCGCGCCTTTCACGCCCTCTTGCGCGATGGCGTGCCGGTGGAATACCAGCGCGCCGATGGCTCCATCGCCGGCGACCATGCCCGGCTGATTAATTTCGACGACGTATCGGCCAACGACTGGCTGGCGGTCAACCAGTTTACGGTGATCGAAGGCCAGCATAACCGTCGGCCGGACATCGTGGCGTTCATCAACGGCCTGCCGCTGGGCGTGATTGAATTGAAAAATGCGGCGGATGAAGACGCCACCATCTGGAGCGCGTTCAACCAGCTCCAAACCTACAAGCAACAGATCGGCGGCCTGTTTCATTACAACGAGGTGATGGTGGTGTCCGACGGCATGAATGCCCGCATCGGCTCGGTCACGGCCAATCAGGAATGGTTCAAAGTCTGGCGCACCATTGACGGGGAGCAGGTTGCTCCCGCCCAATCCTTGGAACTGGAAATCCTGCTCAAAGGCGTATTCGCGCCCGAGCGCTTCCTCGACCTGCTCCAGCATTTCATCGTGTTCGAGGAAGATACGGACAGCGACCGGCTGCTCAAGATCATCGCCGGCTACCATCAGTTCCACGCCGTCAACGCGGCGGTGGAGGAAACCGTCCGCGCCAGCGGCATGGCCGACGACCACCAGATGCACGAGGGCACCTATTGGGCCGGCCGGATGCACGGCGGTAAGCCGGGCGACCGGCGCGCGGGCGTGGTTTGGCACACGCAGGGCAGCGGCAAGAGTTTTTCCATGCTGTTCTACGCGGCGCGGATCATCCGCCATCCGGCGATGAAAAATCCCACGCTGGTCGTGCTCACCGACCGGAACGATCTGGACGACCAGCTTTTCGGCCAGTTCCAGCGCTGCCATGAAATCCTGCGGCAGATGCCCGTGCAGGCGGCAGATCGGGAACAATTGCGCCAGTTGCTCAAGGTGTCCAGCGGCGGGGTAGTGTTCTCCACCATCCAGAAATTCATGCCGGAGAAGGGCGAGAAAATGCCCGAGCTGTCGCCGCGCCGGAACATTGTCGTCATCGCCGACGAGGCGCACCGCAGCCAATACGATTTGATCGACGGTCTCGCGCGCAATCTGCGCGATGCGCTGCCCAACGCCTCGTTCATCGGCTTCACCGGCACGCCCATCGAGAAGAACGACGCTAACACACGCGCCATTTTCGGCGATTACATTTCCATCTACGACATCCAGCGGGCGGTGGCGGACAAGGCGACCGTGCCGATTTATTACGAGAGCCGCATCGCCAAGCTGGCGTTGAATCAGGCCGCGCTGCCGAAAATTGACGAGGAGTTCGACGAGCTTACGGAGGGCGAGGAAGAGGACAAGAAGCAGAAACTCAAAACCAAATGGGCGGCGCTCGAAGCCCTCGTGGGCGACCCGAAGCGCATCGCGCTCATCGCCGCCGATCTCGTCCAGCATTACGAGCGCCGGCTGGAAGCGATGGACGGCAAGGCCATGGTCGTCTGCATGAGCCGCCGCATCTGTGTCGAGCTTTACGAGGCCATCATCAAATTGCGTCCCGATTGGGCCAGCGCCAAGGACGATGATATTGAGGCGGAGGGTAAAAAATCATGCGTGGTGAAAATCGTGATGACCGGTTCCGCCGATGACGGCCCGGACTGGCAGCCGCACATCCGCAACAAACAGCGCCGCCGCGAACTGGCAACGCGTTTCAAGGATAGCAAAGATTCCTTCCGCATCGTCATCGTGCGCGATATGTGGCTGACCGGCTTCGACGCGCCGTGTCTGCACACCATGTATGCCGACAAGCCCATGCGCAGCCACGGCCTCATGCAGGCCATCGCCCGCGTGAACCGCGTTTTCCGCGACAAACCCGGCGGCTTGGTGGTGGATTACCTCGGCCTCGCCGACCAGTTGAAACACGCGCTGGCCACCTACACCGAGAGCGGCGGTCAGGGCAGCCCCAGCATTGACACCGCGCAAGCCATCGCGTTGATGCAGGAAAAACATGAAGTCGCCTGCGGCATCATGCACGGTTTCAAATGGGATAAATGGACGACCGGCACTCCAGCCCAGCGGCTCGGCCTGATCCCCGCCGGGCAGGAACACGTTTTGTCGCAGGAAAACGGTAAGCAACGTTTTGTGCAGGTTGTCACCGATCTGTCCCGCGTGTTCGCCCTGTGCGCCGCAACCGACGAGGCGGTCGAGTTGCGCGATGACATTGCGTTTTTCCAGGCCATCAAGGCGCAGCTCGCCAAAACGTCCGGCACGCAACGTCCGCCGGAAGAACTCGATTTTGCCATCCGCCAGCTCGTGTCCTCCGCCATCATGACCGGCGAGGGGATCATTGACGTTTTCACCGCCGCCGGTTTGAAAAAACCGGACATCAGCATTTTGTCTGACCAGTTCCTGACCGAAGTGCGCGGGCTCAAGCACAAGAATGTCGCCGCCGAGTTGCTGGCGAAATTGCTGAAGGACGAAATCAAATTGCGCTCCGTGCGCAATCTGGTTCAGAGCCGTCAGTTCAGCGAGATGTTGCAGGCCACGCTCAATGCGTATCACAACCGCGCCATTGCCACGCAGGAAGTCATCGAGGAACTCATCAATCTGGCAAAGCAAATGGACGCGGCCACCAAGCGCGGTCAAGACCTCGGCTTGAACGACGATGAAATTGCGTTTTACGATGCGCTCGCTGCGAACGAATCCGCCGTCAAAGCCATGGGCAGCGCCGAACTCCGCGTCATCGCTGCCGAACTGGTGACCCAAGTGCGCAAGAGCGTGACGATTGACTGGACGTTCCGCGAAAGCGCGCGCGCGAAAATCAAGGTGTTGGTGAAACGCATCCTCAAAAAGCACGGCTACCCGCCGGATTTGCAGGACGAGGCCACCAAAACCGTGCTGGCCCAGGCGGAATTACTGTGTCAGGATTGGGGGAACAATTGAAAGAAAGCACTCAGAAAACGGCCAAAATACTCAAAAACACACCAAAATTGATGATTTCTGGCTAAACATGCAAAAATACCCTAAAAAAATTTGTTGCAAAGCCGATTTGGTATCTTATGATGCCAAACATGAAGACCGCGCGGTATGAGCTCACCCCGACCCTCCAATCACGAAATATGCAAGAAAATTGCAGATGCGTTGTCGGCGTTGCGGGGTGGTAAGATTTCACAGGTTGTTACCAAGCACATTTATGGCGATTTGGCAGACCTGGAGTTGGATTCGGCAGACGAACTTCCTGGCCTGCTTGTTAAATTACTAGAGGAAATTGAAACCATTGGGCCGGTCAAATGCTATGCTGGCGGCAGACCGCCACACCGGTCTTACGAACCGGAACTAAAGGGTTTGGAGCTTTGGCCTTACAGTTGGCATAGTGAAAGCTTGGGCAGAGGCATGTATTTGAAGTTTGCGATGAAGAAAGAGTGGTATATTTATGTGGATTGCCACCGGGGCAATCCCAGCGGAGTTTAAGATTATGATCTGCATAAAATGCGACAACGAGGTGTTTGCCGACAAGCCAAACGCCATAATTGAGCAGGAATTCCGTGGCGAACTGTTGCAGGTTAAGATGACGGCTTCGGCCTGCACCAAATGCGGCTGGCAAACCTTGGCGCTCGGCCAGACGGATGTATTGCGCAAGCACACGGCGGATGCCTACCGCGTAAAGCATGGCCTTTTGACCAGCGCGCAGATTAAGGCTTACCGCCAGCAGCTTGGTGACCTGAGCCAGCAGGCGTTCGCCGATTTTTTGAAAATGAGCGTCGCCAGCATCAAACGCTGGGAAACCTGGCAGGTTCAGGAAGAGATTTACGACCAAGCCATTCGCGAGAAATGCGAAGGAGCGTTGGCGGCGCAACGGATCCAAGACTTTCAGCCGAGGGTTTATGTTTCCATGTCGTCTGATGTTCTGGAAAAAACTTTCAGCATGCAGGAAATGGTTAAGAAGTGGACGCACCCGTCTCGTTGGGCTGAACAACCATCTGGATTTTGCATAAATTACGCGACCGATGAAGAACTCGCCCTTGCTGCTTGAACGGTATTATTTGTCGGAAGTGCATTTCGAGGCCAACGATGCACTCCCGGCAACTCAGCCGTTGCCCGATCTCAATCTTGAGTCCACCGTCGAGGTTCGTCGTCATAGTGACGATGAGCGCCGTTATCGGGTTCAACTCAAGGTAAATTTTCAGCCGGTATCGCCGGATTTGGTTCACCAAAAAGGCACTGTCACCTTCGTTGGTTACTTTGCCGTGGTGCCAACTTACCCCTTGGAAAAAGTGCCCATGCTGGTGGAAACCAATGCGCCCAGCGTCCTATTCGGCGCGGCTCGTGAAATGTTTTGCACCATCACCGCTCGCGGACCTTGGGGCATGGTCACGTTGCCCAGCCAGTCATTTTATCAGAAGCCGGCACCGCCGGCTGCTGAAAACACCTCGGCTGCTCCGGTTGCCAAGCCTGCCCCGGTTCCGTAATCACACCGGCTCCGCCGCCGCCAGATTTTCAAATTCCGTGCTGATTTCGGCGTGCTTTCCTTTCAGATATTTGGCGACGCGTGAGTTTTTCAACAGGGTTTTGACGTAGGTGTGCGCGGTTTGCAGGGTGAACATATTGTCTTTGTAATTTTCCGTGATCGCCTTCATGCCACTTTCTAGCGTCTCCATTTCCTGCTCCATCTTGGCGATGGCTTCGGCGCTCATGCCCTTCTTTTTTTTCGGCAGGTTGTCGGCCAGCAGCTCTTTGCGCGTGCCCAAGACCAACCCCTCGACGTAACCGGCATGCTAATTATTGGCTTCAATCATCATCCGCGCCATATAAATTTGCCGCTCGCCGGTCACCTTTTTCATCATCCGCAGGGCCGCCGGCGAAATGGGTTTATCTTTCAGCAATTCCACGGCTTCATCGTTGATGCCGCTCAAAAGGTTCAGCGAGGCTTTCACCCCTTGGGGTGAAATGTTCAGCGCCGCCGCAATGCGTTCCAGGCTCGCGCCATTTTTCACCGCCTGCGTGATCATTTTGTGTTCCTGTATCGCCGGGAGCCGGCTGATGCGGGCGTTATAGGTGAATCCTTCGGCGTCGTTGGCGACGAGGCAGTCGGCGAACGTCAATTCCAGTTCCTTCATGGCGTAGTAGCGCATGTGCCCGTTCACCAGTGTGTATTATCACAAGCCCCGGACAACGCGATCCAACCGAAAATTCTTTCCGTTGGGTTTTCGTATTGTCCGGGCAGGTGGTGGCCAGTCCGGCTCGGACTTTCAGTTCTTGCCCGCCGGCACAATCGCAAACCACGCCTTTGCCGAGTCCGGCTGGACCAGTTCGTTGTAATGCTTGAAGATCATGCCGGCACTGTTGCCCGCCTCCAGCGCCACTTGCGCCACGTTTTTGCACTGTGAAACGTAGTAGGAAATGAAGGAGTGCCGCAGGGCGTTGTGTTTCCACAAAAACGGCTTCCAGCCTTCGTCCTCGGCCGTTTCCGCGCCCGGCATGACCGTCCCCCGGCTCCGCCGCTGGTTGGCCGTCAACTTCGCCAGCCGCGCCTCGGCCCGCAGGTCCGCCGCTTCCAGTTCCTCTTTGCTCACCTTGTTCGCCTTCGCCCATGCCGCCCGCCGCTTTTCGTTAATCCGCCGCGTGAGTTCCACGAATTGCAAAACCATGTTCGCGAAACTACAAATCTCGCCCGACTCTTTCCAGTGCGGTTTCAGCCACTTCGCCAGATTCGGCTGAATCGGAATCACCCGCCGGCTCGCCGTCTTGGCCGTGCCCGCCTTGATCTCGATGATTTTCGCCTTCCGATTCACGTTCGCCCAATCCAGCCGTTTCACTTCGGCGTGCCGCACGCCCGCGAACGCGCTGATGGCCAGAAACGGCACATGCTCGTCCGACGCCACCGACAGCAGTTTCCTCATTTCCGACGGCGTATAAATCTCGATCTCCCCGCCGCGATCCTTCGCCATCGGCACCGCGTCAATTTCGTCGTGGTCCTTCGGCAGATATTTCCGGGCGATGGCATAGTTGAACAGCGCCTGCACCGAGTTCCGCAGGTTGTTCCGCGTGCGCGGCCCGACGTTTAATTCCCGTAGCCAGGCATCCACGTCCGTTCCGCCCACATCCAGCAGCCGGTTTTTGAAACGGCCCATGAACCGGTTCATATTATATTCCAGTTGCTTGATGTAGCGGTCGCTCAACTTGTCGGCCCGCTTAATCCCAATCATTTCCTCCACCACCTCCTTGACCATTTTGGAAGGCATGTTCTGCGGATACCGTTTCAGGTGAGAATCCACCGCTCGCGAAATCGTCACTGGCCCCAGCCGCTTCCTGGCATCAAGCGCTTCCGCGACCACCAGTTCCAGCGACAACCCGAGCGGTTTCAGCCAGCCCAGCACTTTCGCCGCCGAGGCCCGGTCTGCCGGCGACATGTCAACCGCCACAATATCACCCCGGGACAATTGTTTCCCCTTGGCCTTGGCCGCCTCAATCGCCTGATCCAGCGTCGGGACCACCTGCCGGTAGCGTTTGCCATCCAGCCGGTATGAAAGCGTGAAAAGTTCGCGGTCGCCGATGGGCGTGCGATAGACATTGAAGAACGCCAGGCCGACGCGCACGTCCCAGATGATGGTATCCGGCTTGCCTTCGACCTTCTTGACCCGTTCCGTGACCTTCGTCTTGAGCTGCTTGAGTTGATTCGGCACCTGACCGTCCGCTGCGTCAACAGTGCTGGCGGTGTCGGCGGTGGTGTCGGCGACCGGCGAAATAACTGGTGGCGGTGGAGTGGAAACGACCGTGGAAACGGGAGAAACAGCCGAAACGCCGCCGGCTGCGGGTGATGACATGGCAGGCATCTTCATACCTGCCATTGTGTCATCAAACTGTCATCAAATCAAGCCATCATTCAAAAACCCCATAAAAAGATGGTCGGAGCGACAGGATTCGA
>CAIMLG010000269.1 GCA_903842235.1 uncultured Verrucomicrobia subdivision 3 bacterium
CTGTCAACTCCGCCAAAGTCACCCGCCAGGCCATGTTTCCCCAGGGGATGAGCTTGGTCCACAGCCACGTATAAATCGTCCACACCGGGTAGCCGGGCGGATGTGGAATGCCGGCGTAAACCGAGCCGGTGACCAACTCGCCCGAGTCCTCAAGCGTCAACTCAGGGGCCATGGTCAGAAAATAGATGGCCCAAACGATCAGAAACGCCACCCCGGCGGTCAGCCAGTCAAATTTCCGGAATAAGGGCGGAAGCGCCGCCGGAGCCGGAACTGGCGGTTCCGGCGCCGCGTTGGTCTGCGTTTGTTTTTGCCACTTGTTGCTTGCTGTCTCGCTCATGATTGTTCAATTGCGCCAAAGCGCTGCTCTCTTATATATACCCACCAGAAAAAGGGGCACTTGAATTAATAGGATGGTTAAATAATCGCAACAGTTCAATAAAGCCAGCCTTGATTTTAAGTTTTCCGCGCACCGCGCAGGAACAAAAAATGGCCCCACTTGGAAAAATTGCAAACCCCGAATGAAGGAGAGCGATCACGATATTTGAGGGCAACGTTTTCTGGATAATTGAGGGAAATGATCGAGTTTTTCCACCTATTGCACGCCACGCGTTTTGAAATCCGGTTTTTGAAGACCCGAAACCGCGTTAAGCCGATTCCCTCAAATAGCCTTTTCCACAAGCTGGGCCAATGTACATCGGCATGAGATTCGGGTTGCCCGGGCCTCGGTGGCACCAACTCCAACGGAGTTGCGACATCTTTTGGCGGCACAACTCCGTTGGAGTTGATTCAAGATTTGCATCCGGTTCCCAGGGTAGCTCGTTGCTCGCAACCCTGGGCTGGAGGACACAATCCCGTTGGGATTGAAGACGGGCCTGATCATGGAAGAAACTGGCATGAGTTTCTTAAGAGGGAACCAAGAAAACGAAGAAAACCGGAAAATGGAGAACTGCACTTGGCGGCGCGTCCCCCCAGGGGGGAATAGACGCGCGGCCACGGCCAACTTTTCAGGGTCGGTTTTTTTCTTCGGTTTGACAATGCTGATATGATGCGGGCTGTTGGTATGAATGCCATGGGGCTCATGAAGAACAGTGGATTGGGCTCATCTCGAATCGAGCCAAGGGCGCGAGGATTATTCTCGGCCTCCCACAATCACAGGCCAGGCAATCGCGCAAAAAACACATTCTGCCGAACGAACCCAATTTATTTTGTAAGTAACTCATAGCCAGCAACTTGCACCTTGTTATTTTTCTATGTTTCTTTTGCGCGGCACTGGGAGAAGACGATGGGGCGTTGTCCTGGCTTGGGTGGCCATCGGGGCGGTGGCTTGCGCGGTGATGGGATGGTTTGCGCTGAGGTGGGTGCCGCTGCCGGAGTCACTTTTTGCCGCCCCAATTCCCGAGGTTGAATTGCTGGACCGCAACGGCCAAGCCCTGCGCTCGACACCCACGGACCAGGGCGCATTTCAACATCCGGTCCGGTTCAGCGAGATTCCCCAGCCGCTGATCGCCGCGACGATTGCCGCGGAGGACCACCGTTTCTGGCAGCACCCCGGGGTGGATGTCTTTGCGTCCAGCCGCGCGGCCTGGCAGTTGATCCGGTATCGGCGGGTGATTTCCGGGGCCTCGACCATTACCGAGCAGCTAATCAAAA
>CAIMLG010000270.1 GCA_903842235.1 uncultured Verrucomicrobia subdivision 3 bacterium
CCGGCGAGCGCGGGGAACGGACGGCGCAGCGCGGCCGTCCCTACCCCCATAAACACGGCTCGCGGGGACGCTCGCCCCACCCCCGGGCCGGACGGAAGCCGAGTCGGTTGCCCCCCTGTATCATCATGCTTTTGCTGGCGCTGCTATTGCCGGCGCTGGCGTCCGCCAAACGCAAAAGCTGTAAACTCGGCTGTGCTAACTGCCTCAAACAAGTCGGTCTTTCGTTCCGTTTGTGGTCAAGCGACCACCAAGACAAATACCCGATGGAAGTCCTGGTGGCTAATGGCGGCACATTGGGGGCATCTTCTCAAAACGCGTGGATGATTTTTCAGGTGATGTCCAACGAGGTAAACACGCCAAAAATCTTAACTTGTCCGGACGATCCCAATCATCAGACATACGCCACCAACTTTTCCGCCGACTTGAAGGATAAAATCAGCTATTTCGTCGGACTGGATACCACCACCAATTTCCCGGAAGCGTTTCTTGCTGGCGACGACAATTTTGCCATCGGCGGCGAGCCGGTGAAATCCGGCGAAATCATCAATGTAACATCGGCCAGGGCCATCAGCTGGACGGCGGCCCGCCATCATTTTGCCGGCAACATTGGCTTGGCCGATGGCAGCGTTCAGTCATTGAGCAATTCGGGGCTTGCGAACCAACTCCAACAAACCGGCCTCGCCACCAACCGAATTGCCATCCCATGAACCCGCGCTGTTCCAACCGCCGTAATCACGCGATGAACTTGTTCGAATTGCTGCTGGTCATTTCAGTGATTGTGTTCCTGCTGGCGCTGCTTTTGCCGGCGCTGGCGGCAGCCAGAAGCAAAAGGAGCAAAATCAATTGCGTCAATAATCTCAAACAAATGGGCCTATCATTTCGGATCTGGTCCGGCGACAACCAAGACAAATACCCGATGGAGGTTTCCACCGCCAGCGGCGGCGCCTTGGAGCCCGCCTTGAAGGGAAATGTGGTGGCAATTTTCCAGGTAATGTCCAATGAACTTTCCACGCCCAAAATTCTGGCATGCTGGGAAGATTCCCAACATCGGTTCGCCACCAATTTTGAAAGTCTGACCGCTACCAATCTCAGCTATTTTGTTGACTTGGATGCCGGCACAAATGATTCCGAGCACCGCATGCTCTCCGGCGACGCCAATCTGGCGCTCCACGGCCGGCCCGTGAAATCCGGCCTGCTCAACCTGCCCTCCACCGCCGCCGTGCACTGGGTCGAAAGCCGCGACGAACCGCATCGCGATCATGGCAATCTGGTTTTCGCGGATGGGAATGTGGAGCAGTTGAAACTAACCGCATTCACCAAAGCCCTGCTTGAAACCGGCCTCGCCACCAATCGCCTCGCGATTCCGTGATCTCGGGTTAAAGTAGCCGCGTGAAACTCTTTTACACCGGCCCGGTGATCAACGCCGAGATGCTTGTGGTCATGCTGGAGAAACACGGCATCGCCGCCACCCAGCAGTTTGTGGAACCCGGCGCGCCGGACGACGGCGACTTGAACCGGCCCGCCCAAGTCTTCGTGCCGGAAGCCGATTACGACCGCGCCTACCAGCTGTTCTATGCCGAGCGTGAGGATGAACTTTGAAAAGCAAATCTGGACGCGAATGGCGCGAATTCACACGAATTAAACCCGCCCGAATCAATTCGCGAAAATGAGCGCCATTCGCGTAAAGCTGCTTTGGGCTTTTCCCTTCTGGATTCCGGTGGCTGAAATCTTTATTCTCCTGCCCATGTTCGACATCGTAAAACCCCAGATTACCACCGCCGCCGACAAGATCACCCACTTGCGGAGGTTTCTTTGACGTCGCCAAATTGAACCAACGCCAGGCGGAACTCGAATCGCTGATGACCGGCGAAACTTTCTGGAACAACCAGGAAGCCGCCCAAAAGGTCATCAACGAGACCAACGATATTCGCGGCAAGCTGGAGCCGCTCACCCGCTTCGGCAAACAGCAGGAAGATTTGCAGGTGATGCTCGAACTCGCCCAAGCCGAGCCCGAGGCGTCGCAGCTCGCCATTGAGAAGGAGCTGGAAGCCGATGTCGCGAAATTATTCGCCGATCTCGACACGTTTGAGCTAAAGACTTTTCTGAACGGGCCGCACGACAAGTGCAACTGCATCTTCACCATCAACGCCGGAGCCGGCGGCACCGAGGCGCAGGATTGGGCGGAAATGCTCTCACGCATGTATGGCCGCTGGTTTGATTCGCGCGGCTGGAAATGGGAAGTCACCGATGCCCTGCCCGGCGATTCCGCCGGCTTGAAGAGCGTGACCTTCCGCATCGAAGGCGAGAATGCCTATGGCTATTGCAAGGCGGAACGCGGCGTGCATCGGCTGGTGCGCATCTCGCCGTTTGATTCCAACAAGCGCCGGCACACAAGCTTTTCCAGCGTGGATACGGTGGCGGAATTGAGCGATCTGGTGGAAACAGACATTGTCATTCCCAAGACGGAAATTCTGCGGGATACCTTCCGCTCCGGCGGCAAAGGCGGCCAGAACGTGAACAAGGTGGAAACCGCCGTGCGCCTGACGCACATCCCGACCGGCCTCGTCGCCGCGTCACAGGCCCAGCGCAGCCAGGTGCAGAACGAAGCCACCGCGATGGCCATGCTGATCTCCAAACTCTACGCGCTGAGGCTGGATCAGGCCAAGAGCGAGATGGAACGCTTCTACGGCGACAAGGGCAGCATCTCGTGGGGCAACCAGATTCGCAGCTACGTATTCCAGCCGTATCGCATGGTAAAAGACCTGCGCACCGGCGAACAGGCCAGCGACGTGCAAGCCGTGATGGACGGCCGCCTCGATCCGTTCGTGAACGCCTGGCTCCGCGCCGGTTGCCCGCTCAAGCGGATGCAGGGGGTCAAAGATGAAGAAGAATAACCCATAGCCACAAAAAGGCGCAAAAAGCGCAAAATATTTTTCTTTTGCGTCTTTTGTGAATTTTGCGGCAATTAAGTCCGGCATGAATTGGAAAATTACTATGCTTGAAATGGCCGAGCTTGGATTAATAATCTTCGCTCTGTGGATTCCGTTTCGCTTGGGCCGCGCTGGAACTAAAAACCTCTGGTGCATTTTGGCTGGTTGGTTTGCGTTGTTTGGGTTGATGCTGACGTTTGCAATTTTACCGTTCTCATTTGGAATTGGATCGATTGGTGATTCTGATTTGGCCAATTCAATGCCCGAAGGTACTCATGCCTTGTTCTTTTTGTTGTTTGGTTGGGCACCGGCTTGGGCAGCCGCAGTCGTTGGGAAAAGTCGTCAGCGCAAATGAACATCCTCGATAAAATCGTTGAACAGAAACAACGCGAAGTGGCGCAACTGCCCGCGCGCCGCATCGCCGCCGGCGATTTGCGGGATGCCATGCTGGAGCACGGCGAACGGCGCGATTTCATTGCGGCGCTGAAAAAACCACGCGCAGGCAGCATCGGTTTGATTGCTGAAGTGAAAAAAGCCTCGCCGTCGATGGGTGTGATCTGCCCGAACTTCGATCCCGTGCGCATCGCCAGGGAATACGAGGCGGCGGGCGCAAGCTGCCTGTCGGTGCTCACCGACGAGCAGTTTTTTCAAGGCTCGCTGGATTATCTCCGCCAGATTCGCGCCGCCGTGAAAATTCCCTTGCTGCGCAAGGATTTCATCATTGATGAGCGCCAGATTCTCGAAGCCATCGAGTGGGGCGCGGACGCCATCCTGCTCATCGTCGCCATCCTGACCGACGCGCAACTGGCCCAATACCACACGCTCGCCACCGAAGCCGGGCTGGCCGTTCTCGTCGAGGTTCATGACGAAGAAGAGTTGGAGCGCGCGCTGAAAATTTCGCCGAGACTCATCGGCGTGAACAATCGCAACCTGAAAACATTCAAGGTGGATCTGGCCACAACCGAAAGGCTGGCGGCGAAGTTGGAAGATGGAGGATTGAAGATGGCAAAGAGCTCATCGCCTTTGCTGGTCGCAGAAAGTGGGATTCATTCGCGTGCCGACGTGGAGCGCGTTAAGAAGTGCGGCGCGGGCGCCATCCTCGTCGGCGAATCGCTCGTGAAGCAGGGCGACATCGGCGCGAAGGTCCGGGAGTTGATCGGTTAATTGTAGTGTCGAGCCTGCGGCTCGACCGAATCGGCGCCCAGCGCCGACGCTACAGCTTTTTATTCTTCGCCAACTGCTTCGCCAGCCGGATCGCCGCGATCATGCTTCCGGGGTTCGCGATGCCTTTTCCGGCGATGTCGTAGGCGGTGCCGTGGTCGGGCGAGGTGCGGATGAAAGGCAGCCCGAGCGTCCAGTTCACGCCGCTGTCGAACGCGACGGCCTTCAGCGGCGCGAGGCCCTGGTCGTGATACATCGCCACGACGGCGTCGAATTCACCGCCGGTCGCCCGCATCATCAGCGTGTCGCAGGGCAGGGGACCCACCAAACTCAGCCCCTCGGCAATCCCCTGCTCGACAGCCGGCCGAATGAGCCGCTGCTCCTCGTCGCCAAAGAGCCCCTGTTCACCGGCGTGGGGGTTTAGGGCGGCCACACCAATCTGCGGTGGCCC
>CAIMLG010000271.1 GCA_903842235.1 uncultured Verrucomicrobia subdivision 3 bacterium
CGTGGCGTTGGTGTTGAGCACTCGCAATCCCGCCAGGGACGCCAGCGGTGCTGCTCCCGTCACGCCAATGCCGTTTCCACCTCTGGCGCCAGCAACACCTCCAACGCTGGTGCCATGATTGTCTTTGGGAAGCACGGGAGAGGGATCCTGGCGTTTTTCAATAAAGTTGTAGCTGTCCTGGGCGGAATATCCGGGGGATAAATCGGGATGCGCCCAATCAAAACCATCATCACAAATGCCAATCATGATGTTCGTGCCGGTCAGGTCGCGATTCCACGCCCCTTGAACACCGGCGTCCCATTCCGGGTGATTCGTATAAACCAGGTGCCATTGCCCGGGAAATCCAACCGGATTGTTGCTATTGAAGTAGGGATCATTCGGCACAAAAGCCATCGGCTTATTGCGGGAAAGTCCGTTGCGCCAGGCTGATTCCAGAACGGGATCCGCTGGCGAGCTTATCCGGGCCCCCGCTGATTTGCTGGTGGCCTTCACCAGGGAAGTTGCCTGGGCCTGGGTGGCCGCCGACAGGACGTGCATATTCGGATCGCTGATGAGCGTGCGCTGGTAGGTCAATCCCTGTCGGCGGGCGAAAGCCTGGACATCGCTGCCAGGTTGCAACCGGACCAGGACTTCCTGTTCCGGCGTGCCGCCCAAAGCTGGTTCGCCGCAGCAGGCGATAAGTGTGGCAAGGATGATGCTTGCTTGCCGTAGAGAAAAAGCGGCATGGCCGCGCTCGTTTTGAATGCTCATAAGGCCTTTGCCTCGCCGGACGATGCTAACCTTGGTGAAGTTTGTTTTCATTTATTTTCATGGTCGCCTGTCATTTTGACTAGTGTTCTATGATAACACCCCATTCTTGGCGATCCCTGGTAAAGAAGCCACATTGATTCAGTGAACGCAAGCAAAATTGCAGTAAGCGCAGTTGCCCGGGCACATTCGCAAGTCCTTGGCGGAGCGCCGGCTTCCAAACCGGCTTCAGGGGATACGCGCTTGGCCAGCAAGCCGCGCCGCCTAAGGCGCAAGGCTAGAAAACGTCTTCCGGATGTGCGTTCAGCCACTCGGCCAGTCCAGGCAAGCGGAAAGAGAGTAGCCGCTGTGCTTTGGCACAGTTGAGCGAGGTGTCGGCCGCGCGGGGCGCCCCCTGGTATTCCTTTAGCGAGCCGGGTTCGATGCGGGGATTCAATTGGGGCCAACGGGCGGCGAGCAGTTGACCGATCTGCACGCGTGACAGCCGCTCGCTGCCGGCAACGTGATAGAGCCCGGGTTTGTCTTGGGCGGCCAGCTCCCAAATGGCGCGTGCGGTGACCTCGGCCGGAATGGGGGAACGGAACTCGTCTGTGAATAGCTTGAGGGCTTGCCCCGCTTGCCACCGGCGGCGCATTTGCTCGTTGAATCCGCGGTCGTCGGTGGGCGAAGTGCCGCCGTTGAGCGATGTGCGGATGATCGTGTGCTTGGGATTGGCCAGCAGAATCTGCTCGGCCGCGACTTTCGTTTCGGCATAAACGCCCAGCGGATGGACGGGCGCGGCCTCGTCGTAATGGCCGGCGCGACCGTTGAAGACCAAGTCAGTGGACAGGAAAACCAATGGAATTGCCGCCGCCAGGTCAGCCAGCAGCGCAGTGACTGCGACATTGAGCTGGCGGGCCAGTGCTGGGTTTACTTCGCATTCCGGACTCCGGCTAAGCGCGGCGCAGTGGATCACCAGTTGCGGATTATCCCGGCGGAAGGCGCCGCGCACGGCGGCAGAGTCGGTCAGGTCAAGGCGCTGGCGGGTGAGGGCGGCCACGGTGGCATCCGGCATGAAATGCGGCGCGCTGCGGACAAGGTAACTTCCGATCAGCCCTCCGGCGCCTGTGATCCAGACCGTTTTCAATCAATTAAGCGCTGGGTCAGTCCCGCGTAGGCATCAATCCGACGGTCTCGCAGGAAAGGCCAGTGAGTGCGCGTGGCATCGATTCCGTCAAGGTCGAGGGGCACGAGCAAGGTCTCCTCTTTCGTAGCACTGGCTTTGGCCAGGATTTCGCCGGAGGTGCCGGCCACGAAGCTCTGGCCCCAGAACTCGATGCCGTCGCCAACCAGTTGCTCATGACCGACGCGGTTGGCTACGGCGACGTAACAGCCGTTGGCGATGGCATGGCTGCGTTGGATCGTCTCCCAGGCGGAGTGTTGCCGCTCGCCAAAGTGTGCCTTCTCGCGGGGGTGCCAGCCAATGGCGGTGGGGAAGAACAGAATCTCAGCCCCATGCAGCGTCGTCAGGCGCGCGGCTTCGGGATACCATTGATCCCAGCAGATCAGGACGCCGATCTTGCCGTAACGGGTCTGCCAGGCGCGAAAGCCTAGGTCGCCCGGGGTGAAATAGAATTTCTCGTAATAAAGCGGGTCGTCCGGGATGTGCATCTTGCGGTAGATGCCCAGGAGCGAACCGTCGGCGTCAATGATCGCCGCCGTGTTGTGGTAGAGGCCGGCAGCCCGCTTTTCAAACAGCGATGCGATGACCACCACCTGGCGCTCCCGGGCCAGCCTCTGAAAGACGGCCGTGGTGGGGCCAGGAATCGGCTCGGCCAGTTGGAAATGCCGGTAGTCCTCGGACTGGCAAAAGTACTGGGAGCCAAACAACTCCTGGGTGCAGATGATTTGGGCTCCGGCTTTGGCGGCGCGTTCCGCTGCGGCCAGAGTTCGCTCCAGGTTTACGGCGGGGTCCGGCGAACCAGCGGCCTGGATTAATCCAAGGTTGACGATGCGATCAGCCATCTGGGAATTCCGGCCTTGCCAGAGTGCGCCCGCACCCAATCAGATACCGTCAGCAGTGTGCGAGAGGCCTTTGAAATGCTGCGTGCTGCCGGTGATGGCCTGGCTGGAGGCTGGGGGCACGCCGGGCCAAACAACTCGCGAATGAACTTGCCCAGCGTCTCGTTGGTTGGACCGTAACCCGAGTGATAAATGTAATGCTCCAGGTCGTAGAGCAGTTCTTCACCGCTAGGGTATCGCAGGTCCAGGTCGCGAGCCAGCGCGCGGTGGAGAATCTCGTTCAGCCGATCATCCACGCGCGGGTCCAGCGCCCGGAAATCGGGGATGGGCAGCGTCATCATTTGCTGCCGGGATTCCTCCGCGGTGGCGCCTTTGAAAATGTTCCGGCCTAACAGCAAATGCGCGAGCACGACACCGGCGGAAAAGAGGTCGGAGCGCTGGTCGGTGATTTGAAAATTCGCCTGCTCGGGGCTCATGTAATCGGCTTTGCCCGCCACCATCTCGCCCTCGTTGTCCACCAGGAAGCCACGCGCCTTGGCGATTCCAAAGTCCATCAGCTTCACGTCGCCTTCAAAGGCAATCATGATGTTCTTGAAGCTCACGTCGCGGTGGACCAGGCCGAGCGGCTTGCCGTGCTGGTCGGTCTTGGCGTGCGCGTAGGCCAGGCCCCGCGCCACGCGGCTGACGATGAACACCGCCAGCTCTTTGGGCAACTTCCGCCGCCGGTCCGCCAACTGCTGGGCAAACTGTTCCAGGTTCACCCCGCGGATCAACTCCATCGCCATGAAATACACCCCGTTGGTCTCGCCCAGGTGATAGGTTTGGACGATGTTAGTATGGATTAAATCGACGGCCAGCTTGGCTTCGCCGATAAAGTTCTCGATGAACTGCTTCTGGTTGGCGTAGTCCTGGCGGATTACCTTGATGGCAACGCGCTTGACGAATTCACGGGCGCCGTGCTGCTCGGCTTCATACACGATGCCCATGCCGCCTTCATAGATCTTGTGTGTGATCTCGTAGCGAAACTCGTCTTGAATTGTGAAGAGGGCCACGCGCGGATATTGGTGAATTGGGGTTTTATGTCAAGCCCAGGATGGGCAGCCCAGGATTGGCGGGCGCAGGACCATTTTCTTCCTGGAGTGATTTTACCCCGCAAATCCGGGCCTTTTGTCTATCGCTTCCTAGATACAACGCGGTTTGTCTCTCATTAACACCCCGCTTCAGCGGGGTGGGGCGATGGTCTCGGCGTCGGAACCGCTTCAGCGGTTTACCCAC
>CAIMLG010000272.1 GCA_903842235.1 uncultured Verrucomicrobia subdivision 3 bacterium
AAATTCGTTGCCGAGCAGCTCCATGGCCATTGAGGCCACCTCGCAAAACTCGATCGGCGCGCTGCGATACGGATACAAATCCTCGGCGCGCGTGGCCTGGGCATGGAACGCGTGGCCAGCCTCGTGCAAAATCGTCTCCACGTCGCGCTGCACGCCGACGGCGTTCATGAAAATGAACGGCACGCGCGCCTCGGAGAGGGTGGATTGATAACCGCCCGGCGCCTTGCCCTTGCGGTTGGCGAGGTCCAATAACTTCTTGTCCTGCAGCTCCTGGAAATTCGCCGCCAGCCCGGCGTCGAGGTGGTTGAAAATCTTTTGCGTGCGCAAAACCATTTCGCCCACGTCGGCGAACGGCTTCAGCGGCGCGCGGTTCTGCGGATCCACCGCCAGATCCCACGGGCGCAGCGCCGCCAATTGCAACTGCCGTTTCCGGTCCGCCTGAATTGCGCGGACGGCGGGCATGATCTCGCTTTCAATCGCGCGGTGGAACTGCACGCAATCCGCCGGCGTATAATCGAACCGGCCCTTCTGGCGGAAGATGTATTCGAGGTAATTGGCGAAGCCCGCATTCTGGGCGATCTGCGTCCGCAAATTGATGAGAGCATCGAAGATGCCCTCGCACTTTTCCGCGTCCTGCAGGCGCCGCTGCGCCACCACTTCCCAGGCTTCCTGCCGCAGCGCACGGTCCGGCTCCTCCAGATAGCGGCCCATCTGGACCAGGGTTTTTTCCTCGCCGCGAAACGTCACCGCCTGCGCGCCGATGAGCTTTTGATACTGCTGGCCCAGCTTGGCTTCTTCCGTCTCCAGCGCCACGTTCTCCGGGCGGAACAGCGCCACGTGATTGGCCACGTCGCGGTCAAAAACCTCGTAGCGGAGCGCCGCGCACCGGCCCGGCGGGTCGGCGTCATGGCTGCATGAACGGGCCGAGCCGGTGCTCGGCGCTCCAATTTTCAGCAACTCCGGGCGGCACGGATGCGCCACATAGAGCTGTTCCAGCGCGAACTGGCGCGGCTTGAGCTGCGGCTCCACGTGCTCCACAAAATGCAAATACGCCTGCTCGGCCTCGGGGTTGTCCGTATGGCAGGTCATCGCAATGTTGCGGCGGCTCGATTCCTCGTCCAGGGCCGCGCTCAATTCGCACCAGTCCAGCAGCCAGCGCTCCAGTTCCGCCGCCGACCTGGCCGCCGCGGCGCGCGCCGCGAGCTGATCGAAGAGCGGCGCGAGCTGCGGCCAATCGCCGAGATCCAGGGCGACCGGCACGAACGAACGCGGTTGGGCGGGCGGCAGTTTTCCGAACGGCAACAAATTCATGGGAACAGTCTAACGAAACCCGGGGCGGGGAAAACCCATTTCAACCGAGGGACGATCCCGCAGGAAGCCAACCGTTGCCAGCGCAGGAGATCCGCGCTGGCTTCGAGGAGATAACGGTGCACGGCGGTGGCCGGACACCTGGCCGCGGGCCACGCCGGCTCCGGGACGCCAAGTCCGGGCAGTTTTCGCAGCGGGGTGGTCGCGAAGAAAAGCTGGCCAGTCTCACGGATAATGGCAGACGTGCCAGCACCCACCGAGCCGGACAAAGACGCGCGGGCTGCCCGGCATTTTTAGGCTTCTTGGCGAACCGTAGAAAAACTATTCGTTCAGTCCACCGTGTTCGTAACCGGGAATGTCCCTAAGAATCGGGGTCACGCGGGTAGCCCGGATCCGGATCCATTCTTCCGCCTGCTCCGGCAGGGCGGATGGGGTGATTTCCTTGGATTCCCTGGAAGGGAAGGCTGGTTTACTGAAAACCACCGCCACAGGCAACACTTCAACCAGAGACGAACTCAGATTTTGAAGGCTGTGGACACTCATAAAACATTTTTAAACCCGTTTAGCTTTTTCGTCAACGGAAACTTATTCACCGGATCGGGGCGCGGCCGGTTTCATCCGGTCGCGGCTGATTGGCGAAGTGGAAAGGCAGCGCCGGCGGCGGGGCGCCAAAGCGGAAAGCAGCGAAGCCAAAACAGCCGAGTCCGGCCCAGCCGCGGGCGGAAGCGGGCCGCACAGGCAAGCATCGGCTCGGTGACGCCATGGGTTTCGGGCGGACAGGGAAAAGGCCGTGACGCAGTTGGCTGCAAACAGGCAGCCGGCTCGTGTGTTGAATGGTAGTGAGAGACACACGACTGCGTCACAGCCAAGGCCGCCACAACGATGACGACACGCCAGCATAGAAGGTCGCAAATTAAATACGATGGGGTGTTTACCGTAGAGCCTTTGGGTCCCAAAAATCATAGCAAACCGGATGCCGCGCGACGATTTTCCGCCGCGAGGGACTGAGGCACCCAATTTGGGGCAGCGTCGGGGGGACGCCCACCGACCGCGCCAACGGCGGTTCGGCGGCCCGAATGGTAAAAGCATATCATCACTCCAAAGTATAATACCACTGGCCGTCCACGCGCCGCATCGAAAAGCCATCCAAATCCTCGTGCAGATATTCCACGAGCACAAGGTCCGGATCTTTCGCGTCAATCCGAATAGCCACGACACGTCCCGGCCGAACGTCGCCGTAGAGATTCTCAAACCAGGCGGCCGCCTGCCTGGCCATCTCCGCTGGAGTGGCCGTTTTTGAAATCCCCAGCCTCAGGCGAGTAACCGAATCATGCTTACCGCTGAACACAACCACCTTCGCGGCCGCGGCCGCCCACTTGCCATCGCGCCATAAACCAACCAATTCCTCGGCACTTTTACGAGCAGCTTGGGTCACGGAGTTGGTATCCGCTGCGCTCGTCCCAGGCGGGTCAAAGCAAAGCAGCGCAAGCGCCATCAAGATCAAACGAAAATTGGCAGGCATAAGGTTCACGGTGATTGGGCGGCCGGGAGAGCCGCCACCGCCGACTCGCGCCGGGAACCGCGCCCGCGAAACGGAACGGCGAGCGCCCGCCCGCGTGGCCGGCAATGGTTTTAGGTGGCATGGTCAATTTCACTGAGCAAATCTCTAGCGGCGGCGTAATCCATCGGAGAAACCTGCACACGAACATAGCCATAAGTATTCAGGTTCCACCCAATGGCCTGCATCAAACACTCATCCGGAAGAAAAACCGCCAGGCCGGCGGCGCGAAGCCGGCTTGCAACCAGGTCGGCGGCCACCAGCGTTCCGCACTTCACCAGAGTCACTAAATCCTTTTGCCTTTCGGCCGCAGAAAGTGACGCAAAAATATATTCCGGGGGTGTTGGCTCAGGCGGCAGAGCGGCTGGCGCGCCGGGCGGCGCGAATGGGGTTTGATCAATCGCACACACGATTGCTTCGTCGGGATACTCAGCCCCGCAATAGGGACACTGTTTCATAGGAATGCCTAGACTCGCACGCTGCCCCCTGACGCAGGAGGGAGCCTCGGGAGATTTAGCTCGGTTCTTTGAAAAGGGTTAAACTCATTTATCTAGCGTGTCCAGCGGAATGTGCAGCAGCGCAGCCTCCCGCTCTGGGGCAAAGGGATAGCGGGGGCGGACCGGACGGGCGAAGCCGCTAAATAATTTGACGCGAATTGGGCTTCCCAAGCCCGCCACAAGTTGGGGGGCCCCAAGAATCTCCGTTTGCTGGCGCAAAACGTGATCACGAAGGGGAAAGGACGCCGCCGCGCGGCGTCCCTACCACCAGGCCGCCGAGGGATTGGTTTTCCCTCCGTGGTCCCTCACCCGGGCCGAACCTCGGCCGGGCGCGCCACCCGCTCCGCATGAGTTGGTTTCTCCCCGACTTTCCTCAACCGGCCTGCGGCCACCTGCTCCCACTCCCGCAGGCGAAGGGCAGGCTCCCGCGGGCGAGGGACAGCATGGGAAAATGGTGCGGCGCACGATAGGTTGGCCCGACCGCACCTTCCGCGCATTTTTTTAGGGTCCTTGGCCTTGCCCCGATTTGCACTTGCATCAGCGGGAAAGCTCACCCAAGTTGAGGGCATGAAAATCACCGATGTTTTGCGGGCGGAACACGCGGTGTTCCACAATTTGTTCGATCATATCGAAGCCGTGCTGCCGCGCACGCGCACGCTGGCGGAAATCAAATCGCTGACCACGGTCGTGGAAACGCTGCTCGCGCCCCACGCGAAAACCGAGGACGACCTGTTCATGGAGCCGCTGGAGCATTGCTTCGACCAGATCGGCCAGCAGGAAACCTTTCACGACGAGCACGAGCTGATTGACGCGGAACTCGCCAAGGTGCACAAGGCACGGGAAGTGAAGGCGGCCAAGAAAATCCTCCTCAACGCCGTCACCGCCTCGCGCAAACATTTTGACAAGGAGGAACGGATTGTGTTTCCCATGGCGGAACGCATCCTCAAGGCCAAGACCTTGAGCGAGCTGGGCCAGCAATGGCTGAGCCGCCGCGACGTGGGCACCAAGTAATCAGCCGATTTCGATGCCCACGGGACAGTGGTCGCTGCCCGGCACGGCGGGGCGGATAAAGGCGTTTTTCAGCCGCGGGCGCAGCGCCCGGGAAAGGAGAAAGTAGTCCAGGCGCCAGCCGACGTTCCGCGACCGCGCGCCGCTCATCGGGCTCCACCAAGTGTAGTGTCCCCCACCCTTTTCAAATTCGCGGAACGTGTCCACGAATCCGGCGTTCACAAAGGCGGTAAAGCCATCGCGCTCCTCGATGGTGAAGCCGTGGTTGCGGACATTGGCCCGGGGATTGGCCAGATCAATCTCCGCATGGGCCACATTCAGGTCGCCGCAGAAAATCACCGGCTTTTTCTGCTCCAGTTTTTTCAGGTAGGCGAGAAAATCCTTATCCCAAATCTGCCGGTAAGGCAGCCGCTCCAGTTCCCGCTTGGAATTAGGCGTGTAGACATTCACGAGAAAGAAGTCCGGGTATTCCGCCGTGAGCACGCGGCCTTCCCGGTCGTGCTCGACAAGGCCGACGTGGGGCGTGACTTTCAACGGGCGCTCCTGGGTGAAGAGGGCCGTGCCGGAATAGCCTTTCTTTTCCGCGCAGTTCCAGTAGGTCGTATAGCTCGCGGGCCAGAGCGGTTCCACCTGATCGGGCGTGCATTTGGTTTCCTGCAGGCACAACACGTCCGGCTTTTCCGCGGCGAGGAACTCCAGAAAGTTTTTCTTCAGCACGGCGCGCAGGCCGTTGACGTTCCAAGAGATCAGCTTCACGCGCCCAGTTTATTTCAAAGCCACCCAAACGCCAAGCCGCGTTCCAGCTCCGGACCCCGGTTTGTCCGGATAAAAGGCGCGCATCAGCATTGGAAAAATCCCCGGCGTTGTTGCATCCTATGGGGCATGAAGAAACTGTTGCCGGTGCTGGCGGCCCTGCTGGCCCTGGCGGGAGCCGTTCCCGCCCAAACCAACCCGCCGCGCCCCGGGGACGCCGCCCCGCTGCCGACGGCGGACTTTTTGGTGCAGCGCATTGCCGCCCGGTCCGGGGAGACGGAGGAGCGCAATGACGACCGGTTCGACATGAGCTACCAATACACCCGCACCCGGACCTGGGAGTATCGCAACCGGCAGGGCGAAGTGACCAGCCGCGAAGAAAAGCACTCCGTGGAAAACAAACCAGAACGGCTCGCGACCGGCCACGCCGGGCCGGCGGCCGAGGCGGAATCGGTTTTGCCCCCCTCGCAAGCCGCCAAGGATCCCGCGCTTTCGGAAAAGCACGCCAACGTCCGGAACCAGGCGCTGAAAGGGAAAGATTATGCCATCACCAATCTGCTCCCGCGCTTTCAATTTACGGTCATCGGCCGGGAGGAACTCAACGGCCGGGAGGCCTTCCTGGTGGATTTCAAGCCCCGCAGCGGCGAATTGCCCGGGAAGAATTTTGCCGATAAGTTCATCAACAAGACGGCCGGCCGGCTCTGGGTGGACGCCGAGGATTACGCCGTTTCCCAGGCGCAATTCTGGCTCACGGAAAAGGTCAATGTCTTCGGCGGCCTGGTCGGCTCGGTCTGGAAATTCGACTCCACCTTTACCCGCTGGCGAACGCCCGAGGGCTATTGGTATGCCCGCAACGTGGACTGGCACCTAGAAGGGCGCGAACTCGTGGTCAACCGCATCCTCGAATACCACGAGCGAAAACTCGACCCGCAGAAAATCGCCCCCAAAGCCGACGCCCGCTGAAGGGGGGCCCCGAGCCAGAAAAGGCCACCCCACCGGGACCGATTACGCCCCGGCGGCCGACTGGAACACCACCACGCTCAAAGGCGGCAGGTTGAAATTTGCGGAAAACGGCTGGCCATGGAGGGGCACCGGTTCCGCCGCAACCCCGCCGTAGTTGCCTTGGTTGCTGCCGCCATAAATCGCCGCATCGCTGTTCAACGCCTCGCGCCACGAGCCGCCGGCCGGCAGGCCCACGCGGTAATTCGGCCGGGGCACCGGGGTGAGATTCAGGATGACCACCGTGGGATTTTTCCCATCCGCCGTCTGGCGCCGGAAGGAAAGCACGCTGTTCGCGCGGTCGTTGCAATCAATCCAGCTAAACCCGGCGGGGTCATAGTCCGCCTGCCAGAGCGCCGCTGAGTTCGCGTAAAGTCGGTTCAGATCCGTCACGAACTGCTGCAAGCCCCGGTGGAACGGGCCGGCATCGAGCAGCCACCAGTCCAACTGGGCATTTTCATTCCACTCCGCGCGCTGGCCGATTTCGCCCCCCATGAACAACAGCTTCCGCCCGGGGAACAGCCATTGATAGGCCAGCAGGGTGCGGAGATTGGCAAACTTCTGCCAGTCGTCGCCCGGCATCCGGCCAAGCAGCGAGCCTTTGCCATGCACGACTTCGTCATGCGACAGCGGCAGCACGAAATTTTCATTGTGGTGATAAAGCATCGCAAACGTCAGATCGTTCTGATGGTATTTGCGATGCACCGGCTCGCGCATGAAATAGCCCAGCGTGTCGTGCATCCAGCCCATGTTCCACTTGAAGGAGAAGCCCAGCCCGCCGAGATAGGGCGGACGGGTCACCTGCGGCCAGGCGGTGGATTCCTCGGCAATGGTCAGCACGCCGGGAAATTCCGTATGCGTGAGGTGGTTGAATTTTTTCAGGAACTCAATCGCCTCCAGGTTCTCCCGCCCGCCGTGCTCGTTGGGAATCCACTGGCCTTCCTTGCGGGAGTAATCGAGGTAGAGCATCGAGGCGACGGCGTCCACGCGCAGGCCGTCGATGTGAAAGCGCTCGCACCAGAACAGCGCATTGGCGAGGAGGAAGTTGGAGACTTCGTTGCGGCCAAAATTAAAAATCAGCGTGCCCCAGTCCTGATGCGCCCCTTTGCGGGGATCCTCGTGCTCAAAGAGCGCGGTGCCGTCGAATTTTGCCAGCGCCCATTCGTCGCGCGGAAAATGCGCGGGCACCCAATCCACAATGACCCCAATGCCGGCCGCATGCAGCGCGTTGACGAGAAATTGAAAATCGTCGGGCGGGCCAAAGCGGCTGGTGGGCGCGTAAAAACCGGTGACCTGATAGCCCCAGGAGGGATAAAAGGCGTGCTCCGCCACGGGCAAAAACTCCACATGCGTGAAGCCCATCTGCGTGACGTATTCCACAAGCGGCCGGGCAAGTTCCCGATAGCTCCACGATTCGGCGGCGGCCTTTTTCCGCCACGACCCGACGTGCATTTCATAGACACTCAGCGGGGCCCGCAGCGCGTCGCGCTCGCGGCGCTGCTGCAGCCAGGCCGCATACGTCCACGCGAATTTCTGGGTGTCCCAGACAATCGCGGCCTGCTTGGGCGCCACCTCAAAGAAGAAGCCAAAAGGATCGGTATTCAGCTTGATGCGGCCGTGCGCATCGCGAAGCTCAAATTTGTAATGCGCGCCCGGCCCCACGCCGGGAATAAAAATCTCCCAAACCCCGGACGCGCCCAGCAAGCGCAGCGCATGAACCCGCCCATCCCAGCCATTGAAATCGCCGACCACACTGACGCGCTGGGCATTGGGCGCCCAGACGGCAAAGCTCGTGCCGGGCACGCCGTCCAGGGTGCGCAACTGCGCGCCGAGCTTATCGAAGATTTTCCGCTCATCGCCTTTGCCAAAGAGGAACAAGTCCGCCTCGCTCAGCGTCGGCAAAAAGGAATACGCATCGCGCGTGCGGCGCGTGGCGCCGGATTTGCTGGTGATGACGAGATCGTAGGCATAGACGGCGCTGGCCTCCGGGGTGACGCCTTCAAAAATGTCGGTGTTGGGAATCCGCTTCAGTTCAAACTTCGGCCGGCCCGGTTCATGCACCGGCTGAATTTCCACCGTTTTGGCATCCGGCAGCAGCGCCCGGGCGACCAGGCCGGATTGACCGCCCAGCGGGTGCATGCCGAGCAGCGTGTGGGGCGACTGATGGGTCAATTCAACCAGACTATGCAGTTCGTCTTTGGAGAGCAACATAACGGTTTAAGTTTAGCAGAGTCTTTGTCGCGTGGCACGGTAAAGCAATGCCAAAGCATATTTTTATGAATATTTCCGGCGGGCGCGATTTTGTTTTCATGGGGACACGCCGGATCGGTTTCGGTTTGACCAGGTTTGACTCGTCGCCGGCGGGCGGCGCTTCCGGCGGCGGTGAGACAGGTTGGCCGCGCGGGCGTTCGGATTTCCCCAACCGGGCAAAGGCATTCAGCCCAGGGTTGCGCGCCGCGCTACCCTGGGAACATTAAGATCAAGAAGATTCCCAACCCCAGCGGGGTTGCGGCGGATGGCTGCGTGACACCAGACACAACCCCGTTGGGGTTGGCGGAAAATCAAACTCGTGACCCAGGGTAGGCTCGCAGGCTCGCCAACCCTGGGCGGATGGCTGGAATCCCCTTGGGATTCTGAGGCGATGAAGTTCATGCGTTGCCCGCCACGGGTTTGATGCCATCCGGCAGGGCGGGGATTTTGCGCGGGTAAATTTCCCAGCGTCAACCCGTGTTCTGTCGCTGTTGCGGTGAGGTGATTTAGAGCGGCGGCCTGTCGATAAAAGAAAAGAGGCCGGACACCTCTCTTGCATTGCATGACTAGGGCTTGATTACAAGCAACTTGCGATGCGGCAGGCCGTGGATGCCAGTAGCACTGCCAGTAAAACGCGAAAACAGTTTGACCATTCGCGTAACCGAGCA
>CAIMLG010000273.1 GCA_903842235.1 uncultured Verrucomicrobia subdivision 3 bacterium
CCGCGCAGGACCAGCTCTTGGATGAGTTGTTGGCGAAGTGTGGTCATACGCCCCCAACTCTCCGAAATTATCCAACCACCAGAAAACTCCAAATCTTTAGAAGACTTCGCGCACGCTCCCCGCGAAGCGGTTTAGTTCAACAAGTTAATCGCGTGACTTGTCTTGATTGTGGCACAGAAACGGGATAAGGTTTCAAGATGTTCCGACTCCGGAATAAAGCCTGAGATTGTGCCGGTAAATTGCTTTTTTGGCAAAGAAAATGTAAAGTTTTTTGTTGGTTATCAACGAGTTATGAATTCAGTTACTTTACCACTTTATTGGATCGGGCTTCCCGTCCGTTTGCTTTTCGAGCGGGGAATTTGGCTCGTCCGCCAGCTTGCGGGTGTTTCACTGTCAATATGAAACGCTTCAGAAGTATCTGTGGGCGTCCGCGAGCCTTCCGGTCCGCCATCCGCTGGGCCATCCGCCTCTTTGTTCTGGCGGCCGTATTTTGGGGTCTGGCCCCCGCCGCGCGGGCCGTTACCACCATCGCGTGGGGCGAACGCATCGATCTGACGCCCGCGAATGGCAATGGGCGTTATCCCCGGCTCTTGAAGATCCGGACCGGGGTTCATGCCGGAGATCTGCTGCTTTTCTACCAAACGCAGGATACCGGCGGAGATTTTTACCAATACCGGAGCACGGACAACGGGCACACTTGGGGGGCGGCCAAGAAAATCGCCTCGACTACCGCCCAATGGAATTACGCCAGCTGCAATGTCATCCAGCTTGACGACGGCCGGCTGCTGATGACTCATCAGCGCCGCAATCGAACGGGAACTTTTTCCAAAGACCGATACATCGATGTACGTTGGAGTCTGGACGGGGGCGACACATGGTCCAGCGGCACGCCGATTTTTCAGGGCGATAATTGGGAAGGCCGTCCGATCCAAGTGCCCCACGATCGGAACGGCGATGGCCATAACGATATTTACGTCTTTTACACCCAGGAAGTCATTCCCACCAATATCGACGTCAATCTGGCTGACCGCTCCTATACCCGGGGCCGGGCCGTGGCGTGGGTCGCCTCCTATGACAACGGCGTGACCTGGACGGACCCGAATCCGGAGCGTTTTACCGGGCGCATTGTGCATCGCGACTATACGAGCAACCTGATCAATCCGCCCGCGAACATCAGTCAGGGCGGCATGCCCACCCCCTTCATCCTGCCCAACAATCGTTTCGCCTTGGTCTCCGAATCCATCAGTTGCCCCAATTCACCTTATCTCGTAACGACCAGCCCCAATGACTGGGACTGGACCAACGCCGGCTTCAGCGGCCCCTGGACCAGTGCGGACTATGACGGGACGACGGACACCAACGTTTATCCCCTGGGAGCCACCAACGAGTGGCTGGTGGATACCGTGGAATTTGGCGGCGGCCCTTATGGCGTGGTTCTGCCCCGGGGCGCCATCGCCGTGTCGGTCAATAGCAGCACCAAAATCAACGTCTGGGTCGGCGATATCAATGGCAAGAACTTCCAGGAACAAGCCCAACCCTTCGGCTCCGATCTGTCCTTTTACTCGTTCATTGAACCCATCTCCGACACGGAAGTTCTCGTGGGGGCGGGGCCGCCCACGGGGGTGACCAATGACTTTATTTACCTTAGACGCGGCACCATCCAGAGCGGCGCGCCGTCGTTTGCCACCAACTCGCTCGCGGCCGCCGGCGCCGCCCAAGGGGTGCCCTACCAAGGAACCCTGGCGGGTTTGGCCACCGATCCGGACGGCGACCCCATGAGCTTCAGCCGGGGCTCCGGGCCGGCCTGGCTGAACGTGGCCACTAACGGCGCGCTTTCCGGCACGCCGCAATCGACCGATCTCGGAACGAATACCTGGACCGTCCAGGTCACCGACGGCAAGGACGGCGCCAATACGGCCACCCTGTCAATCAACATCACCAATTTGAATGGCGCACCGGTTCAGGCGGTGCTGCTGACGCTCGGTGGGACGGAGGATGGTTACATTACCGAATCCAGCCAGGACTCTAAAGTGGGCGGGACCGTCAGCCCCACGAACAATGTCGCGCGGATCGGCGATAGCGGCAGCAACCAGCAGTTCAAGAGCATTTTCTCATTCGACACGTCCTTTTTGCCGGACAACGCGGCGATCACCTCGGCCACCTTCCGCATGTGCCGCGGCGGCTCGGCGGGCACCAATCCCTACGATACCCATGGGCCGGCCTACATCGACCTCAAGACGGGCGGCTTTAACGGGAACAACGACCTGGAACCGGCCGACTTTCAGGCGGCGGCCGATGCCGTCCAAGCCGGGATTCTCTCCCGGTCGGCCGCCGCCGGGGATTGGTCGGCCGCGACACTCAGCTCCGCCGGTCTCAACGCCATCAACCGGCACGGGCGCACCCAGGTGCGCTGCTATTTCAGCCTCGGCAATAACGGCGACGCCGCCCCCGATTTTCAAGCCTACTACACCGGGGAGGAAACCAATGACACCAATTGCGCCCAACTGCTGGTAACGTATCAACTGGTGAGCACAAACCCGCCGCCGCTGAACGGGGGCCAGACTGGCACGAACCTGGTCCTCGCCTGGCCGGCCACCCATAAAGGCTGGGTCCTGGAATCCCAAACCAATCAGCTTGGCATCGGGCTCAGCACCAACTGGGGCGAGGTGGTCGGCTCACGAACCAATACCACCCTGCAGTTTCCGCTCAACCCGGCAGCCCCCGCAGCGTTCTACCGGCTGCGTTTTCCATAAACTCACGCCTATGCCTGGTATCCTCAAAAATAATCCAGCCTTACCTGCGGGCGCGGGAAAAGAAAATCCGATCAATCGCGAAAGGGATCACCTATGGCTGAATTAGCTCTCCGAACCTCATGCCGCAGAACGGGAATCCAGCGGGTCATTTTCGCCCTCCTCGGCCTGCTTTTCACCGGCGTTACAGCTTCAGCCATAACCTATCCGCCCTTGAGTTCTTTTCTCTACGGCAACAGCGCGGTCAATGCGCCGGGCCAGACCAGTTTTGTCAGCGGCAGCGGCTACGGCTACCGCTATCTGTTGCCCAAGAATTACAATGCGGCCAATAAATATCCGGTCATAATTTTTCTCCATGGCATCGGCGAAGTCGGCACGAACAACACCAGCCAGCTGACGATCGGCGGCAACACGGCGCTCGGGGCGCTGTCCCTGGTTTCCACCGCCAACCCGGACAATCAAACCGCTTATCCCTGTTTTTTTGTGGCCCCGCAAAGCCCGGTCACCACGTGGTCCGATGCCGCTGGCGCCAAGGCCATCACCAATATCCTCAACACACTGATAACCCAGTATCCCGGGGCCATTGATCCCGAGCGGGTCTGCCTCACCGGCCTTTCCCTCGGCGGCATCGGCACTTGGAATGTGCCAACCCACCTTACGACGAACCTGTTTTCCTGTCTGGTTCCCCAATCCGGCTTTGCCAATAACATCAGCGCGGACCCGTCAGTGCCCGTCTGGGCGTTTCACGGTGCCGATGATCCCACGGTGAACGTCAGCGGTTCGGACAACGCCGTAGATAGTTTGCGGGGCCGGGGATTGCCAATTATCTATACACGCTACGATTCCGGCGGGCATAGCATTTGGCCGGAGGCTTATCAACATCCGCTCCTGCTCCCCTGGATCATGGCCCAAAGGCGGGGCCAGCCGATGCAGGGCGTTCCCGGCCTGACCATCAACGGGTCGTCGCAGGCGACAAATTTAAACCTCTCGGGCACCTCCACGACCGCTGCAAGCTTCACCCGGATCGGGTGGGGCAGCAGCCGCTATTCGCCCAGTGCGCGGAAAACCGACGGCATCAGCAATGGCACCACCACCTTTACTTCCGCCGCCTCCACCTTCACCAGCGCCTTCGTGGGGCAGCGCCTGGGCATCCTGGTGAGCAGCGGACCGCTTTATTACGATATCGTGGGCGTCGTGGACACCCACACCCTTACCTTGAGCCGGACGCTGGCCACCGGGACGAATACCTTCGAGACCTACGTTTATGGCAACAAACAAAATCCTTTCCCGGCCACCGGCAGCCTCAGTCCCACTTGGGGTCTGACCAACATCCCACTGTCTGCCGGAGCGAACCTCATTCAAGCAATTGGCGAAGCCGCCAGCGGCTCCGGCAGCAAAGGCGGGCGAACGACCATCAATCAAGCGTTCTCGGTAAGCTACACCGCTCCGGTTGGCGACACCGTCTCACCGTCGATCGCCATTGTGTCGCCGACCACCGCAGTGGTTTACACCAACGCAAACACGACGATTGACCTGAGCGGGACAGCCGCCGACAACGTCGGGGTCACGCAGGTAACTTGGCAAAGCAGCAATGGCGGTAGTGGCACGGCCACCGGCACGGCGAATTGGACCGTGACCGGCGTTCCGTTGGCCACGGGTGCCAACCTCATCACCGTGGCCGCCCGGGATGCGGCGAATAATATCGCCACCGTCACAATAACCGTCGTGCTCCCCGCAACGATGCCGGCGGTGGGGGGTTCTTATGTCTGGCTGGCTTCACCCGGCTCGGCGGCTTTGGACACGGCGGCTAATTATAGCCCCAACGCCGTCTTTGGCCCGCTGGCGGATCTTCACTTTGGGAACAGCAGCGTGACGAGTTTGTATCTGCGGAGCGCTCAGACGGTTCAATCCCTTAGTTTTGACGCCGGGGCTCCCGCTTACACCCTTCGCCTGGCCACCACCGCGGGCGGCGGGACGGGGGCCAATTTGACGTTTGACGGCACGGCGACCATCAATCTGGCCAGCGGCTTGGCGGCGGGCCAGACCCTTGGCGTGAGCGACGGCAGCGTGGTGCTGAATCAAAACTTGTGGATTTCGAATTCCTCCGCCCAGACCTTGACCATCAGCCGGCCGGTGACCGGCAACGCAACGGCCAGTGTGACCCTGCAAAACGCCGGCACGGGCAACGGGGAGATTGACATTACCGGCATCATCAGCGATGCGGCCCAAACCGTGGCCCTGACGCAGAACAGCGCCACCAGTTCCCTGAAGCTTACCGGCGCCAATACCTATACCGGACAAACCCGGGTGAGCAAGGGCGGGTTGACGGTCGGCAGCGGTGGGGCCATTAGTGGGGCAACCACCAAAAGCCTCGTGGTGGCCGATACGGCCAGCACCAGCGCCGCGCTCAATATCACCGGCGGCACGGTAAACGCCAATGCGGGGGGAATCAACATGCTGGTGGGCACGGCCAGCGGGGCCAGCGGGGCCATCAATGTGGGTTCGGGCGGCACTTTGAATCTGGCGAGTCAATTGTTTCTAGGCAACGGCGGGGCCGGGATCAACGGGTTTGGCGCGTTGAACATCAGCGGGGGCACGGTCAACCTCGGCTCTTTTCTGGCCCCGGGGCGCGGTTCGGTCGCCAACTCGCAAAATCGCGGCGAAGTCATGGTCAGCGCCGGCAATTTGACGGTGAATGCCAACAACATCGAAGTGGGGTCATTTCAGACCTATGCCACGAACACCAGCGTCATGACCCTGAGCGGCGGCACGACAACGCTGAGTGCCGCCGCCGGTTCGCTCCTCGTTGGCAAGAGCGCCAACGGCATCCTCAATGTTTCCGGCTCGGCCGTGGTAAAGATTCTTAACGCCGCCGCTTCGCTTAGCTTGGGAAATGGCAGCGGCGTCTCTGGTATTGTGAACCTGAATGGCGGCACCGTAACCACGCCTGCCATCGCCGGCGGAGTTGGCCCGGGTTATGTGAATTTCAGCGGCGGTACGCTAAAGGCGAGCAAGGCAAACGCGAGCTTTATGACGGGCGTGACAGCGGCCTATGTCTATGGCGGCGGGGCGGTGATTGACGACGGCGGCTACGCCATCACCCTTGGGCAGCCTCTGCTGACCCCGACGCCCGGCAACGGCGTCAGCCTGGCGGGCATGACCTTTAGCGGGTCGGGCTTCGTGGCCCCGCCGATCGTGGAGGTTTTTGGCACCGGCACCGGGGCCAGCGCCATTGCCACCATTGATGGCAGCGGTAATATCTCCGGCGTCACCCTGACCTGCCCGGGGGCAGGCTATACCGGCACGCCCACCTTGATGTTCACCGGCGGCGGCGGCACGGTAACCCCAACCGGCAGCGCGAGCACCACCGCCAACACCAGCGGCGGCCTGACCAAGTTAGGCACGGGCACGCTGGCGTTGACGGGGACCAACACTTATACCGGCACCACGCTGGTAAGTCAGGGAACGCTGCGCGGCACGGGAACGATGGCTGGCCCGGTCACTCTGGCTGCCGGCGCAACCCTTGCTCCGGGGGCGGCCGCCGCCATCGGCACCTTGACCATCAACAATCACCTGACCCTCAGCAACGCTTGCTCGGTTTCGGTGCGGGTCAACAACGACAATGCCGCCAAGGATTGGGTGACCGGTCTGACAGAGGTCAGTTACGGGGGCGCGCTGATCGTGACCAACCTGGGTGCGACGGCGCTGGCGGGCGGCGAGACCTTCCAGCTGTTCGGCGCCTCTGGAGCCAAGTCCGGCAACTTCAGCTCGATCGTCATCCTGCCCGCCACGGGGGCGACGAACGGCATCTTCGACCCGAACACCGGCATCCTGACCATCAATTCAGCCACGCCGCCGATTCCGACGACGCCAACGAATCTGACCTTCACCGTGACGAGCGGAACCATAAACCTGAGCTGGCCGAGCAATTATCTGGGGTGGAGATTGCAGACGCAGACAAACGCTCTGGGCACCGGGTTGGGAACCAACTGGTTCCCGGTGCCGGGGAGTGAGCAGGTGACGGCCACGAACCTCCCGGTGGTGACAACGAACGACGCGGTGCTCTACCGATTATATTATGAGCCATAACCCTGGCCCCATGCATGAGCCAAGAGCCACCACTTTCAGGTTTCAGCTTTCCAGGTTTTGGTTTAGGGTGCGTTCATGTGTGGTCGCTACCCCATCGCGAGAGATCTAGCCGAGCCGGAAAAGCCCGGCGCATTCATCGGCCCGGCCGTGGACTTCAAGTCCGCCCGGGCCACTCGACCCATTCAACCCACCCGATTTACATAAACGATTATGCCCGCCCCCACCTCGCATCCGCGTGACCCCCTGCATGGAATCACTTTGGAAACCATCGTCAATCAGCTGGTCCAAAAGCATGGTTGGGGTGAAATGAGCCGCCGCATCCCCATCCGCTGCTTTCAATTCAATCCCTCCACGAAATCCAGCCTCACCTTTCTGCGCAAAACCCCCTGGGCGCGGAAAAAAGTCGAAGACTGGTATATTGGCGAGCTTTGACACCCCAGATCGCGCTTCCTTGAAAGCGCTGGAAGCGGGCGCGAGTCTGGATATTAAAACAAGCCTGCGGCGGGTCTGCGACACAGCCGCGCTCCCCAAAATTTTGATCCCGCAATTAATCCGATTCCCGGCGTTTTGATTTTCGGGTAATTCGGGAGTTTCGTGGTTTGGAATCAATAAAGCGATTTGGCTATCTCCCAGCCGCTGCGGGCGTTGCGGATGGATTCTCGGCCGCATCCATCAGCGCCTTTAACCCGCGATGATCCACCTTGCCAGTGCCGAGCTTCGGGATTTCGGGCACCACTTTGATTTCGCGCGGCACGCTGAGATTGGTCAGCCCTTTTGCCTTAATGGCATCGCGGATTTCGTCCAGGGTCAGCTTGGGTTCGTTGCTCACGGCGATGAGCACTTCACCTTTGCTCTCATCGGGGCGCGTCAGAACGGCGACCTGGCAGCGCAAGCCATATTGTGGAAACGCCCCCGCCAATGCGTCTTCGACCGCGGTGAGGCTCACCATTTCACCACTCACCTTGGCGAAGCGCTTCATTCGCCCGCGAATCTGCAGGTAGCCTTCGGCATCCACGCTCACGATGTCGCCGGTGTCATACCAGCCGGCGAGCGCTAGGAACTTCGCGTTCGCCTCCGCATTCAAGTAGCCCTTCATCACGTTTAACCCGCGCACAAAAAGGCGCCCGCCTGCCGTCACGCCGGCAACGGGTTCCAGTTTGTATTCCATGCCCGGCAAGAGCCGGCCCACGGAGCCGGAGCGCGGTTCGAGCGGCGTGTTGACGCTGATGCACGGGGCGCATTCCGTCGCGCCATAACCTTCGAGGATGCGGATGCCGTATTTCTGCGACCAGGCGAGCGCGGTGGTGGCCTGCAACTGCTCCGCAGCGGCGAACAGATACCGGAGGCTGCGGAAGTCGTAGGGATGGGCCTTGCGCGCGTAGCCGTTCAGGAAAGTGTTCGTGCTGAGAAAGACCGTGCAGTCGCGGTCATAAAGCACGGCCGGCACCAGGCGATAATGCAAAGGCGAAGGATAAAGAAAGATGTAGATCCCGCGCACCAACGGCAGGAACATTCCGACCGTGAGGCCGAAGCTGTGAAAGAGCGGCAGACAATTAAAAACCCGGTCGCGGTCGGTCAAATCGGTGACGGCCAGAACCTGGCGGATATTGGCAAGAATGTTTCCGTGCGTCAGCTCGACGCCCTTGGGCACGCCTTCGGAGCCGCTCGTAAAAACAATCACGGCGGTGGAATCGGAGGGCAGAAGACCGCGGGCAGAGGGCAGAGGAAAAATGCGCCGAAGCAAGGTGAAAAATTTCCGGGGGCCGCTGATGCCGGCGCGCACCGCTTCAAGATAAATCAGCTTGATGCCCGCTTTCACGAAAGCGTCAACGTTGAGTTTGGCGCGTTCAAGAAAGGCGCGCGAAGTGATGATCTGTTTCAGTCCGGCGAGTTCCGCGCACGCCAGCATGGCCGGCGTGCCCGAGGAAAAGTTCAGCATGGCGGGCACCCGGCCCAGGCTCCACAGCGCAAGGATGACCACTGGAGTGGCGCTGACATTCGGCAGCAACAGGCCAACCCGGTCGCCACCCGCAACGCGGCCGCGCAAAACCTGCGCCAGCACGTCGGCGCCAACCATCAGCTTGCGATAGGTCAGCGTTTGCTGCGTGGCGTCTTCGAGAATGATCTGGCCGGGATGTTGGCGGGCGGTTTCCGCCACCGCCGCGAGAATATTTTGTGCGCCGAAACTCATTTCGACCTCGAACCGCTGCCGCACCAGCTGGTCGCGGAGCCAGGCGGATAACCGGGTCCGCGCCTGGCTGGTGCTGATGTCGCCCAATTCGGGCGCCGACAGGGCGGCGCTGAAATGCGCGGTCACCTTGGGAAAATATTTTTGGCGTTCGGATTGGGGGAATAGGGCAGCCGGCTGGCGCCGCGCAGGTAAACAGTGATGACGCGCGCCTGGGTTTTGAAAATCAAAAATCCGGTGCCGGCGAACAGCTTCATCAAGTTGCCCGTGCGCGACAGGCGGCCTTCGGCAAAGAGCACAAGCCGCCCGCCGCCTTGGAGAAACTCGGCCATGCGCTTCACCGCGTAAGGCGAGGCGGGATCCACGGGCAGGGAGTAGCGATTGATCATTATTTTCCGGTGCAGCCAGCTTGTCTTGGCCGAGACGCTGGAGCTGACCATCTTCCAATCGTCCGCCAGGCAGGCCCAGAGAAACAGCCAGTCGAGCCAGGAACTGTGATTTGGAATCAACAGCACCGGGCCGGGCGTGTTCAGTGCGGCCAGATCGTAAGCCCGGAAGCGGAACAAGACCCGGAGCAAACCGCGGAGGATAATTTTCATGGGGGTGGTAGAGCGCATCATCAAGAATAATTGTTCACACTGACCGAATGTGCGCCATGGCCGGTCAAAATGTCAATGCGGGTAACACCCCATGGCGAGGCCGGCACCCATCGCGTAATGTGGCTCCAGAAAGCGACTATCCAATATGAAAATGATCCTGTTATTAACCGGCGTAGTCACCCTCCTCATGACCGCCGGATGCCTGGTTTCCGAGGGTGGCCGCCATGGGCACTATAGCGGGCACGGGCGATACGAACATCATGAGGCAGTCATCGTAGGCCCGCCCGTGGTCGAAGTGCGGGTCCCGGTGGTGGAAGTGCGCCCGCCGATGGTCATCGTGCATTGATTCGGAACCGGGTCCAAATGGGTTGAACCCCGAATTCCATGCTGGAAGTTAGGCTGCCGGTAGGGTTACACCCCATAGCCCGCCGGTGCGTGGCAGATTAAGATTACGGCATGAATCCACTCAACCCCAATGGAGGCCGCCGATGTCACTGATTTCTCTCATCGTCACCCTGATCGTCATCGGCGTGCTGCTCTGGCTGGTCAACACCTATATCCCGATGGACGGGAAAATAAAGAAGATTCTTAACATCGTGGTGGTGATTTGTGTCGTCGTGTGGCTGTTGTCCGTTTTTGGCATCATCGGCCACGCCGGTAATATCCGGGTTCCACAAGTCCGCTGACCAACGAATCCAACCGCCGTCACCCGCCACAATCATATGAACCCAAATCATGGCCAGAGCGACGAGGGCCAGGATGAGCTGAACTGCTATTGGGGCTACCCAGTCAACGCGAGCTCCCGCAACCCGGGTTTGCGGCCCCATCAGATTCTGAATTTGCGGCTGATCAGCGAGCCATTCAACCCGGTAGAATTTGCCACCCACCCCGGCTTGCCAACCGTTGTCCGGGCCGGTGGTCTGCCTGCCGCCACCGCAGGTTCCTCCGACGGGGCGGCAGGTCTTAAATTATGAATGCGCGCCTCCAAACGGCCGGCCGCGGGCCACGATCCCGACCGGCCGGGGTTGAGCGCGCCCGCTTACCGGGCGTTTGCATGGCTCACGACCATGCGGCTCCCCATGTTGAACCAAACCCGTCCCCGGAACGGCGTGGGCGAGGGGAACGAGTATTGGCCGGAGATCCGACGATGAAAGCCAAAGTATTTGAAGTCATTCTGCACAAGTTGCCCTCCGGCAAGTCGCCGGCGACCGCGCTGGAGGATCAGCTTAATGAGTTTCTGGGGCGAGGCCCGGATTTGCAAGTCGTGGCCACGCACATGAACACCATCGTTGCCCCGGCGGAACCCAACGCCATGCCCAGCTCAACGGAATCCACCGTCATCATTTTCTGCACCTTGTTTTACACGGAACAGAGGAAACCATGGACCCCGCCGAACCAAACGAGCTGACCCGCCGGGCGACGCACGCGGCCCAAGAACAGACGCGACCGAGCAAGCCCAGACCCAGACCCGGCAAGATCAGACCCGGATTGCCCAAGGGGAGACACAGCAGGAGCAAGCCAACATCCATAAAGTGATCATGAATCTCGGCACCAACGCCTGGCACGCCATGCGCGAGCAACCGGGCACCTTCAAAGTCGAAATGGGCGTCATCGAGGTGGATGCCGATTTCGTCAAAACCCATCCCGACCTCCATGGGGGCCGCTATGCCCGGCTGTCGGTCAGCGACACGGGCTGCGGTATGGATTCAGCCACAGTGGGGCGGGTTTTTGAGGCGTTTTTCACGACCAAAGCTGTGGGCGAAGGCACCGGGCTGGGCCTGGCGGTGGTGTATGGCATCATGAAAACCCATGACGGCGGCATCTCCGTTTACAGCCATCCCGGCGAAGGCACCACGTTCCATTTGTATTTCCCGGTATTGGAAAACGAAACCGTCGCGCCGGAAATTGCCGCCGCACCCATTCCACGCGGCCAGGGCGAATGCATTATATTCGTGGACGATGAAACCGCTCTGGCCGGCCTGGGCAAACAGATCCTGGACCGGCTGGGCTATCAAGTGACCATGGTGACAAGCGCGGCTGAGGCGCTGGCAGCCATTGGCGCCCAACCGGGGCAGTTCGATTTGGTGATCACCGATCTGGCCATGCCCGTCATGGACGGCATCGAACTAGGCCGCCAATTGCTGCAAATCCAGCCGGGCCTGCCCCTCATTTTGACGACCGGCTTTGGCGGAACCCTGACCGCTGAGAAGGTGCGGGAACTGGGCTTTTGCGAAATACTGCGCAAGCCCAGCACGGCCCGGACTATGAGCGAGGCGGTTCACCGCGTGCTGCACCAAACGACCGGCATGGGGTGAACACCCCATAGCCCCGCGAGACATCCGGAGGCATGATGGTGGCGAGAAAACATTTTACCCAAATTACGAAAATTCATCGTCCCGTAAATCCTCAGCCATGAAACACAACCACAACCATAACAACGTCCCCGGCCCCGACCCGCAGCTCGTGCCGGTGCGCTTTGAATTCACGCATCCGTCCGCCAAAACCGTTTGCATTGCGGGCTCCTTCAATCAGTGGCGAGCCGAGGCCAAAACCCTGCATTCCTCCGGGGCCGGCAATTGGTGGAAGGAAACCTTGCTCGCCCCCGGCACTTACGAATACTGCCTCGTGGTGGACGGCGAATGGATGCCGGATCCGCGGGCCCGGGAAACCGTGCCGAATCCCTTCGGGGGCCGAAACTCAATTTTGCATGTGGCCACATCGCCGAGGGCGGCACATCTGGCCGATGCGGAAAACATCCCGATGAAAATCGAAACCAACAAAAACACCAGAAAAATATGAATCAAGAAACCACCACCGCCAGTCCGGAAATGAGCCAGCTGGCCGACGACGCCCGCGCCTTAATGGCCGCCACGGCCGACATGGCCGGGGAAAAAGTCAGCGAAGCCCGCAAGCGCCTCGCCGCCGCGCTCGAACGCGCTATGGAAATGGCGGCCACCGTCCGCGAGAAAGCCGTCGCCAGCGCCAAGGTGGCCGATCAGGCCGTGCATGAGCATCCGTATCAGGCCATCGCCATCGGCGTCGGGGTCGGCGCGCTCATCGGCTACCTCGTCGCCCGCCGCTGCGCCTCCCGCAACTGCGACTGATTCGATCATGGAAGAATCCACCGTCAGCTTCAAGCAGTTGGCCGCGGGCTCAAAACAGTTTGCGCGGCGGCTGCTGACCATCGGTGAAAACCGGCTGGAATTGTTGACGGTGGAATTGCAGGAGGGGCGCGAACACGTTCTGCGGGCCTGCCTGCTGGCCTTGGGCATCGCGACCTTTGGTTTGCTGGCCGGGCTGACGCTCACGGCGGCCATCGTGGTCATGCTGTGGTCCTGGTCGCCAGTGTTGGTGCTCCTGCTTTTGACCCTGCTTTACGGGGCCGCCGGATTTTGGCTCTACCGCCGGCTCACCGGCCTGTTGCGGGAGTGGCAGACGCTTTCCGCCACGCTCGGCCAGATCCGCAAGGACCGGGAATGTTTGGAAAAACTTCTCGTATGAACCCGCTCGACTCCCGCAAACAACTGCTGATCGCCGAAAGCGAACTCAACCGCGCTCACTTGGCTCAGGAATGGCAGACGATGGCGGGCACAGCGCACGCGCTAGCGGAGCAGGCCCGGACGATCCGCTCCCTGGCATCCGCCACGGCCGCCTTGGTCACCGGCCTCGCCGCGTTGCGGTTCAAAAAGCCAGTGCCCGCCGACACGAAACCTTCCCGATTTCAAAACCTTCTCAAAGGCGCGGGCCTGATTTCCAATCTCTGGCAGATGTTCCGCCCGGCCACTCGGAAACAGCGGGATATTAATTAGCCGGGAAACTCGCAGGTAAAACTATGGGGCAGGCTCAGACTCTATTAGTATTGGCTCAGCCTGCAAGCCGGACGGCGGTTTCCATCACGCTGCGCAGATCCAGCTTGCCGGTGCCGAGCATCGGGAAACTTTCCACGCGGAAAAACGCGTCCGCCTTGGGCTTCCATAGGTTCGGTAAATCGCAGGCGGCGATCTTATCCAAAACGGCCACCAAATCCGCTTCCGCCAGCCGGTGCAGGACCACCAACCGTTCCCCCTTCTTCTCATCCGGCACCCCAACGACCACAAAGGCAATTTCCGCCACGCCGGCCAGTTCCTGCAGTTTCTCTTCGATCTTGAGGTGCGGCACCATTTCGCCGCCGATTTTGCTGAACCGGTTCAGGCGGCCGGTGATCTGGAGAAAACCGTCGGCATCCAGCATCGCCACATCGCCGGTGCAATACCAGCCGTCCCGCAACACGCCCGCAGTCTTCTCCGGCTGGCCGAGATAGCCGAGCATCACGTTCGGCCCGCGCACGAGCAACAGGCCGGATTCACCCGGCGGCAGCACCCGCCCGCCCCAAGGATCGTCCGCAGCCACAATCCGCACGCACATGCCAGGGACCGGCTGACCGATTTTACCATGCTTGCCGCCCACCTGAAAAAATCCGGCGGCGCGGTAATCCCAGCTATTCACCGCCACGGCGGGCGCACACTCGGTGCAGCCGTAGCCTTCCAACGGGCGGATGCCAAAGCGCTCCTCAAAGGCGCTGGCGAGGCGCTCGGGCAATTTTTCCGCGCCGGTGACAATGAGGTTGAGGCTGCCGAAATCCTCCGGGGCCACGCCGCGCAGATACAATTGCAGGAAGGTGGCCGTGGCGAGCATGACGGTAACCTTGTGCTCGCGCACCATTGTTCCAATGCCCTTGGCATCGAGCGGATTTGGGTAAAACACCACGCCGGTGCCCAGCACCAGCGGCAGGCACAGCGTGACGGTAAAGCCGAACGAATGAAAAAACGGCAGGATGCCCAACAATCGCTGCGAGGAATCGATGGCAATGACCTCGCCGCATTGCTCGATATTCGCGAGCAGGTTGAATTGCGAGAGCATCACTCCCTTGGGTTCGCCGGTGCTGCCGCTGGAAAAAATGACCGTGGCCAGCGCATCCAGCGAATGTTGATCCGGCGCTCCTGATCCCGGGCCGGCTGACAAAATCCGTTCGATGACCGAAGCGGGTGCAAATTTAGCAATGAGCCAGGCAGCGATTTTTTCGGTTAACGCTGGCTGTGCCGCGAGATCCTCGAGATAAATCAATTCGCCGGGCGGCGTGAGCTTGATTTTCTCCAGAAACTTCCGCGAGGTGATCACCGAGCGGATCTCGCATTGCCGCACACAAGCGGCCAGCGTGGTCTCGGACAAGGTGTAATTGAGATTCACCGGCACCCGCCCGCAGAGGAAGGCGGCATAATTGACCAGCGCGCCCGGCACGCTGGGCGGCAGATAAATGCCCACCCTGGGCTGGCCCTGCCAGCGGGCTTTCAGGCGGCGGGCGAGATAGATGCATTTCACCAACGCCGTGCCAAAGGAAATTTTCGGCGTCGTCGCGTCCGCGAAGGCAAAGCGATGGGGGTGTTCCCGCGCCATTTGGATGAAGTTGCGGTGGAGCGGCTGCATCCGCTCGCGGCGCAGGGTCCAGGCGGTCACCTGCAATTCTTGAACTGCCTCGCGCACGGCAAACGGCGTGACGTTGGCCGGCAGAGGCCGGCCAAAACTGACGGTCACCGGATGCGGACAGCGCGCAGTGAAGAAATGCACTAGCCGACCGCGTTTGAAACTCAGTGGCCCGCCGAGCACGCCATCAAGCGCCACCGGGATGACGGGGGCCTCGACCTCTTTCATGATCCGTTCCATGCCCCGCCGGAACGGCAGCATTTGGCCGATCCGGGTGATCTGGCCCTCGGCAAAAATACAGACCACCTCCCCCGCGCGGATGGCTTCACTGGCGGTTTGCAGCGCATGAATCAATTCGCGCGGCCGCTGCTCGGAAGAAACGGGAATCGTGCCGAGAATTTTCGCAAACGGCTTCACCCAGCGTTTTTCATAAATGTCCTTGAACATCAGAAAGCGCACCGGGCGGTCCGTCGCGGCAATGAGCAGCAGCGCGTCCACATAGGAAACGTGGTTGCAAACAAACAGCGCGCCGCCTTTTTCCGGGATGTGGTCGCGCCCGGCGACCCGGATGCGATAGAACGAGTGCGTCACGCACCACAGCACGAACCGCAGCAGGGAATCTGGCAGCAACACCACCGCGTAAATTCCCGCCACCAAGGTCAGCGCACCGCCCACAAGAAAGATGGCGCGCGGCGATAAATGCCACTGCTGCGCCAGCAGCCAATGCGCCCCGGACGCCAAAAACACGCCCACGAACGACAGCCAGTTGGCGACCGCTTGAATCTGCCCCTTGTTTTCACGCGCCGGCCGATGTTGCAACAGCGCGGCAATAGGCACGATGAAAAAACCGCCGGCAAAACCCAGTGCCGCCAGCAGCACCATTGAACCGCCCACGCCAACCGTTGGCCACGCCAGTAGTGTGGCACAGGCGGACAATCCGAACGCCCCCAACGGCACCAAGCCATATTCGATCTTGCCGCCCGAGAGATAGCCGGCCGACACGCTGCCCAGGCCGATACCGAGCGCCAGCGCGACATTCAGCAGGCCGATGTGAGTCTCGGTGACCTGCAAGATTTCCGAACCGTAGAAAAACAGGTTCAGCAACAGCAGCATCCCCAGGAAGTTGAAGTAGGTGTTGCCGGCCAGCGCCAGCCAGAGCGGGCGGTCGCCGCGCATGGCGCGCAGGTGCCGCCAGATCTCGGCCGGGAAATTGGGGTTGAAGGTTTTCGCCGGATTGGCCGCAGGCACTTTCGTGATGCCGAGGCACGCGGTCAGGCCGATCAAGGCCAAGCCGATCAAGATGAGGCCAGAAAGCCACTGTTTGCCGTGAAAATATTGCGACAGGAGGGCAGCCGCGACGGTGCCCAAGATGATGGCCATGAACGTACCGAGTTCGAGAATACCATTGCCCCACGAGAGCTTCCGCTCCGGCAGCAACTCCGGCAGCGAACCGTATTTAGAAGGCCCAAAAAAAGCGCTGTGCGTGCCCATCAAAAAAACCCCGCCCAGGAGCAAGTATTTATTCCAGCTCCACAAGCCGAACAGCACCAGCACCATGATGAGCAGCTCAAATCCTTTCACGCCCAGCATGACCGAGCGCTTGCTGAAGCGGTCGGCCAAAAACCCGCCCGCCATGGAAAACAGAATGAACGGCAGCGCAAACAACGCGGCGATCCATTCCCCGTAGCTGTTCTTTTCCGCCAAGGTCATACCCGTGCCAAAGAGGGCGACAAAGACGACCAGGTTTTTTACCACGTTGTCGCTAAACGCCCCCTGAAACTGCGTGACGATGAGCGCCCAGAAACCGCGGGTGGTGATCCGCGGTTCCAGTTGGCAATCGGAGCTGGTCGGATTTGTCATAACGCAAAACTAACCAATCGGACATTGATGTGTGAATTGAAAAACTTTCGGCCGACATTGATAAAACCACCCGGCAGCCGCCTTCAATAACGGATCTTGTCCG
>CAIMLG010000274.1 GCA_903842235.1 uncultured Verrucomicrobia subdivision 3 bacterium
ACCGGATCTTCCACGGTGATAATCTTGCGGACGGCGTCGTTGATTTCGTTGAGGGCGGTGTAAAGCGTGGAGGTCTTGCCGGAGCCGGTCGGGCCGGTGACCAGGATGATGCCGTGCGGCAACTGCAGCACGCGCTGAAAATGTTCCAGCTCGCGCCGGTTCATGCCGATTTCCCCCAGGCCGCGGAGCGTGGAATTCTGCCGGAGCAAGCGCATCACGACGGCCTCGCCGTGCAACATGGGAATCACCGACACGCGAATATCCACCTCCGCCTGGTCAATCCGCACCTTGATGCGGCCGTCTTGCGGCAGGCGTTTTTCCGCGATGTTAAGGTGGCTCAAAATCTTGACGCGCGAGACGATCGCGGGCTGAAAGCGCTTGAGTTGGGCGGGCACCGGAACTTCCTGCAACTCGCCGTCAATCCGATAACGGATGCGGAATTCATCCTCGAACGGTTCGAGATGAACGTCCGAGGCGCGCAGTTCGATGGCGTCCTTCAAAACCTGGTTGACGAAGCGGATGATGGACGCCTCGTCCTCCGCGCCTTCGTCGAGATTGTTGCCTTCGGCATTTTCATCGAGAACCTGAATCCCTTTTTCCTCGTCCAGGGTGCCAATGGTGTCGGCGCCGACGCCGAGCCGTTTTTTAATTTCGCGCTGGATGGCCTCGCTGGAGGCGAGCACCGGCTTGAGGTTCAGTCCGGTCAGGGATTTCAGGGCATCGAAGCCCTGCGTGGCAAAAAGGCGGCTGGTCGCGACTTCGACCAGGCCATTCACGCGCTGGAGCGGGAGGAGCTCCTCCTTCAGCAGGATGCGCGCGGGGAAGAGGGAAAGCAGCTGACGATCGGGCTCCACGTCTTCGAGCGTGGTATAGCCCAGGCCGTATTCATTCGCGAGCCAGCGGAGAATTTCCTCTTCGCTGGTGAAGGAAAGTTTCGCGAGCGTATCGGCGTCGAGCGAAGACAGCTGCCGGGACGCGACCATGCGTTCCAGCAACTGCTCCGACGAAGACTCTTGAACCGGGGAAGCGGCCATGGATCGTCAGCTTTCGCTTGGGAGACTTATTTCACCAAACCCATCAAGGTCGCCTGGGCTTCCTGCTTGACGGTCAAAACCTTCTTGAGTTCGGCCTGCGCGGCTTCAACTTTGGCCTGCTTGACCTTCTGCGCGGCATTGTATTTGGCAAGCAAATCCTTGATCTGCGAAGACGGCGCATTGTCTTCAATCGCCTTCTGCAGCGCATCCGCTTCGGGATTGGTCTGGCCGAACATGCCGCCGCCGGGCGCGCCATTGTTACCGCCCCGGTTGCGGCCGCCGAACATGCTGCGCAGTTGGCTGCCCCGCGCCGCTATCTCGGTTTCCATGACCTTTTGCACGAGCGGCTTCACGGCATCCCACTCGGTATCGTTGGTAAAGCCCAGCTGTTCCTGATAACGGTCGAGCATGCGCTGTTGCATCTGGGCCGGATCCCAATTGCCGCCGCCCTGCCCGCGCTGGCCGCGCTGGCCGTTGTTGCCGCCCTGGTCGTTTTGCGCCAGCAAGCTGGTGGCACTCAGCGCCAGCACAGAGGTGATGGCACACATGGTGATTATGCGATTCAGTTTCATATCGTTTACTTTAGTTTTGGTTTGTTGGATTCCGTGCCGCCACATCAGCGTGTCGCCACTGGATGCCCTCCCTGTATGCAAGGAGCGTGCCAGATAAATAGCCTCTAATAAAAGGGATATATGAAAATCGGCGCGCAGTTTTTACCCAAACCGCCAATGACCGCGCAGGATTTGCGCACCCGCCAAAAATCCAACTCATATTTCTGAAAGGACAAGCCGAAAAAGCGCCCGCAGGAAAAAATGACCCATGGGTGGGACCGAAACAACCGGCAAGGTGACTCCGCCGCCGCCGTCAATCTTCATCGAACTTGCGTTGCACCAATTGCTCCAGCTCGGCGATGGCCTGCAGGGCATCGGTGCCCTTGGCAAGCAGGGTGACTTTGCTGCCGGGACCGGCCGCCAGCATCATCAGGCCCATGATGCTCTTGCCATTGATCTTCTCGCCATCTTTTTCGACGAAGATATCGCTGCCAAACCGGTTGGCAATTTTGACAAACATGGCGGCCGGCCGGGCGTGAATTCCCGACTTGTTGACAATGATGAGTTCCTTGGTGAGAAACTCGGCAGCATCGGCTTTTTTGGCGCTCATGTTCAGGCTTCCGGCAAGTTAGTCGGTGGGAATGCATTTCGCCACCCGAAAATTCATTATTCGTCCGGCGGCGGCAGGCCGGGAGAATTGGCGGCCATCTGCGCCAGCAACCGCTTGTTCAATTCCTCGGCGGCATTATAGCCCGACTTGCGCAGCTTGATCTGGAAAGCCGCCACCTCAATCAGCCGCGCGATATCGCGGCCGGGCCGCACCGGGATGGTCACATGCGTAATATCCACGCCGAGCACCTTGACAAATTCCTGCTCCATCCCCAGCCGGTCCACGTCCGCAACTTCGCTCCACGCCTTGAGCGTGATGATGAGGTCGAGCTTCTTGTTCTTGCGAATGGCCTTCACGCCAAACATCTGGGCGACGTTGATGATGCCGATGCCGCGCACCTCCATGTGGTCGCGCGTCAGCGCGGAGCTGGTGCACAGGACATCATGCCCGTCGAGCAGCGTGACCTTGACCACATCGTCGGCGACGAGACTGTAGCCGCGCTCAATCAGCGCGAGGACCGCCTCGCTCTTGCCGATGCCGCTCTCCCCGCGAATGATGGCCCCCACGCCGAGAATATCCACCATGCTGCCCAATTCCGAGCCGCGCGGGGCGAACATCATTTCCAGCGCCAGCGTGGCCTGATTGATGAACTTCATCGTCACCAGCGGGGTCTGCAGGATCGGCACGCGCGTCTGCTCCGCGGCGGCGAGAAATTGCCGGTCCGGCTTAAGCCCGCGGCTGAAAACAATGCAGGGAAGCTTGTAGGCAAACAAATAAGCGTAACGCGCCTCGCGCTCCTCGTGGCGCAGGGAGCGCAGATAGAACACCTCCGCATGCCCCATCACCTGCAAGCGCTTGTAAGCAAAATAGCGGGTGAAGCCGCTCAGCGCCAGCCCGGGCCGGTTCACCGTGGGCTCCCGGATGATGCGCTTCAGATCGCCCTCCGCAAGCTGCCGCATTTGCAGCGGCCCGGTGTGCTCTTGAAAGAACTGTTCGACGGTGACGGATTCGTGTTCCATTTTATGTTTACGATGAGGATTCAGGTTGCGATTACCCATCCGGCTCCCCAGTCGGATCGTAATCCCAAACTCAATCCGGCTCCGATTACAAATTAAACTCCGGCCCCAGGTAAATTTCCCGCGCCTGCGGGTCATTGGCCAGAAATTCGGACGCGCCTGCCACCAGCACCTGGCCTTTGTGAATGATGTAGCCGCGGTCAATCAGCTTGAGCGTCTCGCGCACATTGTGGTCCGTGATCAAAATCCCCAAGCCGCGCTCCTTCAGCCGGCGCACGATTTTCTGGACCTCATACACCGCAATCGGATCAATGCCGCTGAACGGCTCGTCCAGCAGCAGCAGCTTGGGGCTCGTCACCAGGGCGCGGGTGATTTCCAGCCGGCGCTTCTCGCCGCCGCTCAATTGGTACGCCTTGCTCTGGGCAATCGGCGTCAAATCCAGCTCCTCCAGCAAATACTTCAACCGCACCTCGCGCTCGGTGCGGGAGAGCTTGCAGGTTTCCAGAATGGCCAGGATGTTCTCCTCCACGGTGAGCTTGCGGAAGACCGAGGGCTCCTGGGTGAGATAGCCGATCCCCAGCCGGGCGCGCTGGTGCATCGGCAAATGCGTGATTTCCCGGCCCTGAAAACTGACCTGCCCCGCGTCCGGCCTGACCACGCCCACCACCATGTTGAAGGTGGTGGTCTTGCCCGCGCCGTTTGGTCCGAGCAGGCCGACGATCTCGCCGGCATTCACGCTCACCGACACGCCGTTGACCACCCGGCGGGCGCGGTATTCCTTCGCCAACTTGTCCGTGGCAAGCAACTGGCCATTGGTTGAGGCGGGGGATTCCATTTAAAAAAGTTTAAGCGGGGCGGCTTCCGAGTTGGTGCCGGTGGCCGACTGTTCGGAATGAATCTGTGGATTTATCCCGCGGAATCGGCCCTTTTGGCCGTTAACCCGCACATAATAAATCGGTTCGCCGGTCATCCAATTCATCGGTTCGCCGGATGAATTCGTCCCGCCCCAGACCACCTTGGGGCTGCCCGCAAAAGTGACGGTCTCATTCGTCACCGAGTTTACCACGGCATAATCGTAAGTTCCTTGGGCGGCGGTGATATGGTATTTCTCGCCCTGATCATCAACGTAATCCATCACGACGTTGGTTTCCGCCAGCACCCGCTCCAAATGCCGAGCCTTCTGCGTGGGCAGCGTCACCGTCAACTGCGCGCACGTCAGCCGCACCTGGGGATCGGTCACCACCACATGGCCGCGATAAAACATCTGCCGCGTAGTCTGGTCAAATTCACCCTGGTCTGACGTGATATCGATATCCATGGCGGCCGAATGCGCCGGGGCGTTCGTGGCGGGCGCATTCGTTTGCGCCACCGCGATCCCGCCGCCCAGCATCAGCCATAACCAAAAGAGTTTTTTCATAAAAATAATCCGTGGTTGCTCTCCGGAACCTGGATCACCGTATGCACCCGGTTGGAAAGGCTGAGGTTGACGGACTGGTTCGTCTGCTGCAACAAAAACCCCACGCCCGACAGGTAAAACATCCCGTCGCCGGAACGGATTTCCAGCGGCCCCGCCGAACGGGCCATGCCCTCCAGCGGCGCGTAGGTGCATTGCGGCGCCAGCGCCGTGGCGAACAGCACGCCATTGGTGGCGTAGGTTTCCACCTTCAGCTTCTTCACATCCAGCAAACCGCCCGGCAGCGGCAGCGCCTCCGCCCCCGACAAGCGCATCTGGATCTGCTGATCGTTCGGCGCCTCGAAATAGGCCTCCGTCGTGAAATCCGTCGCGTGGCCCACCGGCAACGGCTGGGCGCGGTTGGCGGCGGCGAGCAGCAGCAACATCGCGCCGGCCAGCCAGAAAATTTTTGCCCCGCCTGTTTTCATTCTGAATATTTTTCAACGAATTGCTGCCATTGGTCCTGCGTCTGCAAAATCAGCTCAATCACCTCGCGCACCGCGCCGCGGCCGCCGGCGGCCCGGGTGGTATAATGCGCCGCCGCCCTGGCCTCCGGCACACCGTCGCCCACGGCCACCGCCAAGCCCGCCCGCGTCAGCGGACCGAGGTCAATAATGTCATCTCCGACAAAGCAAACCTCGCTCCAGTTCAATTTTTCCTGCGCCAGCAATTGCTCAATCGCCGCCGTCTTGCTCACGTTATCGCCCTGCTGGACGAGAAAATCAATGTGCAATTCCTCCGCCCGCAGCTTGGTCGCCAGCGATGGGCGGGCGGAAACCCAGCCGACCTTCAAGCCAGCGCGCCGGGCGCAGACAATGCCCAGGCCATCGCGGATGTTGAACCGCTTGAACTCGCGCTCGCCGCCGATGAAGATGGAACCGTCGGTCAGCACGCCGTCCACGTCGCAGAGGAACAGCTTGATGCGCTTGGCGCGTTGACGGTTACTGGATGAAATTTTAGCGGGCATGGAATCAAATCGTTACACTGCTGACTCATAGGGGTGGGGTTTGAAAGATAAAAAAGGTTGGCTTGCTGGTTTGGGCCCTGCCACAAGGTAGGGCATGAATAATCAAACTCGACACAAGCCAACCGCCGGCAAGTTCTCCTTGCTGCGCCAAATTTGCAATCTCATTCCGCAGCATCTGGTGTCCAAGC
>CAIMLG010000275.1 GCA_903842235.1 uncultured Verrucomicrobia subdivision 3 bacterium
CATGAAGACCCAAACACTTTGCCAGAGCTGCGGAACCCCGCTGGCCGCGGATGCCCCCCGGGGCCTCTGTCCGGCCTGCCTGATGACAGTGGCCATGGCCACCGCCACCGAAGCCGGCGGCCCAACCCCGCGTTTCACCCCGCCCACCGTCGCCGAGCTCGCCCCCCAATTTCCCCAGCTCGAAATCCTCGAATTCATCGGCCAGGGCGGCATGGGCGCCGTCTATAAAGTCCGCCAGAAAGAACTGGACCGCATCGTCGCCCTCAAAATCCTCCCGCCCGATGTCGGCCACGACGCCGCCTTCGCCGGGCGCTTCACCCGCGAAGCCAAGGCTCTCGCCAGGCTCAATCATCCCGGCATCGTCACCCTTTATGAGTTTGGGCAGGTCGGCGGTGACGGGCGGGCGGGCGGTCCTCTGCCCGCCGAGGGCGTGACGGAAGCCGAGCGGCGCACCCGGAGTGACGCGCCCCAACCCAACCCGCGCCTCTTTTACTTCCTGATGGAATACGTGGATGGCGTCAACCTCCGCCAACTGCTCGCCGCCAGCCGCGTTTCCACGCGGGAAGCGCTGGCCATCGTCCCCCAGATCTGCGGCGCGCTCCAATTCGCCCACGACCAGGGCATCGTCCATCGCGACATCAAGCCGGAAAACATTTTGCTCGACCGGCGCGGCCGGGTGAAGGTGGCGGATTTTGGGCTGGCGAAGATCATCGAAGGTAAGGACGCCCCGCTGGGGTGTCCGGACCGGTCATCGCAGCGCGATGACCCTACCTTGACCGACGCATCCCGCGTCATGGGCACGCCGCAGTATATGTCGCCCGAGCAGGTGCAGGCGCCGGGCGAGGTGGACCATCGCGCGGATATTTATGCGCTGGGCGTGGTGTTTTACCAGATGCTGACGGGCGAACTGCCCGGCAAGCGGCTGTTGTCACCTTCATCCAAAGTGCAGATTGACGTGCGGCTGGATGAAATTGTCCTGCGCGCGCTGGAGAAGAACCCCGAACTCCGCTACCAGCAGGTCAGCGAAGTGAAGACCCTGGTGGAATCCATCGTGGCCACGCCCAATGCCAGCCAGAGCCGAGGAGACGCGGCGCAAACTGAAAAACAAAACGCGGAGAACCAACTTTCCTCTTCACCGCAAAAAACAAATACACCTGTGAACTTGGACCTGAAAAAGTATATCAACCTCGCCCTCGTTGGATTAGCCGTCGGAGTGGGCCTCATCGCCGCCTGGTTTTACTTTCACAAATCGACCGCGCATCCGCCGGGCTTGGTGGCGCTGTGGTCTGGAACACACATGGGAAAAGATTCAGCCGGTGCCAACAATGGGACGCTGAACGACGTCGCTTTTGAAAAAGACCAGTTCGGACGGGCGTTTGCATTCAATGGCACGAGTTCTTACATCAAGATACCCGCCAGTCCGTCGCTGGACGTTGGCGCGGGCGATGGCTTCACCATTTCGGCCTGGATCAAGCCGCTGGAAGTTTCCCAAACCCGCCCCATCGTCAGTTGGAATAACGGCACCGGCTCCGACGCCGTCCATTTGCACAACACCCACGACGGCGTGCTCTACGCCGACATCACGGATGAAAACGGAGGTTGGCACCGCATCTGGACGGTGAACCATGTCCTGACGGTCGGAGAATTTCAGCACGTGGCATTGACGTATAACAAGACCAACGGAGTGGCGGGCTTATATGTCAACGGGATCGCGCCGCCCATCGCCCACATTGACGGGTTCGGAAATGTGCTCGGGCCGATTGCGCCCCGGACGAGAAATTACGATGTGTATGTGGGGAACCGCCCGCCAACCGGCGGCGACTCCAATCGGTGCTTCGTGGGGTTGATCGACCAGGTGGGCATTTACAACCGCGCTTTGAGTGCCAATGAAATCAGACAAATCTGCAAACCTGGCAAGCTGGACATTGCGCAAAACACGGCAATCACCCCGCCCGCCCCGCCCAAATTACCGGCCTTGGTGGCCTCTTGGTCGGGGGCCAGCAACGGGAAGGATGCCTTCGGGGAAAACGATGCCGAATTGCACGAAATCACTTTGGCCAACGACACGCCGGGCCAGGTCTTTTGTTTCAACGGATCCAATTCGTATTTGCGGATTAAAACGGGAACCCAGCTCGACCTCGGGGTGGGCGACGGCTTCACCTTGGAAGGGTGGATCAAACTGACGACCACCGGCAGGGCCATGGCCATTGCGGAATATGAACGGGCGCTGGGAACCCAGTCCGGAGCGGATGTCGGCATCCAGTTCTATGTCTCCCAACCCACGGAGAATGGCCCGCAACCCGGAGCCCTGATGGGCAACATCCTGGATACGGAACAGGCGAGCCATACGCTCACCTCCCCCAGCGGGGTGGTGGCCGCCGGGGTCTGGCAGCACGTCGCCCTGACTTACGACAAACCTTCCGGCCTGGCGACGCTATACGCCAACGGCCGGGTGGCGGCCCAATTGGCGGTGGGCCAGTTCACGCCGCAGACCAGTTTTGGCAATTTGATACTGGGGGCGCGCACCACCTTCGGGTCGGCCGAGAATCCGCGGGATCCGTTTTCCGGAAACCTGGCTGGATTTGGCGTTTACAACCGCGCGTTGACCCCAACGGAAATCAAAGCCCTCTATAACAGTTCATCGAGCGGTTCTGACACCCAAAAAAACGCCACGCAGACTGGCAAGAAGCCAGAGATTGTGATCAAGATTGCTTCGGACAAGTCATTGCTGGTGGCAGACAAGCCATGTCTCCAAAGTGAGTTGGTCGCCAGACTCACACAGCTTATCGGCAATCAGGATACCGCAGTTGTGATTCGCGCCAACAACCCCGATGATGACCAGGTTAAGGCAATCGCGGATGCTTGCAAGCAAGCTGGTGTGCATGCTATTTCCCATGCTTTCGTCAAGTTTTGAAGATGCGAGTATGACGGAAGGAGGACTTGGAACATGTTCGGTTCTTGACTACGCATATGCCTGATTCACGGGGCCAAGCGGCCTTCCCCCGCCGGTGGCGGCTGGCGGCATGACACTTTATGAACACGCCAACCATCAGCATAGTTATGGCAGCTTCTATACTTTTAGCAGGCTGCGGCAAAAAGAGCGATTCGTCTGGCACTGCTTCATTGCCAGTCACTATTACAAACCCAGTCGTAGATACCAACTCCATCTGGGCGAAGCAGCGGCGTGCCGATGATGTTTCGAGCACGAAAGGAGATTCGGAAGCTTCCCGGCGGGTTTGTATCGGGAACCTCCGGCAGATAGACGCAGCAAAAAATATGTGGGTTATAGACCACAAAAAGCAAAAAGGCGACGTTCCGACGGAAGCTGACCTCAAGGAATATATGCCGCCCGGTCAGTCGTTTCCGGTTTGCCCATCGGGCGGGACTTATGTGATTAACGCAGTGGAAGTGTTACCCACTTGTTCTATTCCTGGCCATGCCATTACAGCTACACGATAATGCCGGCTAGGGGCGTGCACGCACTCCAGCCCAATCAATTCTGTTGGCCCCTATGACACCAACCAAATTCATGGCTGACTATTTCATTGCGCGCACAGAACTCATTCTGGCCGAGATTGAGCGACGCTCCCCCCACCGCGAAAAGTATTTTGCATCCGATTGTCGCTACGACAGCCGCCGCGGCACCGTTGAGAGCAGCCAAGCGGAAAGAATCTTGGACGTGTCAGAGGTGGAGAATGAGGTGTTGGTAGTCACCACAGGAAGTTCGGCCAACAGCATTGCGTTTCCATTGCGATACCATTTGCGTCGGTATTCCGGAAGTTGGCTGATTCATCAAGTGGAGGCTCGATGTCTTGCCTGCCACGGTTCGGGTAAAAATCCATATGGAGACGCCAATGGGCCTTGTAAGTGTTGCGATGCGAAAGGCTGGAAATAGGGTCGAAAATGGGCCGGGTCTTGACTCTGAATACTCCTGATTCACCGGGGCCAAGCGGCCTGCCTCTGCCGCTATGAATCGTCCTTCGTAAATCGTAAATTCCCCACCGCCTCACTCGCCGGCCCGGCTTGGACTGCGGGGGTCAGCGCAGCGCGACGCTGCTTTCGTCCTCCCGGAAACAAGTTGGTGGGGCGAGCGTCCCCGCGAGCCGCTGGAACCGGCGCTGCCGAGTGCGGCCGGAGCGAAAAAATAAATGTCCAATTGTCCCACCGGCGGCCAATACTCTGTAATGGCCGATGTGAATGAAATGGATCTGGTCCGGGAGTATGCCGACTGCAAATCAGAGACCCGCCCAGAGGTCAGGGGCCGGAGGTCAGGGCCAGGAACCAAGGGATAATGACCAGCCCGGTGAACAGGCTGCCGGCAGCGAGATGGACGCGCGGGGAACGGGTGAGCCGGGGATTGCTGGCCAGCAGCCCCCCGAGCAGCCAGCCGGTGACAAACCCGGCCAGGTGGGCGACGACATCGGCTGCCGGGTTCAGGCCGGTCAACACGAACAGGAGCAGGCCGGCCAGCCCGCCGCCGGCCAAAAGCCGGAACGCCTGGGAAGCGCGGGGTTGCCGCCGCGCAAACGCGGGGAAGCTGATCAATCCGAGCGCGCCCATCACCACGCCGGACGACCCGAGGCCGTGCAGGGTGGGCCCATGCGCCCAGCCGCTGGCAAGGTTGCCGACTGCGCCGGCGACGGCGGCGGCGAGCAATCCCAGCCCCGGCCCAAACCGGCCCATCGCCACCCCGAGAAACAGAAAACCGAAGACGGCGTTCAAGGCGAGATGGCCGGGGTCGGCGTGCAGCCAGGTGGCGGTGAACAGCCGCCACCCTTCGCCGCGGGCCAAGGCCAGGCCGGTCATTTCACCGACGGTCCGCAGATCGGCGCGCGTTTCGCTCCAGCCATAGAAGAGCGTGATGAGCAGCACCCAGAGGAGAGAGCGCCAGTCGAAGAACAGGCCGGGCGAGAAAACCGGCTGACGCCAGCGCCAGTGGCGGTTTTCGAGCCGGTATTGGCGAATGTGAACGAGGGCGTTCGCGTGGTCGGCGGCGGCCACCGCCAGGCTCCAGCCGGCGGCTTCGTCGTGGTCCAGCCGGTGTGCGATGCCCTGACTGGCGAGGACGAGGCTCCAATCCCACACCTGCCGACGGGTGCGAGCGGGGATGAGGACATCGAGGGGCGGCGGTGGCACGCGGGCAGATTAAGGAAAAGTAGAAAGGAGAAAACTGAAAAAAGACCTGAAACTTGAGGGCTGCGACCGGAAAGGGAAACATTCAACGCCCAACATCGAAGGGAACGGAAGGCAAAAGTTGAAACGCGGAGACCGGGGGCTGAGACCGGAGACTTGAAACTTAGCGGCGAAAAGGCGCAAAGAGCGCAAAACCACGACTTTTTACCGCGAACGACACGAAATAGGCAAAAGGGGGCCGGCTTACATTAGTTAGCCGTTCTAACAATATGCTTAAGTATAAATATGGTTGATACTTCCCGGGAAGGGGCTAGGTTGGGAATCATGAGAACTGAAGGAATTATCAACCATATCACCGATGACCTGGGAAACGATGTCGTGACCCGCGGGGAAGCCGACCCGGAATATGCCGCGCTGTGTGCCGTGGCGGACGCCGCCGAGGAGGGCCACCGGGCGCATTGCCTGCTGCTCACCAGCAATTGTGCGATCTGCCAGGCGCTGGCCGAGCTGGATATTGTCCGCCAAAACCAACATCGGCTGGCGCATAATTGACCCGCGCCGCGCCGGGCTGGAGGACGCAACCCCGCTGGGATGGGGGGCGCCTTCACGCCGCTTCAGCGGGCGGAGGTTTTGCGGGGCGCGATTCCGGGGAAAGCGGGCGGGAAAAAGGGAGGCGGTTTCAACCGTTTTCACCACGCACGGGGATGCAAAGCCGTTGAAACGGCTGGCATCGGGGGGCCGCTCCCACCGGGCTGAAGCCCGGTGCTAATGAAACCGGGGGCGCCCACGGGAAAATTCCCTGTGCGCCGGGCGGGTTTTGTTTATGCTCCTGCGCCATGAGCAAGCTGCTGTTGATTGATGATGAGGAGGACGTGCGGTATTCACTGCAACGCATCCTGGCCGCCGAGGCAATCGAACTGGCCACGGCCGCCAGCGGGGAGGAGGGGCTGAAGGTCATTCCCAAGTTCAAGCCCGACCTGGTCCTGATGGATGTGCGCATGACCGGCATGACCGGCCTGGAGACGCTCCGCAAAATCCGCACCGCCAACCCCAAATTGCTGGTGATACTGATGACGGCCTACGGCACCACGCAGACCGCCATCGAGGCGATGAAGCTGGGCGCCTACGATTATCTGCTCAAGCCGTTCGACATCCCCAAGCTCAAGGAAGTGATTGCCAACGCGCTCAAGGCCGCGCGGGACATGAGGCAGGTGGTCTCCTACGCGCCGCTGCTGGAATCGGAGGATTACGAGCTGGGCATCATCGGCCGCAGCGGGCCGATGCAGGGCGTCTTCAAGCTCATCGGCCAGATCGCCGCGACGGACACGACCGCGCTCATCACCGGGGAAAGCGGGACGGGCAAGGAGCTGGTCGCCCGCGCCCTCTATCATCACAGCGACCGCGCGCAGCAGCCGTTTCTGGCCGTCAACTGCGCGGCGATTCCCGAGCAACTGCTGGAGAGTGAATTATTCGGCCATGAGCGCGGGGCGTTCACCGGGGCGACCGTCCAGCGCATTGGCAAGTTTGAGCAATGCAATAACGGCACGATTTTTCTCGATGAAATCGGCGACATGACGCCGGCCACCCAGACCAAAATCCTGCGGGTGCTGCAGTCCGGCACGTTTGAACGGGTCGGCGGGAACGCGCCGCTTCAGGTGAACGTGCGGGTCATTGCCGCGACGAACAAGCCGCTCGAAGCGGCGGTGGCGGCGCGGCAATTTCGCGAAGATTTATTTTACCGGCTGAACGTGGTGCGGATTCACCTGCCGCCGCTGCGCGAGCGCCGCGACGACATCCCGCTGCTGGTCAATTACTTTCTGGAAAAAATCGCCCGGGAACAGGGGCGGAAACCCAAATCGATTGCCACCGCCGCCAGCAAAATGCTGGAGAGATATCACTGGCCCGGCAACGTGCGCGAACTGGAAAACGCCATCCGCCGCGCCCATGTGATGGCCAAGACGGACGCGATTCTGCCCGGCGACCTGCCGCCGGAGATTTCTGGCGCCGCCACGGGGGTGGCCGCGCCGCCCGGCGCCCGGGCCACCGGCGAGGGTGCCGCCACGGAGATCACCGCGCTGGCCCGCCAGTTTTTTCAATGGGCCCGCCGCGATCCGAAGCTGAAAATCATTCCCGCCGTGGAGCGCGAACTGGTGATCCAAGCGCTGATCGAAACGCACGACAACCAGGTGCATGCGGCCAAAATGCTCGGCATCACGCGCGCCACGCTGCGCAAACGCATTGAGAAGTTTGGGATTCAGCGGGAACTGCAGGTGAAATGAGCGAGACCGGAGACTTGAGACCGGAAAGGTTGAGCCGGCGGGGGTGACCCGGGCGACCCGGAACAGGCGCGGGGCACCGCGAAGCCCGTCTTGACACAAGGCCGGTCACTGCTATTCTCCCACGCTCCGGTTTTTGCGCCGGTCACAACTGATTTAATTTTATGAAACGCCAGTATCAACCGTCGAAAATCCGCCGGAAACGCCAGCACGGGTTTCTGAACCGCAATTCCACCAAGAGCGGCAAGGCCACGCTCGCCAACCGCCGCCGCAACGGCCGCAAGCGCCTGACGCCGGTTTGATTTTGTGAACGCCGCGCCGCCGCCACGGTTGCGCCTGGGCCGCCCGTCGCGGCTCGCGCAAAACCGCGATTTTGCGCGCATCCGGCAGCGGGGGGAACGGCTGGTTTGGGGCTGCCTCATCGCCAATTGGAGCAAGCTGCCCGAGGGGGCCCGGCCCAAGCTTGGCGTGGTGACCAGCAAAAAAATCGGCAACGCCCCCGTCCGCAGCCGGGCCCGGCGGCTGCTCCGCGAAAGTTTCCGTTTGCATCAGCATGAACTGGCGCAGCCGGTGGAACTGGTGCTGGTGGCCCGCCATTCGATCGCCCAGAAGGATTTTGCCGGGGTGGAGAAAGATTTTCTCGCCGCCCTCCGCCGCGCGAGCCTGGTAAAATGAAAACATTCAACATTCACCCCCCCCCGGGACCGGGCCGGCACCGGCCCGGGAGGTTCAGCGGGGCAGGCTGGCTGGGGCAGGTTCCCAAGGCGGTTTTGATGTTCGCGGTGCGCGCCTACCAGCTCACGCTTTCGCCGGCGCAGGTGTATTTGTTCGGCGCCGGCAGCGGCTGCCGGTTCACGCCGACCTGCTCGCAATACGCGCTGGCGGCGGTGCGGGAACACGGTGCCCTCATCGGCTCGGCGCTGGCGACGAAGCGGATTTGCCGCTGCCATCCGTGGGGGGGCGGCGGGCCCGACCCGGTGCCCAAAGCCGGCGGCAAGTTTCAAGTTTCAAGTTTCAAGCCTTAACAATCTCATGGATAAAACAGGTATCATTGTCGTTTCCCTTTGCGTGCTGCTGCTCGGCTGGTGGTTTGTCGAGCAAAAGAAGCTGGCCCAGCAGCAAGAAGATTACACCCGGAAGCATCCCGTGGCGACGGCTCCCGCGGCGACCAACGCCGCTTCAGCGCCCGTGACCGGCACCAGCAATAGTGCCATGACCCCGGTTATTATTGATCCGAACGCACCGGAGCAGACGCTGGGGCTGACGAATGCCAAGGCGCGCTACACCTTCACCTCGCGCGGCGGCGGGCTGAAGCGGGTGGATTTACTGAACTACCCGCAAACGATCTCCGCCCGGTGGAAGAGCCAAGGCCGGCCGGCGACCAACAGCGTGACGTCGCTGAACACGCTGGCGACCGTGCCGGCGCTGGCCGTGCTGGGCCACCCGAGCCTGGTGGGCGACGGCCAGTTCGCGCTCACGACATTGGCCGACGGGGTGCGGGCCGAAAAAACCCTGCCCGGCGGTTTGCGCCTGGTGAAAGAATTCCACGTCAGCTCGAATTATCTGGTAAACGCCAGCGTGCGGCTGGAAAACACGACCGACCAACCGCTGATTTTGCCGGCCCAGGAGATTGTCGTTGGCACCGCCACGCCGATGGATGCGGATGACAACGGGCAAGCCGAGGGGGCCATGTGGTTCGACGGCAAAAGTGCCAAAGACCAACCGCTGGCGAGCTTTTTGGGCGGCGGCTGCACGCGCAGCGCCCCCAAGGCCGAAATCATCGCCGGCGAAAACAATGTGGTCTGGGCGGCGGCGCACAATCAGTTCTTTGCGCTCCTGGCCATGCCGAAGGACAAGGCGCAACAGATGGTGGCGCGGCCGGTGAGCCTGCCGCAGTTTGCCACGGTGACCGCCACCAACACCGCCGGGCCGCGCGGGATCCAGACGGCGCTCGTCTATGCCGCGGGCACCCTGGCCGCCCATGCCACGGTGGAACACCAGATCGTTTTATTTGCCGGGCCCAAGGAATACCGGACGCTCGCAGACATCGGCCAGCAGTTTCAAAATCGGGCGGACGATGTGATGGGCTTTGGCGGGTTCATGGGTTTTTGTGCCAAGCCGCTGCTGCTGGCGATGAACTGGCTGCATGATTTGACGCGGCTGGGCTACGGCTGGACCATTGTGCTGATCACGGTGCTGATCAAACTGATCTTCTGGCCGCTGACGGCGGCCAGCACGCGGTCGATGAAGCGGATGCAGGCGCTGGCGCCGGAAATGGCGGCGCTGAAGGAAAAATACAAGGACGACGCGCAGAAACAGACCGCCAAGACCTGGGAGCTTTACAAGAAACACAAAGTGAATCCGCTGAGCGGCTGCTGGCCCATGCTCATCCAGATGCCGGTGTTCATCGGGTTCTTCACGATGATCCGGAGCGCCATCGAATTGCGCGGGGCGAGCTTCCTGTGGGCGGCGGATTTATCCAAGCCGGACACGCTGTTCATGATTCCGGGCATTGATTTTCCCTTCAACCTGCTGCCGCTGCTGATGGGCGGCGCGATGCTCTGGCAGTCGCACCTGACGCCGCCGTCGCCGGGCATGGATCCGACGCAGCAAAAGATGATGCGCTACATGCCGCTGATTTTTTTGGTGTTCCTGTATAATTATTCCTCCGGCCTCGCCCTTTACTGGACGGTCAACAACGTGCTGACCATTGTGCAGACCAAGCTGACCTATCGCCAAAAAGATCCGGCGGCGCCGGCGGCGCCGGCGACGAATCCAGCCTTGACGCCCGCGTCGAAATTGAAAAAATAAACTTATGCCCGCGCACCCAAAGGAAATCCTGGAAAAGATCCTCGGCACCCTCGGCTTTGCCGCCACGGTGGAGGAGCAAACGCTGGACGGCGATCTGACGCTGGAGGTGAAAACGGAAGAGTCCGGCCGGCTGATCGGCCGGCAGGGCCAGACCCTGGCGGATTTGCAATATGTGGTCAACCGCATCCTGTTCCAACAGGATCAAACCGCGCCGAAAGTCATGCTGGATGTGGGGGGCTATCGCGCCCAGGCCCGCGAAGCGCTGGTGAAGAAGGCCAAGGACGCCGCCGACAAAGTGCGGCGCTGGGGCGACATTGTGGAGCTCGAGCCGATGAGCGCTTACGACCGGCGCACCGTGCATCACGCCCTGCGCGACGATCCGGATGTGGAGACCCAAAGCGTGGAAGTGGACGGCACGGAGAAAAAAGCCCTGCTCCTGCGCCCGAAACGGCGCGGAATGATTTCATAAAATGGGTCCGCCCGGGAGCAGCGGGCCGGGGGGGGGGGGGTGGATTTCACCCATCAGGTTTCCGCACTCCCAGTGCAACCACGGATGACACGGATTAACTCCGGATTAAAGCTGGGTCGCGCGCAGGACGCGAAGCGGTGCTGAGCCAACGCCGACGGGCTTTTGGGCTGCGTTTCCACCCCATCCGACTTTCCAAGGCCGGCGAGAACCGCAGAGAACAGGGGGCGCAGCGGCTTCCGCTAGCAGCAAATCGGATGAAGCAACGTCTGGCAGCGGGAAGTGTGCATAGTCAAGAACTGTAGACCCTTCACTTGTTCGGCGGGAATTCCATTGCGTAATGTGCTCTCCGGAACGCTGTGAGGATGTGACCGCCCTCCCCCACCCGCAGCCCATCAGTTCGATTAGAAAAAAAGTGCGCGTTCAACTCGTCAGGATCCATGTCGCAAACGCTGTCATACCCCATTTCGTGGAGCGCGCCTGCCAAGGCGCGCGGTTCGAAATAGCCGCGAAACGGCTCACCCGCGGCGGCAACCCGCGCGGCCAGCAACGCGAATCCGACCCGTTGCAGCATCCCCATCGTCTCCGGCGGGATAACGTAATCGAACACGACTCCGCCACCGTTCGCCGCCAGCGGCGCGATCGCCTTCAGCGTCGAAAGAACATTGGGGGCATCGAGATACGGCGTCACCCCGAGCCAGGAGAAGAAACTCGGTTCGTGGGGGTGCAAGCCGGCCGCTTGGAGAACGGCCGGCAGCCGCTCCAGCGCAAAGTCCGTTGCCACAAAAGTCACGGCCTCCGGGATGGCGATCTGCGCCTGCCCAAGGCGCTCCCGCTTCCAACCCTGGGTAGCCGGATGGTCCACCTCAAACACGCGCAGGCTTGGATAGGGATTCCGGTAGGCAAAGGTGTCCAGACCGGCTCCCAACACCACATACTGTCGCACCCCGGCCTCGACCGCTCGCTTCAGTGCGTCCTCCGCCAGCCGACTTCGCACGGCCAGAAATGCTCGCAGCCGTCGAGCCAGCCGGCCGCCGGCCAACCACCCTGGATCCGCGCGCATCCCGGCCGCCTGGGCTTTTCCCAAGATCGGCAAGGCGAGCGGATCGTCAAAGATGCGCGGCACGTCCAGAAGTTGGTGGGCGGCGCGGCGGATTGCCGTGTGCTCGGCTGTCAGACTCGCTCGACTTTGAATCATGCAATTGCCGCCGAACTAATTAATTATTAGAGAAGAATTCCTGCCAAGCTGATATGGAGGCACAAACTGGGAATTGGGCAGGTTGGTTTTCACGATGGATTTCAAGGCGATTAGAGCAGGCACATGAATCGGGCGTGTTTCTTCAATGCGACGGGCCGCACGCGGGATGGCTTCGTGGGGATGTTGTTCCGGCGCAATCCGAAAATGAAGTTGCCGGCGAGCGTCATCATGGTGCCGTCGGCCAGGCCGTCCGTTCGGCTTACGGGTCAACCACCTTCAGCGTATAAATCTTGGAGGACACGCTGCTGGGCTTGGGGGCGGTGCCAAAGTTATCGTAGAGATAGTCAAACTTGAAGCGATAGCTGGCCGTGGTGGCGCCGGGCGCGACCGGCACGAGGCCTTCCCAGCGGTTTCTCACCAGCGGCACGGGCCGCAACGGCAGCGGCTGGCCATTGACAAGGACGTAAGGCTGGAGCTTGTCCAGGCGCAGCGATTGCTGGGTGGTATTGAACGCGACCTCGACCGGATAAAGGTTATTGGCATTGCGCGGCTGGGTGTTGGGCGTCAGGCGCGTGAACGTCGTGGACGTGCAGCCGGCGAGCAGCAGCACGGGCAACAACGGCAGAAATTTCTTCAACATAATCATCTAGAGTGGCAGAAAGCCGGCGGGCATGTAAAGTTGGATTTCCGCACCCGCACGGGCGCGGGCGCAGCTCACTGGCTGGCAAGCCGGTTTTATCGCTCATTATTCCAATGAGCGTTCAAGTTGGATCCCCTCATTAGCACCGGGAGCCACGGCGGGTCGCCAGCCGGTTGAGGCTTGGCTCCCGGCGGAGAACGACTAAACTGCATTTCATGAAACCGCCCACCTGCACCACCGCCGCCAGCCGGCTGAAAAAGCGGTCGCCGCTGCGCCCGCAATTAGCCATCGTGCTGGGCAGCGGTTTTCATCATGCCCTGGCGGAATTGCGCGGGGCCCGGAAAATTGCTTACGCCCAGATTCCCGGCTTTCCCCAACCGACGGTCCGCGGCCATGCCGGCGACCTTTATTTCGGGCACTTCGGCCAGACGCCGGTGCTGGTTTTGAGCGGCCGCGCCCATTTTTACGAAGGCCACTCAATGGCGCAGGTCACCTTTGCCGTGCGGACGCTGGCGGCGTTTGGCATTACCGACCTCCTGCTGACCAACGCCGCCGGGGGGGTGAACCGGAAATTTCGCCGGGGGGATTTCATGGCGCTGACGGACCACATCAATTTTATGGGGGCCAACCCGCTGCGCGGCCCGGCGATTGCCGGGCGGAACCGGTTTGTGGATTTGACCGATACTTACGAGGCGGGCCTGCGCCAGCTTTTGGCGGCCGCCGGCCGACGGGCCAAAGTGAAGCTGCAGCAGGGGGTTTACCTGGCGGTCAGCGGGCCGAGCTATGAAACGCCGGCGGAAATCCGGGCATTTGCGCGGCTGGGCGCGGACGCCGTGGGGATGAGCACGGTGCCGGAGGCGATGGCCGCGCGGCAATGCGGAATGAAGGTCGCGGCGGTTTCGTGCATCACCAATCTGGCGGCGGGCATCAGCGCCGAAAAACTCTCCCACGCGGAGGTTCTGGAAACGGGGGAGCGGGTGAAAAAATCCGGGGCGGCGCTGTTGAAAAACTTTGCGGAACTTTATGGCCAGCAACAAAAATAAACTAGTGCAAGCGGCGGGGCGGGCGCGGGCGGGCGCGGTGGCGCCGTATTCCAAGTTCCAGGTCGGAGCGGCGCTCCTGACCCGAACGGGCGAGATCATCACGGGCGCCAACGTCGAAAGCGCGAGCTACGGTTTGACGTGCTGCGCGGAGCGGGTGGCCCTGTTCAAGGCGCTGACGGCAGGTCAGAAAGACCTGGTCGCAATTGCGGTGGTGGCCCGGTGGGCCGGCGGGCCGATGCCCTGCGGGGCGTGCCGGCAATTGCTGGCGGAATACGCCCCCCGGGCCCGCGTGTGGATTGCGGACAGCGCCAACTTGAAAAAAATCCGAACGTTCACGGTGCCGGGATTGCTGCCCTCCGCCTTTGTCTTCGACAAGGAAGCCGCTTGATATTTGCCTGATTCAACGTAGCCTTCTGGGTTCGGATTATTGATGAAACTTGAAGTTTTCAGCGGATTGGAAAAGGCGGCGTGGCCGGTTCTGCTGGTCGGCGCGGACGGCGGCGTGCTAGCGACCAATGTGGCGGCAAAAGCGACTTGGGGGACGGCCCTGAGCGACGGCACGGGATCACTGGCCTCCGTCTGGTCGCCGGAAAACGGCATCTCCGAAGCGGATTTTCTCGCCCACTGGGAGCTGACGCCGACCGCCCTGGCCCACTTGAAATTTCGGGTGGCCGGCGGCGCGACGACGGTGTTTTTGGCGGCGATGGCCCGGTTTGACGCCGACGGCCGGAAAGTTTTCATCCTGCAACTCCTGCCCGGCCCCGGGGCGACGGAGGCCAAATCCGCCCCGCTGGGCGATGCCGCGCTGAAACAAAAACTGGATTGCGTGCTGCAGCTCGCGCAGACGGTGTCGCTGGATTTTAACAACGCCCTGACGGGAGTGCTGGCCCACACCTCCTTATTATTGGGCAAAACCGAGGCCAGCCATCCGTGGCGGCATTCGCTGCTGGAGGTGGAAAAATCCGCCGCCCGCGCCGCCGAAATCGCGGGCGAACTGGCGCTGTTCAGCCGGCAGAAAAAGGAGGCGCGCCGCGCGGCCGCCGGCAACCTAAACCTGGTGGCGAGCCGCTGTGTGGAGTTTTTTAAAAACGCGCATGGGACCCGGTTCGGGTGGCGGCCGGCGCTGGAACGCGGACTTTTCTCCGCCCGATTTGACGAGGCGAAGGTGCAGCAGGCGCTGACGAAAATACTGGAAAATGCCACGGAGGCGTTTGGCGCGAGCGGGTCCGGCCAGATATCGGTGCAAACCCGGAACGTGACGCTCACCGAGGCCACCCAAGACCGCAATGTGCGGCTGGCGGCGGGCAATTATGTCTGCATGGAAATTTCGGATGACGGCCCGGGCATCGAGGCGGAAGTCTTTCCCCGCGTGTTCGAGCCATTTTTCACCACCAAACGCCCCCCGCATCGCGGCCTGGGCCTGGCCCTCGTGTATGGCATTATCACCAACCACGGCGGCGGGGTGGCGATATCCAGCCAAGCGGGCAAGGGCACCTCGGCCCGCATCTATCTGCCGGCGGAAAGCCGCCTCATCAAAGAATCCGTCGGCGATGACAAGGAATTGCGCGGCACGGGCACGATCCTGGTGGTGGATGACGAAAGCCTGCTGCTGACGATGGCGGAAACGATCCTGACCGATTTCGGCTATCGGGTCCTGACCGCCAACACCGGGGCGAAGGCCCTGGCCATTCTGGCCCAACCCGACACCAAGGTGGATCTTATCGTGACCGATCTGGTCATGCCCGGCATGGGCGGGCGCGAACTGGTGGAGCGCATCCGGCAAACCGAGCCCACGCTGGCCATTCTTTGCACCAGCGGCTACGTGATGCCCGAGGACAGCCAAACCGGCGGCGCGTATCTGCAAAAGCCGTTCACCAGCACCGATCTGCTGCTCAAGGTAAAAGCCGCGCTGACCCCGACAACGGCAGTTGACTAATAACCATACTTTTGTTTAACTTCGCTTATGCAAATCGAAAGCTTAAAGGTTTTTTGCGATTTGGCGGAAACGGAAAGTTTCACCAAAGCCGCGCAGATCAACAGTGTCACCCAGTCGGCGGTGAGCCAGCAGATAAGTTCCCTTGAGCGCACCTTCAAGTCGCTACTCATTGAGCGGAGCAAAAAGCGCTTCCGCCTCACGCGCGAAGGCCAGGTGCTCTACGATTACAGCAAGCAAATCATCCAGACTTATGAGTCGCTGCACAGCCAGCTGCAGGAGCTGAAGGACATCATTTCGGGCACGATTCGCGTGGCGACCATCTACTCGATCGGCCTGCACGATCTGCCGCCCTACATCAAGAAGTTCATGAAGAGCTACCCGACGGTGAATGTCCACGTCGAGTATCGCCGGGCCAACCAGGTTTACGAAGATGTGTTCAGCAACGTGGTGGACATGGGCCTCGTGGCGTATCCGCAGAAAGACAGCAAGCTGGAAATCATCCCCCTGCGGAAAGAGCCGCTGGTGTTCATCTGCCATCCGCAGCATCCGTTTGCGAAGCAGAAATCCGTCAAGCTCAAGTCCCTGGCCGGCCAGAACCTGATCGGGTTTGAGCCGGACATCCCCACGCGCAAGGCGCTGGACAAGATCCTGCGCGAATACGGCGTGGACGTGAAGCACGTCATGGAGTTCGACAATGTGGAAACGGTGAAACGCGCCGTGGAAATTGAAGCGGGCATCTCCATCGTGCCGCTCGGCACCGTGACCCAGGAAATCACCAAGAACACCCTGGCCGCCGTGCCGATCGAAGACGGCGAATTCTTCCGGCCGCTCGCCGCCATTTACAAGAAGCACAAGGTGCTCTCGCCGGCGATGAAGCAGTTTCTGACGATCCTCAAAGACACGATCTAACCGATTCGCAATGGCCAGACGGGCGGCGTTTTCACGCCGCCCGTTTTTTATTTCAAATGGGCCGGATTCAGCGGCTTCAGTTCTTTCGGCACGAACAGGCCGTCCTGGCGGATGAGCCGGCCGTCGAACCAGATTTCGCCGCCGCCCCATTCCGGGCGCTGGATCAGCACCATGTCCCAATGCACCGCGCTCTGATTACCGTTGCCGCAATCCTCGTAGGCATTGCCGGGCGTGAAGTGCAGCGAGCCGGCGATCTTTTCATCAAACAGAATATCGCACATCGGATTCTGGATGTAGGGATTGAAGCCGAGCGCAAATTCGCCGATGAAGCGCGCCCCGGCATCCGTGTCGAGAATCTCATTCAAGCGCTTGGAATTGTTCGCCGTGGCGTTCACCACCTGGCCGTTCTTTAATTCCAGCCGCACGTTTTCAAACTTGGAGCCGGAATATAGCGTGGGCGTGTTGAACTGAATGACGCCGTTGGCCGAAGTCTTCGTCGGGCAGGAAAACACTTCGCCATCGGGAATATTCCGCGTGCCCTCGCACTTCTTCGCGCCGATGCCCTTAATGCTGAAACTCAGATCCGTGCCCGGGCCCTTGAGGTGTACCTGGTCCGTCCTGGCCATCAATTTTTCCAACGGCAGCATCGCCTTGGCCATCTTGGCATAATTCATCGTGCAGACGTCGAAATACAAATTCTCGAATGCCTCCGTGCTCATGCCCGCCGCCTGCGCCATGCTGGGCGAAGGCCAGCGCAGCACGCACCAGCGGGTTTTGTTCACGCGGTAATCCAGCACCGGCCGGATCATTTTGGAATACAGCTGCAAGCGGTCGCCGGGCACATCGGCATTTTCCGTGGCATTGGCGCTGCCGCGCACGGCAATATAAGCCTGCATCTTTTTCATGCGGGCCAATTCCAGATCGCGGATCTCCGCCGCCTGCTTCTCGGTCACGCCGAGGAGCAGCTCGCGACCCACGCGGGTGTGGCGCGTTTCCGCGAACGGCGTGGCGCCCGCCGCGCGCACGGCGCGGATGACTTCCACCGTGAATTCATCCGGCACATCAATCATGTCCAGCAGGATGCGGTCGCCTTTTTTGAGCGCGGTGGAATAAGTCACCAGCAGCTTGGCCAATTTGGAATAACGCGGATCAGTCATAAAATGTGGCCACAAGGTAATGGAATTCCCCCCATTTGCCACCGCAGAAAGTCACGCAGAAAGTCAGGCGGGGTTTTCCCCGACTTCCCTCAACCGGACCGAACCGCGGCTTGGTGCGCCACCCCCTTCTCCCGCTCCCGCGGGCGAGGGACTGCGGCGGCGGGCCGCACGGGCTATTGGGCCGCACGGATGGAAGGGGGAAGGACGCCGCAGCGCGGCGTCCCTATCAGGGCGTGGTTTTTCCCCGTCGTCCCTCACCCGGGCCGAACCTTGGCAGGGCGCCCACCCGCGCTGAATACCATTGACGCCGGCGGCTTTCAGGTTTTTCATTCCGGCATGAAAATACTTTCGCTTTTAGCTTTGGTTTTTAGTTTGGCCGCGGGTGCCGCGCAGGGGCAGGACGCCGCCACGCAGCAGCAGATGGACAAGTTGGGCGGGCAAATCAAGGATCTGACGGATACCGTCGAGCTCCAGCGCAAACAGATTGGCGCGCTGGAAAAGGAAGTTTCCGAGCTGCGCGAAAAAGTCGCCACCCCCGCCGTGAGCGACAGCGCCAGCCGCGACGATTTGAAAAAGCTCGCCGAGCAGGTGCAGGAGATTGACCGGAACCGCCAGCATGACAAGGAACTGATCCTCGACAACCTGAAGAAGCTCACCAAAGTTGCCGTCAGCGATCCGGCGCCGGTCCACCCCCATGCCAATGCCACCCCCAAGCCGCCGAGCGATCCCGGCCCCGCCGTGCCGCAGAATGGCTACGAATACGTCGTGAAAGCCGGCGACACGATCTCCGGCATCGTCAAAAAATGCCGCGACCAAGGCGTGAAAGTGACCACCGCGCAGATCCTCAAGGCCAATCCGGGCTTGGACCCCACCAAACTCTACGTGGACAAGAAAATCTTCATCCCCGATCCCAACGCCAAGTGAGCTGGCATCGAAGGTAAACCCGTTTCCGCGGCTGCGGGCAACCGCCGCCGCGCTGTGTTTTAAGGCAGAACGGGCGGCGGGACGGGACGGATCGACCACGAAAGACCCGAAGAACACGAAAACGACCAGCGCGCCGGGAGTTTTCATGGGTGGGGCAAACGTCCGCGAGAGCCGGGGCGGCGGTCTCATCCGGCCCACGGCTCGTGAGGACGCTCGCCCCACCGGTGGGGGCCATGCTGGCGGGCTGGATTGGGGAGGGAGCGCCGCCCCTCCGGCGCTTTGGGCGAAGGCCGCCAGCCGCTACGGCAGATAGTGCGGCGGCGTGACCGTGCTGCCGAGGGTGCAGGCGGGTATTCCGCCAACTCGCCAAATGCTATAAACTCCGCCGGCGGGACAGCCGGGGATTTTTCCAGCGGCATTAAGTTTGATGTAAGGCGTGAGGTCGTCGGGGAAATGGATGGGCGCACCGTTGGTCAGATGATGTTCCAACGCGAACTGATTCGCGGCGGCGTCAATCTGGCGGAGGTTGTTGGGGCAAGCGTTGGCGCAAGAAGTGGCACGAGCCTTGACGAAATTGGGAACGGCAATGGCCGCCAGTAAAAGCAGGAAGAGAAAAAC
>CAIMLG010000276.1 GCA_903842235.1 uncultured Verrucomicrobia subdivision 3 bacterium
AGCTGGCCGACCAATTATCTGGGCTGGAGCCTGCAAGTGCAGACCAACGGCCTGGGCACGGGGCTGAGCACCAACTGGGTTTCCGTGCCGGGCACGGAGAGTGTCACCAGCACCAACTTCCCGGCGGTGCTGACCAATGGCGCGGTGTTCTACCGCATGTTCTATCTGGCTCCGTAACCGTGCGGCGCCAGTTCGACCCGCCGGAGCGGCCTCTGCCTCTCCGGCGGGGCGGCGGCAAAAAGTCTCCCCAAAATCAAATCCAACCGCCCCCCGCCCGCCACGAGAGCAGGGCCATCACCCGGTTCTTGGTAGGGACGGCGCGCGGCGCCGTCCGCGCCGGGTTGCGGCGCCTGGGGCAAGCATCAAATTGCTTGGCTATCCAACGCACGGTCCCCGGAATGCGCGGTGGCGGTTATCCCGCCGGCTTGCGTTAACCTCGGAAAATAATGCTTTTGGCTCGGCGTGGATCGGATCTGGTCAGAGTTGGTCAAAAATGACGCGTCATCGCTTTGGACGATTGTTTGGCGTCCAAGAAAACCGTACTTTTAGCCCAATCCAGACGACTGCCGCCTGAAGTTTAATTGTATTCGCACATTAATACGAATGACTACTCATAATGCCTTGCGGCTTGGCCTTAGCGCCCCCAAGCCACTCAACCGGTTTGATGCCTGAGCGTTTATTTCCTGCGTTTGGCGCCGTCGGCCGAACTGTGGGCCAGTTATTTTAATTGTTAATTTATAATCCGTCTCCCATCCCTCAAACCTAACCCGTCAAATCCTATGAAGATACCCCCCTCCTCCCTGCGCGCTCCCGCCTTGCTGGTGGTGATTCGCCCAACCCGTTTAGTGCCGGCTAGTTTGGCGCTCTGCGCCCTGCTCCTGGCCGGTGGCCAGCCTGCCCGGGCGGCCGTTAATATTAAAACAACCAATAGCGTCGCGGGTAGCTACACTTGGGTCTGTCCGGCCGGCGTCACGGCCGTGCAGGTGGAATGTTGGGGGGGCGGCGGGGCCGGGGGAAGTGACGCCGCCAGCAGTTCTGGCGGTGGCGGGGCCGGGGGTGCGTATGCCCGGACCAATTCCTATGCGGTGACTGCTGGCATCACCTATTATCTTCAAGTGGGTGCCGCTGGCGCCGCTGGCGCCGCTGGAAACAACCCCGGTGGCGCGGGTGGTGACTCGTGGTTTTCCAACGCCACGCCGGCGGTGGTGGTTTTGGCCAAAGGCGGCGGCGGCGGCGGCGGCGGCTCTGCTGGCGGCGGCGGGACGGCCGGGGTGACCAATGGTGAAAGCGCAAGCATCGGCGGGAGTGCGGTTTTTTTCGGTGGCCCTGGTTTCGCGGGTTTAAATGCTAGCTACGGTGGTGGCGGCGGCAGCAGCGCTGGAACGAATTCTAATGGAAATCCCGGCGCCGGCAGCTTCGCGGCGGCGGCGGTTCCCGGCGGCGGTCCCGGCGGGCTGGCCAAAACTGGAGTTGGGGGCGGGAACGCCCCGGCGAGCGGTCCTGGTGGTGGCGGCAGCGGTGGCTACTCTACCGGGACTGCTACCAGGGTCGGTGGAGCTGGCTGGGCGGGCCAGGTGATTCTGACCTATACCATTCCTTTCAACACGCTGTCGTGGATTGGCGATGGGGTCAACAACCGCTGGAGCACCAATGCGGGCAACATTGTATGGGACAGCAATGCCGACAGCACGGCTGACACTGATTTTACGGATGGCGATCTGGTTACCGTGAGTTCGACTGTTAATCCCAATGTTACGATTGAAACCCGCGTGGCTCCGAGTTCGGTGACGCTGAGTTCCACGGCTAACTATACGTTCAGCGGTGCGGGCTGGATTAGCGGCAGCACGGCGCTGACGAAATCCGGCACCGGCTTGGTCACCATGGCCCCGACCAATGATTACACCGGCGGCACCACGATCAGCACTGGGCGGCTCCGGCTGGCCAATGACAATGTTTTGGGCACCGGCCTGGTGACCCTGAGCGGCGGCGCGCTTTCGGCGGATACCACGGCGCGGACGCTGACCAATGCTCTTGCGATCACGGCC
>CAIMLG010000277.1 GCA_903842235.1 uncultured Verrucomicrobia subdivision 3 bacterium
CACCAGCAAGGAATATGCGGAACTGGAATGGCCGATTGACATCGTTATCGCGGTAGTTTGGGTGGCTTTCAGCGTCAATCTGTTTGGCACGATCGTGAAGCGCCGCGAGAAGCACATGTATGTGGCCATCTGGTTTTACATAGCCACGGCCATCACCATCGCCGTGCTGCATATCACCAACTCCATGGAAATGCCGGCCGGCTGGTTTAAGAGCTATTCCATGTATGCCGGCGTGCAGGATGCCCTGGTGCAATGGTGGTATGGCCACAACGCCGTCGCCTTCTTCCTGACCACGCCCTACCTCGGCCTGATGTATTATTTCCTGCCCAAGGCGGCGAACCGGCCGATATTCTCCTACCGCCTTTCGATCATTCATTTCTGGGCGCTGGTGTTTCTCTATATCTGGGCCGGGCCGCACCATCTGCTGTATTCGGCGCTGCCGGATTGGGCGCAATCGCTGGGCATGGTGTTCTCGCTGATGCTCATTGCCCCGAGCTGGGGCGGCATGCTGAACGGCTTGCTCACTTTGCGCGGCGCGTGGGACAAGGTGCGGCAGGATCCGATGTTGAAATTCATGGTGGCGGCCGTCACCGCCTACGGCATGAGCACGTTGGAAGGGCCGCTGCTGTCCATCAAGACGGTGAACTCACTGTCGCATTACACCGATTGGACCATTGCGCATGTTCACGGCGGCGCGATGGGCTGGAACGGTTTTCTGACCTTCTCCATGCTCTACTGGCTCTGGCCGCGCCTTTACAACACCAAGCTTTGGTCCACGAAGCTGGCGAACTACCATTTCTGGATCGGGATGCTGGGCATCTTATTTTACATCATCCCGATTTATTTCGCCGGCATCACGGAAGGCCTCATGTGGAAGCAATTTAACAAGGATGGCTTCCTGCAATATCCGAACTTCCTCGAAACTATCGTGCAGGTGGTGCCGATGTTCAAACTGCGCGCCATCGGCGGCACGCTCTATCTGATTGGCGTGTTCCTGATGGTTTATAACCTTTACAAGACGGCGAAGAGTGGCGTGTTTGCGCCGGACACCGAGGCGCAGGCCGCGCCGATGGAAAAAACAGTTGCTGAACTGGGCAAATTCAGCTTTCACCGCCTGCTGGAAGGCAAGCCGCTGTTCTTCACGGTGCTCACCACGGTGGCGGTGCTGGTCGGCGGCTTGATTGAGATTGTTCCGATGTATCTCATCAAACAAAACGTGCCGACCCTTGCCAGTGTGAAACCCTACACGCCGCTGGAAGTGCTCGGGCGCGACCTTTACATTCACGAGGGTTGCCTCGGCTGCCATTCGCAGATGATCCGGCCGTTCCGCTCCGAAACCGAGCGCTATGGCGAATATTCCAAGGCCGGCGAATCGGTTTATGACCACCCCTTTCTGTGGGGATCCGAGCGCAAAGGCCCCGACCTCGCCCGCGAAGGCGGCAAGTATTCCGATACCTGGCACTACAACCACTTGGACAATCCCGCGTCCATGTCGCCCGGCTCCATCATGCCGCGCTATTCGTGGCTGCTGACGCAGAAGCTGGATGTGACTTCGCTGCCGGCCCGCTTGGGTGCGCTCCGCAAAGTCGGCGTGCCGTATCCGGCTGGCTTTGAAAATGGCCCGGCGCAAAAAGACCTGTCGGCACAGGCGGAAAAAGTGGTGGCAAACCTCAAGCAGGGTTCCATCACCGCCGAGCCAGACAAGGAAATCATCGCCCTGATCGCCTATTTGCAACGGCTGGGTACGGACATCAAAACCGCCCCGGCGGCCGCCAAATAACCCGACCAGCGCCATGTTTAAAAACATTCTCAACGACATTCAAGGCATCAATCTTTACGGCATTGTCTCGATCTGCATTTTTTTTGGCATTTTCGTGGCGATGCTTATCTGGGCCTGTGCGTTGAAGAAAAATTACCTGAACAAAATGAGCGCGCTGCCGCTGGAGAGCGGCGAAAAAGACGTCAGCGATCATATTTCATCCTAAACACTGAACCGCCCAAGCCTTGGCCCGGCCGTTGGGGAAACCCGGATTGACGGCGGCACTTGCCGATGGCTACGCTACGGTATCAACCGATCAATCCCCTGCGTGGGACGACCAGCAACCATCACCGCAACCTTTAGCCTGCATTCAAATGAAACCGGCGTTTCCAAGCATCCAGCGCATTGCCTACGAAGGCGTGAACTCCAAAAATTCCTTGGCGTTCAAGCACTACAACGCGGAAGAAATCGTCGCTGGCAAGGCGATGCGCGATCACCTGCGCTTTGCCGTGGTGTATTGGCACAGCTTCCGCGGCACGGGCAGCGATCCGTTTGGGGCGGGCACCATGCAGCGGCCGTGGGACGACGGCAGCCAATCTGTCCGCAATGCCCAGCGCCGCGTGCGGGCGGCCTTTGAATTTATCTCCAAGCTGGGCGCGCCGTATTATTGCTGGCACGACCGCGACGTGGCGCCGGAAGGGAAGACGTTGGCCGAGACTAATCGAAACCTTGACGCAGTCGCCGAGGTGTTGAAAGCGGAACAGCAGCGCACGGGGATCAAGCTGCTGTGGGGCACGGCGAATCTGTTTTCGCATCCGCGCTATGTGCACGGGGCCAGCACGAGCTGCAACGCGGAGATCTTTGCCTATGCCGCTGCGCAGGTAAAAAAGGCGCTGGAGGTGACGCATGTATTGGGCGGCGCAGGCTACACGTTCTGGGGCGGGCGCGAAGGTTATCAGACCCTGCTGAACACGGACCTGAAGCGGGAGCAGGAACATCTGGCAAAATTCCTGCATCTGGCCGTGGCCCACAAGCAAGCCATCGGCTTCAAAGGCCAGTTTTACATTGAGCCCAAGCCCAAAGAGCCGACCAAGCATCAGTATGATTCGGACGCGGCGGCGTGCTTGAACTTTCTCCGGGAATATGATTTGTTGCCACACTTCAAGCTGAACATCGAGACGAACCACGCGACACTGGCGGGCCACACGGTGCAGCATGAGTTGGAAGTGGCCGGGGCGGCGGGGGCGCTGGGTTCGATTGATGCCAACACCGGCGACGAGTTGCTGGGCTGGGACACGGACCAATTTCCGACGAATATCTATCTGACGACTTACACGATGCTCACCGTCTTGAAATATGGCGGGTTCAAGACCGGGGGGGTGAATTTCGACGCAAAAGTGCGGCGGGAAAGTTTCGAGCCGATTGATTTGTTTTATGCGCATATCGGCGGAATGGACGCTTTTGCCAGGGGCCTCAAAATCGCGGCGGCGATCCGGCAGGACGGCCGGTTGGCGGAGTTTGTGATGCAGCGCTATGCGAGTTGGGATGCTGGCCTGGGGGCGAAGATTGAAGCCGGCAAGACAACATTCCGAGAGTTGGAAGCCTATGTGTTAAAGCGGGGCGAGGCGGACGCAAACGTGAGCGGACGGCAGGAATATTTGGAAAACCTTATCAACGAATTTATTTGAGCATAAAGAAAAATGTCAGGCAATCGCTGGCAATTATCGGCGCGCTCTGCGCGCTTCCCGGCGTCGCCCTTCCGGCGGACGCGGCCACGCTCACGGTGTCAGTTGGCCAGCCCGGGGTGCCGATCAATCGCGGCATGTGGGGCATTTTCTTTGAGGACATCAATTTCGGTGCGGACGGCGGACTTTATGCCGAGCTGGTGAAGAACCGGTCGTTTGAGTTTCCCGATGCCCTGATGGGCTGGCGGGAGCAGGGGACCGGGGCAGGAGCCACCGCGATTTCGGCGCAGAGCCGGTTAACCATCCAAACCAACGCGCCGTTTAATTCGGTCAATCCGCATTATCTGCGAATTCAGGCGGCTTCGCCGGCGGCTTGCGGCGCGGTGAATGAAGGGTTTCGCGGCATGGGCGTGAAGGCCGGCGAGCAATATGATTTTTCCGTGCAAGTGCGAAAAATGACCGGCTCGCCGCAATTGCTCGTTGAATTGGTGGGAGCGGATGGCAAGGTTTTGGCGCAGGAGAAAATCAACAAACTGCCGGCTGATTGGCAGCTCAAAAAAGTCACTTTGCATCCAAAAACGACGGTGGCCCAAGCCCGGCTGAACATTTTGGTAGTGGGCGGCGGGACAGTGGATCTGGATCTGGTGTCGCTATTCCCGCGCCACACGTGGAAGCAGCGCCCCGGCGGATTGCGGGCGGATATGGTGCAACTGCTGGCGGATTTGAAACCCGGCTTTCTGCGCTTCCCTGGCGGGTGTGTCGTGGAAGGGCACACGCTTGCAAACCGCTATCAATGGAAGACGACGATTGGCCCGATCGCGGAGCGCAAATTGATCCTGAACCGTTGGAACGATGAGTTCAAGCACCGGCCGACGCCGGACTATTACCAGACCTTCGGCCTGGGGTTCTTTGAATATTTTCAGTTGTGTGAAGATATTGGCGCGGCGCCGTTGCCCGTCTTGAACTGCGGCATGGCCTGCCAGTTCAATTCCGGCGAACTGGTTCCGCTCGACCAGTTGGATCCGTATATTCAAGACGCGCTCGACCTCGTGGAATTTGCCAATGGCCCGGTGACTTCGGTTTGGGGCGCCCGGCGCGCGGCCATGGGGCATCCCCAGCCGTTTGGCTTGAATATGCTCGGCATCGGCAATGAACAATGGGGACCGGCGTATCTGGAGCGCTACGACAGATTTCACGCCGCGCTGAAGGCGAAATATCCGGCGCTCCTGCTCATCGCCAGCGCCGGGCCGTCCCCCAGCGACCAGAATTTTCAATTGGCCTGGGCGAAATTGCGCGTGCTGCCGGCGGACCTTGTGGATGAACATTGCTACGCCAATCCCCCATGGTTTTTCACGAATGCGCATCGTTATGACAACTATGATCGCCGGGGACCCAAAGTTTTTTTCGGGGAATATGCCGCCCAGAGCGACCGGACGGTCAGTGTCAAGAACCGGAATAATCTGGAATGCGCCCTGGCCGAAGCCGCCTGCATGACGGGGTTGGAGCGCAACGGCGATGTGGTGCAAATGGCCAGTTACGCGCCGCTTTTCGCGCACGTGGACGGCTGGCAGTGGTGTCCTGACCTGATTTGGATGGATAACCTCCGCAGTTATGGCACCCCGAATTATTATGTGCAGAAACTGTTTGCGAATAATGCGGGGGACATGGCGCTGCCGCTGCAATTGACCGCGCCCGACGGCATAAAACTCTTTGCTTCGGCCACGCGGGACAACGCTACGGGCGAAATGATTCTCAAGGTGGTCAATGGCGGCAATGCGCCAGCGGGGGTGAATTTGGATTTTTCCGGCGCAAAGAAAATTGCCCCGCGGGCGACGGTGTTTACTTTGGCGGGCCGAAGCGGGCGGGATGAAAACAGTCTGACTAACCCCCAGAAGATTTCCCCGGAGACCGCCCGATTGAAAATTCCCGCGCCGCAATTCCCCTACACTTTCCCTGCGAATTCACTGACCGTGCTGCGCCTTAAAATCACCAAGTGAGCGTTGGGTGCAGGATGGGGTGCCAGTGTCCTGGCCTAACCTTATTTCGACGGCAGTTCTTTGATCGGCGCCCAGAATATCCCGATTTGTTTCACGGCCTTGTGAATTTTGACAATCAACAGGCTTGACCCCATAGGCATTGACTCCCAATTTGTAGCTGCGGAACAAATCTCGTTCTTCGCGGGAGGAGGTCAGCATGACTACCGGAAGGGTTTTAAAGGGCGGGCTGTTAGCAGGGTTTGCAGAACATCAAAGCCGTTCATCCGGGGCATTTCAACCATAACCTCCGTCTAGTCGAACGGATTTTTTAACAATCGGCTGGAACATGTGTCGATATCATAAAAACGGCTCGGATGCTTGCGTTTCGCAAGCCCGAGCCGTCTGCCAAAACCCTAATCGTGGTAATTCGGAGCCGTGGTTTATACGGTGTAAGTGCTGCTAGCCGTCGCGCCGCCGCGGCCGGTCCAGTTCGTGTGGAAGAACTCGCCGCGGGGCTTGTCCACGCGTTCGTAGGTGTGTGCGCCGAAGTAGTCGCGCTGTGCCTGCAACAAGTTCGCCGGCAACACGGCGGAGCGGTATTGGTCGTAGAACGCCAGCGCGGTGCCGAAGGCAGGAACCGGGATGCCCTTTTTGGCCGCCGTCGCCACGATATTGCGCCAGCCTTTCTGCGATTTCTTGATTTCGCCCCGGAAATAATCGTCGAGCAGCAGATTTGCGAGCTTCGGATTATTGTCGTAAGCGGCTTTGATCTTGCCGAGGAAAGCGCTCCGGATGATGCAGCCGCCGCGCCACATCAGGGCGATGCCGCCGTAGTTCAGGTTCCAGCCGTATTCCTTGGCCGCCGCGCGCATGAGCATGTAACCCTGCGCATAGCTGACGATCTTCGAGGCGTAGAGCGCGCTCATGATGTCGGCGATAAACGCCTTTTTCTTTTCGGGATTGGCCGCGATGCTCGTGAGCGCCGGGCGGGGGCCCTTCAGCTTCTTGGCCGCTTTCACGCGTTCGTCCTTCAATGCCGAGACGCAGCGGGAATAAACCGCCTCCGCCATGAGCGTGATGGGAATGCCGAGATCCTGTGAATTGATCACCGTCCATTTGCCGGTGCCTTTCTGGCCAGCGGTATCCAGAATCTTGTCCACCAATGGCGCGCCGTCCGTGTCCTTGGTGCTCAGAATGTCGCGGGTGATTTCGATCAGATAGCTGTCGAGTTCGCCTTGGTTCCACTCGGCGAACACTTGATGCATCTCGTCGGCGCTCAGCCCGAGACCGTTTTTCATGATGCTGTAGGCTTCGCAGATGAGCTGCATGTCGCCATATTCAATGCCGTTGTGGACCATCTTGACGTAATGGCCCGCGCCATTTTCGCCGACCCAATCGCAGCAGGGCACGCCGCCGTCCACCTTGGCGGAGACGGCTTGGAAAATATCCTTCACGAATGGCCACGCCTTGGGCGAACCGCCAGGCATGATGCTCGGGCCTTTGCGCGCGCCTTCTTCCCCGCCACTCACGCCGGTGCCGATGTAGAGCAGACCTTTGCTCTCGACATATTTCGTGCGGCGATTGGTGTCTTCAAAGAGTGAGTTGCCGCCGTCAATGATGATGTCGCCCGGCGAAAGGTGCGGGATGAGCTGCTCGATGAATTCGTCCACCGGCTTGCCGGCCTTGACCAGCATCATCACGCGGCGCGGCGATTTGAGCTTCGCAACCATTTCCTCGATGGAATGCGCACCGAGCACCTTGGTGCCCTTGGCCTCGTTGGCCAGAAAATGATCCACCTTTTCGGTGGTGCGGTTATAAGCCACGACGGTGAAGCCGTGGTCGTTCATGTTGAGAATGAGATTCTGGCCCATGACGGCCAGACCAATCAAGGCGATGTCAGCGGTAGGTTCCATATAATTTATTTAAGTCTATTTCAGTTTGAATGTCGCGAAACTAAAAAAGTCCACGAATCCTCCAGGCATTCAGATTTTAGTTTAGGGCTGAATGCGTTAGTTAAACTCCGCTGAAGGCGGCAAAACCGCCGTCCACCGGGATCACCACGCCGGTCACAAAACCTGCGCCCTCATCGGACACCAGCCAGAGCAGCGTGCCGGTCAGGTCGCTGGCTGCGCCAAATTTGCCCATGGGGGTATGCGCCAAAATGGTGTTGGCGCGGGGCGTCCAGGAGCCGTCGGGCTTGGTGAGCAGGCTGCGGTTCTGGTCGGTTACAAAAAAGCCGGGGGCGATGCCGTTGACGCGCACGCCGACGCGGGAGAAATGCACCGCGAGCCATTGGGTGAAGTTGCTGACCGCCGCCTTGGCGCCGCTGTAGGCGGGAATTTTCGTGAGCGGACGAAACGCATTCATGGACGAGATATTGATGACGACGCCCTTGCCTTTGCCGGCCATTTCGCGGGTGAACGCCTGGGTGGGCAGCAGGGTGCCGAGAAAGTTCAGGTTGAACACAAACTCGACGCCCTTCGGGTCGAGATCGTAAAAAGTGATCAAATCCTTGTTGGTTTTCAACAAATCTTCCGGGCGTAGATATTCGTGGCTGGTCGTGCCTTTGGGGTGGTTGCCGCCGGCGCCGTTGATGAGAATATCCACCGGGCCGAGTTCGCTTTTCACTTTTTCGTTGGCCGCCGCCAGGCTTTCCTTATCCAAAACATTGCACGCCACGCCGATGGCCGTGCCGCCGCCCTGGCGGACTTCTGCCGCCACAGCTTCGGCGGCTTCCAGTTTCAAATCCGCCACGGCGATGCGCGCGCCGCACGCGGAAAGCGCGCGGGCCATGGTGCTGCACAAGATGCCGCCGCCGCCGGTGACGACCGCGACTTGATCCTTCAGGTTGACGGTAAATGGAATATTCATATTGCTTAAATTCTGCGAGGTTAAGATTTGCAAATGGTTGAAAAAATCAGGTTTCAAACCGGCTGCGGCAGGCCCACAGGCCGAGCGCCGGATTGGAAATGTAAAAAAATGTTTCGCCATCGGGCAGCGTGTTCCAGCCGTCCTTCATCTTCGCCGGATCGTAACGCTGCGTCATGGTTTTCAGGTCGGCGTATTTGAAGTTGACGCTTTCAATTTCCGGCTGTGTCAAGTGGCCGGGGCAGTAGGTGATGCTGAAGCGGCCTTCGCTGGAGCCGTGAATTAAATGAGCCGCCGCGCTCAGGTTGTTTTGCAGTTCAGGGTTGGCCTTGGCCGCCGCGAGCGTCGCGGGCGTGCCGCGATAGCCATATTTGCGGATGAGCCGGTCAATCTCGTGATCCTCGCCAAATTCCTTGAGGCCGGGCGCGAGGATGATGAGTTCGCCGCCGTCGGCCATCGCCATGCGGGTGCGATAGACGGCCTTGTTGCCGAGCCAGGTGCTCTTGAACTCGGCTGGATCAAGATAAACGACGACCTGCTTCAAAGGTTCGGCGAGCATCTCGAAATTGACTTCCAGCGACAGCGCCGCCGCCTTGTCAAAGCCGGAGGCGTCGTCACTCACAAACAGTCCGCGCACGACCAGCTTGTCATCATCGCCCCGCCCGACGACGGTGTGGACATAGACAATCGGCAGGTGGTTCGTGAAATGTTCCGAGGCGTAGTTCAGAATCTTGCGCACCGGCGTGTTCGCCCGGCCCATCATGCGCTCCATGCCATACGCCGCGCCGACGTAGTGGCTTTTGTTGATGCCCTCGACGCCGCCGGTGCCGACGAAGATGTTTTTGTTATAGTTCGCCATGCCGACGACTTCGTGCGGCACGACCTGGCCGATGGAAAGAATCAAGTCATGTCCGCCGGTGGCGACGAGATTGGCCACCTGGGCGGGCCAGGGGAAATCCACCGCGCCCGCCGAGACTGCTTTGACAAACGCTGCCGGCACTTCGCCGACGGTGGTGATGCCGGTGCGCCAGTTGTGGACGCGAAAGAGGTTTTCCGGCACCCCTACGAACATTTCCGCAATCTGCGCGCGGGTCATCGGCGAATGCGTCCCGAGCGCGGGCAGAACATCGGTCAGCTTGTCGCCGTAAAATTCATGCGTGAGCGACGTCAGCATCCCGGCGTGCGAGTGGAATCGCGTAAAATCCGGCGGCACGGCTAGCACGCGCTTGCGCGGGCCGAGCCGTTCCAGGGCTTGGAAAAGTCCGGCGCGCAAATCGGCGGCGGACAATTTATCTGTGACGGAGCCGCGCTCAAAATACAGCATAGAATCAGCGTTGGATGCGGGCGGAACCGCCCTGGGCAAAGGCCTTGACCTGTTCAACCGTCGCCATGGTCGTGTCCCCGGGGAAGGTGGTCAGCAATGCTCCGTGCGCCCAGCCGAGGTTCACCGCTTCCTGCTCGGAGGCGCCGGCCAGCAGGCCATAGAAGAAGCCGGCCGCGTAACCGTCCCCGCCGCCGACGCGGTCCACCACGTCCAGCTCGCACATCGGCGACTGGTAGGTTTGGCCGTTGATCCACGCCACCGCGCCCCAGGTGTGGCGGTTGGTGGAGTGCACTTCGCGCAGGGTGGTGGCGACGGCCTTGATTTTGGGAAATTTCTGCGTGGCCTTTTCGATGACCGCGTAGAACGCGCTCGGGTCGAGCTTGGATTTGCTTTCGACATCCTGGCCCTCGATGCCCAGGCCTTTCTGCAAGTCTTCCTCGTTGCCGACGAGCACGTCGACGTGTTCGACGATTCGCGCAAGGACGTTGACGGCCTTGTCCTGACCGCCCCAGATGTCCCATAGCTTCTGGCGGTAGTTCAAGTCAAACGACGTGATCGCGCCGCTGGCCTTGGCGGCCTTCATGGCTTCAATGATCACTTGGCCGGTGGTTTCGGAAAGCGCCGCAAAGATGCCGCCGCTATGGAACCAGCGGACGCCGTTGCCAAAAATTTCCGGCCAGTTGAAGTCCCCCGGCTTGAGCTGGCCGGCGGCTTCGTTGCTGCGATTGTAGAAAACGACGGGGGCGCGCACGCCCTGGCCGCGATCCGAATACACCGTGGCCATGTTCGGTCCGCGCACGCCGTCGTGCTTGAATTGTTTGTAAAACGGCTTCACGCCCATCGCGCGCACGCGCTCGGCAATGAGCTCGCCAATGGGATAATCCACCATGGCGCTGGCAATGCCGGTATTCAGGCGGAAGCAGTCGGCGAGGTTGGCGGCGACGTTGAATTCGCCGCCGCTGACGTGGATGTCGCAATGCGTCGCCTTGCGGAACGGGATGAGGCCGGGATCCAGCCGGTTTACCAACGCGCCGAGGGAAAGAAAATCAAGGGCGCCCTGGGCTGGAATCTTCAGGTTATTATGGATCATAAATGGTTGTGCTCCCGCTGCGGGAATTGTTTTGTGCCCCATGGTAGACGACGACTGGTGGTGTGTCACCCCGCGCTTTGGCAATAAGGTTTGAAAAAAAGGCAATCGCACGGCAACCTGCTGGCCGCATGAAAAAACGCCACAAGCGCGTGCTGCTCGCCTTGGGCTGGTATGATTACCGGCTCCATCGCGGCATTGAGCGCTATGCCCAGGAACACGGCTGGTCGCTCTCCGCCAATTATGCCCGCGAGCGGGTCATCCCCTGGGGGTGGGACGGCGATGGCATTCTGGCTTGGCTCGGCGCGGATGATGCCCTCGCCGGGTTTGTCCGCTCCGCCCGCCAGCCCACGGTGGATTTCAGCCTGCGCCGGCCCCGGTTTCGCTGTGCCCGCGTGTTGGAGGATCACGATCATGCCGCGCGCCTGGCCTTGGCGCATTTGCTGGACCGGCGGGTGAAGCACTTTGTGTTTTACAGCGACACCGCCAATTGGGCCTACGACGAGCGCGGAACGGCCTTTGTCGGCGCCGTCCAGCAGGCGGGGCTGAAGTGTCTGTGGCTGCGCCGCCATCAAAGCCCCGATTACCGGTCCGGGCGCGGCGAATGGCAGCGCCGGCTGCGCTGGCTGGCCAATGCCCTGAAACCCCTGGCCCAGCCCTTGGGCGTGCTGGCCGTCAATGACCAGCACGCCTTGGAAGCCTTGGAAGCCTGCGAACTGGCCGGGCTGGCCGTGCCGGAGCAGGTGGCCGTGGTGGGCATTGGCAATTATCTCCTGGCGGCGGACGCCATGGCGATTCCCATCTCCAGCGTGGACACCAACCTGGAGCTCCTCGGCTACCAGGGCGCCGCCCGATTGGACCGCCTGATGCAGGGCGGCCGGATTCCGGCGCGCCCGCAGCGCGTTCCGGCCAAGGTGCTCGTCGCGCGCCAGAGCAGTAATCTGCTGGCCATCCAGCATCCCAACGTCGCTCGCGCCCTGCGCTACATCTGGGATCATGCCCATCAGCCGATTCAGGTGGGCGATGTGGTGTCAGCCTCCGCCATGTCCCGCCGGGGATTGCACGTGGCGTTTGCCCAGCAAATCGGGCGCACGCCCGGCGAGGAAATCCGCCGGGTGCGCCTGGAAACCGCCCGGCGCCTGCTGCGCGACACGCCCGAGAAGCTGGAAACCATTGCCTTCAGTTGCGGCTATCAAAGTCTCAACAGCTTTTGCGTGGCGTTCAAAAAAGCCAGCGGCCAATCCCCCGGCCAATTCCGCCGCGCCAGTCTGGGCAACGGGTAGGTCACGGCCTTTAGGCCTGAACCTTTACGCCGCGACGGGGCCAGGGCCAGAAGCAAAAGGCAAGGGCGGCGGCTTCCGCGATGCTCCGCGCCGCGCGGGCTGCGGGTTTCTCCCGCTTGTCTCCGTTGCCAATTCCGTCTAACGTGGGCGCATGAGCAATGGCAATGGTTTTATCCAGGAAGATCCGTGGCGGATTTTTCGCATCATGTCCGAGTTTGTGGACTCGTTTCAGACGATGTCGCACGTGGGCCCGGCGGTGACCATCTTCGGCTCCGCCCGCACGAAGCAGAGCGATAAATATTACCGCGCCGCGGTGGCCATCGCCAAGGGGCTGGCGAAACATAATCTGGCGGTGGTGACGGGCGGCGGCCCCGGCATCATGGAGGCGGCCAACAAGGGCGCGCAGCAGGCGGGCGGCAAATCCGTGGGCCTGAACATTGAGCTGCCGCACGAGCAAAGCGGGAATAAATACGCCAACGTGCCCATCCACTTTCATTATTTCTTCGCGCGCAAGGTGTGCTTTGTGAAATACAGCCTGGGCTTTGTCTATATGCCCGGCGGCTTCGGCACGCTGGACGAATTGTTTGAAGTGATCACGCTGGTGCAGACGGAGCGCATCCCGCAATTTCCGATCATCCTGTTCGGGCGCGACCACTGGGAAGGGTTGTTGCATTGGATGAAAAAAGAGCTGGCGCAGAAAAGTAAATTCATCCAGCCCGCCGACCTCGATCTGATGTGCGTCACGGACAATCCGGAGGAAGTGGTGGAGCTGATCCGCGATTACGAGCGTCGCCTCGGCACGCCCGGCGTGCTGCCCAAGGCGTTTGCCTGAAATGCGTCCGCTGCTTCAGGAGATCGCCACCAGTCATACGCCGGAATCGCTGGTGACAGCGCTGGCGGGCGTTCCGGGCGTGGTGCTCTTGCGCACGGCGCAGTTCGATTTGCCGTCCGCCCGGTATTCTTTCGTCGCGGCGCATCCGTTCCTCACGTTCCGCTCCGGCGGCTCGCGCTGCGAAATTGTAGCCGCGAAGGGGAATTCGCGGATTCCGCCGTTTGACCACGGCGGCTCCGTTCAATTCGGCAATCCCTGGCAATTGCTCGAGGCCTTGATGGCGCGCTACGAGTTGCTGGACGAAATTGATTTGCCTTTCCCGCTGGGCGGCGCGTTCGGCTATTGGGGCTACGATCTCAAGAATTTCACGGAGCCCAAGCTGCCGCGCCGCGCCGTCAACGATCTGGAACTGCCGGACTGCCACGTGGGTTTCTACGACAGCCTGGTGGTCTTCGATCATCAGCTCGGCAAAGTCACTGTGGTTTCCACCGGTCTGGACGCCGACGGTTCGCGCAGCGAGGCAAGGGCAGGGGAGCGGCGGGAGTTCTGGCGGGAGAAACTGGCGTCGGTAGCGGCGTTTGTAAAAACGCCGACGGGAGGCAAGGCGGCAGCCGCCGCGTTTTCACAAACGCGGCTACATTCCAATCGCACTCGCGCGGAATTCCTCGCCGCCGTCGAACGCGCCCAGCGCTACATCCGGGCCGGCGATATTTATCAGGTCAACCTCTCGCAGCGGTTGACGGTCGCCTGGCCCCCGGCCACGCCGGCTCGCGGGGACGCTCGCCCCACCGCTGCGGGCTGGGAATTGTTTCAGAAATTATCCGCCGTCTCGCCCGCGCCGTTTTCCGCCTACCTGGATTGCGGGGATTTCTCTCTCGCCTCGTCGTCGCCGGAACAATTCCTGCGCCTGAGCGGATCGCACATCGTCACGCGCCCGATCAAGGGCACGCGCCCGCGCGACGCCGACCCCACGCGCGACGCGCAGCTCGCCGACGAGCTTCAGAGCAGCGCCAAGGAACTCGCCGAACTGGTGATGATCACCGATCTGCTGCGGAACGATCTCGGCCGGGTCTGCGAATACGGCACCGTGCGGGTGCCGGAGTTGGCCAAGCTGGAAAAATTCGCACAGGTGCAGCACTTGGTTTCCACCGTGGAAGGCCGGCTGCGGGCGGATGTCACGCACTTCGCCGCGTTCGCCGCGTGCTTTCCCGGCGGCAGCATCACCGGCGCGCCGAAATTCCGCGCGATGGAAATTATTGATGAATTGGAACCGGTGGCGCGCGGGCCTTACTGCGGGGCGATCGGCTATCTCGGCTTCAACCGCGAAAGCCAGTTGAACATCGCCATCCGCACCGCCGTCTGCCAGGACGGCCAGGCGCACTTCAACGTCGGCGCCGGCATCGTGGCCGACTCGGATCCAGCGGCGGAATACGAGGAGACGCTGGTCAAGGCGGGGGGGTTTCTGGCGGCGTTGAATCTAGCTGGGGATAAAACTTCCGTGACAATTCCCAGCCGGTCTGCTTAGTTCCCGCAAACCCTGAACGCATTTTGCGACTTCTAATCACCGGCGCTTGGGGCGGAAATGAAAGCCCACCCGCCGGCGGGCGGCGGCTCACATTCCGCCATCATAATACCAGCGGTGCTCGGGATTGTCGCAGCGGACGGACAACTGCCATTTCCGAATGCTGCCGTCTTTCAAGCGCATTTCGTAGGGCACAAAGATGCCGGCTGGCTCTATGTCACCCTCCAGCGATTTGAACTGGCTGCGCAGATTGGGCTGCAAGGCCACGAGCTTGGCGATGCTGATCTTGCCTTTGAATGGCTGGCCCGTGCTGACGATTTTCAAGCCACCGTAGCGCTGCTTGAACGATTCCGGCAATCCCGCCGGGGAATTCTTATCGCGCGAATCGGTGGGCCAATATTTGTCCGCCACCGCCCAATCGCCCTGCGCGCACGCATCAAAAAAGGCCTTGGCCACTTGCGCCGGCGCGGCGCCGGTGAGCTTTTCCCAATTGGCGTTGTCGCTGGCGGACAAGGGCGTCGTCGATGAAAACAACGTAGCCATGGCCTGCTGCTGGTGAACCCTGTGAACGACGATGGGGGTGCCGGTTGCCAGAATTATTGCCACGGTTGCGACCGCGGCGGTTTTCATTTTTGTCCAAGCCATAATTTTCAATGCTCCTTTGATGAGGGGTGTAGTTGAGACCGAAGCCGTCGCCCCTTTGGTTAGGGCGACCACCGACATGGATTGCGCCAAACCCACCGGGGCGGCGTGAACTGCGTTGGCGGAAAGGGTTCCGGCAAGAATGGTGGCGGTAGAGCCCACGCCGCGTTTTTGGAAGAAGTGCTGGAGTTTTTCCAGCGCGCGGTTCACCCGCTTCTTGGCGGCTTCTTCGCTGATGCCCACGGCCGTGGCGACTTCATTCAGCGTGCGGCCTTCAAAAAACCGCAGCACCAGCACATCGCGGTCGGCGGGACGCAGGCGGGCCATGGCTTCATCCAAAACGGGTGTCAGGTGTTCCCATCGGGCATCGGGCTTGGCCTCAAGGGTGGATTGCATATAAGCCTCCTGTTCGCGCTGTTGCCGGCGGGCTTCTTGTTTCCATTTCGCCAGCGCAACGTAGCGGGTGGTTTGATACAGCCAGCCGGGCAGAATGGTCTGGGGCGCGAGGCTGCCGGCCTTGCGGGCGAGCAAAATGAAGACGACCTGGGTGACTTCCTCCGCCAGATGCGGATCACGCACCTGCCGCAGGGCGGCGGAATACACCAGGCTGGCATGGCGCGTCACGAGCGCGGCAAAGGCGGTCTCGGACTGGCGCGCGGCAAATTCGCGGAGCAAGGGCAGGTCGTCGGCTGGCATTCACCGTAATCATGCCCGCCCAAGGCCAAAAGGGGACAAAGAATTTTACCGGTTTTGTTCACGCCCCAACGCGAAGGCCTGGAAACCGCGAACCAAGCTCCAAATATGCCGTGCCTATGCAGAACGATGCCGTCCAACTCGCCAGTTTGGCGGCGATGCGCGGCGTAGGACAGGCGTCGCGCCTGTCTCCATTTAAAATAATTTGTCCCCGGTTGGGTGCGCCTGACCTGACCCGGGAAATCTCGGGTTTGAGCCGGGCAAATTAAGTTAGAGACCGGCGCGACGCCGGTCCTACGGCATGAATTCGGTTAACGGCGCTGGGGAATGGGGGATCGGCTCGCCGAGACGCGTAGCTGACCACGCGGGTTCCGCCCTGCGCTCCGCGGCGGGCGGGGACGGCCCAAGCGGTGCGTCCCCACCCCCGGATTCCCTTCGCGAAAATTCGTGAAATTCGTGTCCAACCACCCGGTTTTGCCGGTTTCCCCAGCAAACCCCGCATTTTCCTAACGGGCAATGCTCGGTTTCCCATGGGGTTTGGAGCAACTCCCGTGGGAGTTATCATAAACCCCACGGGGTTTGCTCCCGTTCCCATCGGGTTTGCCGTAACGCTGATGGGAGTTGTGGTTTTCCTAATGGGAGTTGCTTCAAAACTGTCAACGGCAGCGTAACGCCGATGGGGGTTGCGGCAGTTCCCATGGGCACCGGAGCCGTTCCCAGCGGAGTCAGGGCATTTCCCATGGGAGTTGCTCCAAACCCCATGGGAATGGGCGTAACGCCCTTGGGGTTTGGGTCATTTCCCATGGGAGTTAAAGCAAACCCCATCGGCGTTGCCTTGGAATTGTCAGCGGCAAGGCAGTTCCCATCAGGGTGGGAGCGTTTCCCACGGGAACTGGCGTAAATCCCATGGGAAATTTCTGCAAAAGGCGCATTTTTGGATGCGGAGCGCGGGTCTGTGACCCGCAGCGGCTGGATTGGCCACGAGGCGGGCTGCGGCTCACAGAGCCGCGCTCCGCTTTTGCAGAGGTCTCCATGGGAGTTGGGCCATTGCCCACGGGGTTTGCTTCCGTTCCCGTTCCATACAATCGGCCCCCGGCGTGGTAATCGGCGGGGGTGCCGGATTGGGGGCAAGGCCGGCGCTGACACTCGCCGCGGATGCCGCCCCGACGGGGTTGGTGAAAGATTGAGAACGGGTTTTCTACAAAGATGCCGCGCCGGACGGCGCTCCGGAGCCTGGCGGCACTCGGCGGCGAGCCGCAAAATTCGCGGGATGATTTTAAGCTGGCATTTTGCCGAAAGCTGCTCCGGCAGACCGGCCGCGCGAAACTATTTCACCTTTTCGACGACGAGCATTTCGATAGGCAGGTTGGTGGGGATGAGTTCCAGGCCGAGTTGGTCGAGGAGGGCCTGCTTTAAGCCGTCGAGGTTTGGTTTGTGCCAATCCGCCTCATCCCAATCAACTGCGAGGTCGTAGTTTTCGTGGAGCCCAGTCCGGTCAAGCACGGGCAGCTTAAACTTCTGCTCCAAATAACGGGCCAGCGACGAAACTGGCTCGTGAAACAGACTGAGATGACCTCCCGGCCTTAAGCTCATGCCCCATTCCTCCTGGTTTATTGAGGTGCTCACCTTCAGATTTCCTGAACTTGAGGTCTTTACAAGCAGCAACACCGCTGATTCGCGGTTTTCCATTTTTGCGACCAGGCCAAATTGTTTTCGTATTTCACGCTGAAGCGCCTCGGCTGAGCCGCTGGTGAGATTGGCAATGTAATCATACTTTCCTTGCGGCTCACTGGTCAGGAATTTCATTCGCGCCGGTTCTCCGAGATAAGCAACGGATACCATCTCTCTCACGGTCTGACTGATACCCAGCACCTTGATATTATTATCTCTGCGCCGTTCGGCACACATACCACTGTCAGCGTTCGGATACTTTGCGGGGAGAATCCTCACTTGCTTTGACGCAGCATATAATACATTGAAATCAGCCTTCGGCACCTGCCATGAATATGTCTGGTGCGTATTCATTGATTTGATGACTACGGAGGTAGTTCCCGCCGCGAGCAACACGTTCACGCCAACCACCACGGCCGTTTTCATTTTTGTCCAAGCCATAATTTTCAAAGCTCCTTTTACAAGGGTTAAAGTTGAAGTTCCGGCCGCCGCCCCCTTCGCCACGGCGAGAACAGAAATGGTTTTTGCCAGCGCTGCGGGTGCGGCCGTCACGGAGTTCGCGGAGATCGCCCCGGCCAAAATGGCCGTGGTGGAACTCACTCCGCGTTTGCTGAAATAGCGTTGCAGTTTTTCCAGCGCGCGGCTCACGCGTTTGCGCGCAGTGTCCTCGCCGGTGCCCAACTGGCGGCCAACTTCCGCCAGCGATTGGTTTTCAAAGAAGCGCAGCAGCACGGCCTGCCGGTCGGTTTCGCCCAGCGAGGCCAGCGCCTCGTCGAGCAGCGGCGACATTTTTTCCCAGAGCGGATCGGTCGGGGCAGAGGACGGTTCGGCGTGCATGGATAACTCCTTTTCCAGGGTGGCCCGCCGCAAGGCATGGCGGGCCAGTTCGCGCGTCTGGGCGATGGCGGTAAAGCGCGTGGTCTTGAACAGCCAGCCGGCCAGGATGGTCTGGTCGGGAATGCGCCCGGCCTTTTGCGCGAGGAGGGTGAACACGGCCTGCGTGATTTCGCCGGCCCGGTGCGGATCGCGCACCTGCCGCAGCGCCGCCGAGTAAACCAGGTCCACCCGCCGCGCCACGAGTTCGGCAAAGGCGGCTTCGGAATCGCGCCCGGCGTATTCGCGCAGCAGCGTCAGGTCGTCCAAGTCTTGCATTCACCTATAAATGCCGGTTTTGACGGAAACCGGACAATCTTTTTCCAACTATTTTCACGCCCACCCGCCAAGCGGCGAAGGAAGGCTTTCCTGATTCCGGTCCTTGGCCCTGATTTTCCGCTCGCGGAAAGGCGGCGCTTCGGGTAATTGAGGCGGCATCAGGAACTGATTTCATGCTGGTTTTTCTCAATGGAAAGTTTGTGCCGGAGGCGGAAGCGGTCGTGCCCGTGAGCGACCGGGGCTTTCTGCTGGGCGACGGCTTGTTTGAAACCGTGCGGGTGGCGGGCGGCAAACCCTTCCGCCTGGCGCAGCATCTTGAGCGTTTGGCGCGCGGGGCGGAGTTTCTGCAAATCCGGCTGCCGTTCACGCTTCAGGAACTGGATGCGTTCGCGACCCGGTTGATTGCAGAAAATGGGGTTTCCGACGCGGTGCTGCGGCTGACGCTGACGCGCGGTCCGGGCGGGCGCGGTTATTCTCCCAAAGGGGCGAACCAGCCGACGCTGGTGATGACCTTGCAGCCGCTGCCGCCGACGCTGGCCAGTGACCCGCCGGCGTGGCGGATGATCACCTCCGCCCTGCGGATTCCGGCGGGCGATGCGCTGGCGACGTTCAAGACGACGAGCAAGATGCTCAATGTGTTGGCCCGCGCGGAGGCGGAACAGCAGGGGGCCGACGAGGCCTTGTTGCTCAACACGAACGGCGAAGTCGCGGAGACGGCGGGCGGCAATGTTTTTTGGGTGGCGCACGGGAAGATTTGCACGGTGCCGGCGGAGCAAGGCGCGCTCCCGGGCATCACGCGGGCGACGGTGTTGGAAATTTGCCTGACGCTTGGCCTGGCAACCGAGGTGTGCCCGATCAAGCCGGATCAATTGGTGGCCGCTGAGGGGGTTTTTGTCACGCAAAGCGTTTGGGGCGTGGTGCCAGTCGCGAGTTTGGATGGTCTGCCAGTGGGCAGTTCGCCCCTGATTGGCCGAATCGCCCAAGCCTACACCGCCTGGCTGGCGCGGGCGGAAGCTTGAGCTGAGCGGGGAAAATTTGCCGGCAAGCCTTTCGCGCTTGAATCTTTACAGCGCATAGGCGTAAGGTGAATCAAAACCATGAGGTGATCTATGATTAATGCCAGTTTGGACAGTTGCCTTTCCTTTGTTAACAGCCAGACCGCTCCGTCCGCCAAGACCGAGGTGCCGGCGGGGGTTCGTCGCGCCGTCACCATTTCCCGCCAGGCGGGCTGCGGCGCGGTGCATGTGGCGGAAAAGCTGGCGAACTACTTGCAGCAGCACGTGCCGTTGCCCGGCGTCAAATGGACGATTTTCGACCGCGAACTGATGGATAAGGTGCTCGCCGATCACAAACTTCCGAAGTATCTTGCCCAGTTCCTGCCGGAAGACCGGGCGTCGCAGATCGAGGACACGCTGGCTGATATTTTCGGGGTGCATCCGCCCACGCAAACCGTGGTGCAGCACATGGCGGAGACGCTCCTGCAACTGGCGGAGCTGGGCGGGGTGATTCTCATTGGCCGGGGCGGCAATATTGTCACCGCCAACATCCCGCATGTGTTGCATGTTCGGCTGGTGGCGCCGCTGGAGGAGCGGGTGGAACGCATTAGTCGCGAAGATCACAAAACGGCGGGTGAGGCGCGACGATTCTGCCTGGAAGAGGAACAAGCGCGCGCCCGCTACCTGAAAACTTATTTTCAGGCCGACATCAACGATCCATTGAAATACCACCTGGTCATCAATACCAGCCTGATGGGATATGATAACGCGGCCCGGTTAATCGGGGATGCGGTGCTGCGCTTGCCGGCGTGAAGGTCACTGAGGTTGGCGATGCGGATGTGACCTAACAGTCCTGTGCCATTTCTGGAAAAAAAACCGGCCAATGGCCCTCACCGGACCGGGGATTTTCTGGCGGTCTTGCTGCTGCTGGCCCTGCTCGCCGGCCTGGGCGGGCTATGGTGGCGGCAGAAGCATCCCTCGAAACCGAGCCCGCCAAAGCAACGACAATCGGCGGTAAAGTCGGCCCAGAAAATCACTCCGATGGTGCGCCCGCGCCCCATTGCCAGTAAAGTGGAACCATCAAAAACGAATCTGGTGGCTGTGCCGGTGGCTGGCCCGCTCCGGCCAGCGCTGCCGGCAGTTGTGGCGAGCGGATTTCCCCGCCCCGGTCGTGACCCTTTTGAAGTGCAAATCGCACTCGCGCGGCGGGCGATTTCGCCTGGCCCAATCGACGGGGCCATCGGTTTGCAAACCCGGGCCGCCATCGCAGCGTTTCAGCGGGCCGAACAAGTTTCTGTAAGCGGCCAGCTGGACACAAACACCCGGTCGCTGCTCCTGCTGGAGGCACCGTTGCTGCTGACTTATACCGTGACGACCAATGATCTGGCGCGGCTTCAGCCGCTGGGTAAGACCTGGCTCGCCAAGTCGGAACAGATGGCGTTGGAATACGAAAGCATTCTGGAATTGCTTGCGGAAAAGGCGCACGCCCATCCGCTGCTGCTGCAAAAACTGAATCCCGAAGTCAATTGGACCAATGTCGCCGCAGGCACGGTCATGAAGATTCCCGAGGTGACCTATCCCGAACCCGCGGACAAGGCGGCATTGGTGGTGATTCATCTGGCCGGCAAATATCTGGAGGCCTTTGATCCGGCTACCAATCTGCTGGCCCATTTCCCTTGCAGCATCGCGGCGCGCGTGGAGAAACGGCCGGTGGGTAAACTGCGGGTGGCCGTCGTCGCCCCGCATCCGAACTACACTTTTGATCCAGCCGTGTTTCCCGAATCGCCCGAGGCCCAAGCCATCGGTCACAAGCTCATCTTGCCACCCGGTCCGAACAATCCCGTGGGGGTGGCATGGATCGGCCTCGACAAGCCGGGTTATGGGATTCACGGCACGCCGGTGCCGGAACAGGTCGGCCGCACGGAATCACACGGCTGCTTCCGGCTGGCGAACTGGGATGCGGAATATCTGCTCAAACTGGCGTGGATCGGCCTGCCGGTGGAAGTCGTGCCGTGAAGGGATTCCAATTTATCTTGGAAATTATCATTGCCCGATGGCGTGATTCGGTAAAACTGTGAGGGAACTAAACGAAAGAAATATTATGACTTCTGGAATCCTTTTAATTGCTGTGCTTGGTGGCTTGGTGTTGGTCGCCCTGATTGTCGGCGGCTTGGTGGTTGGCATCTACAACAAGCTCGTCACCATGCGCAATCGGTATAAAAACGCCTACGCGCAGATTGACGTGCAACTCAAGCGCCGTTACGACCTCATCCCCAACCTCGTGGAGACCGCCAAGGGCTATCTGAAGCATGAAAGCGGCACGCTCCAAGCCGTGACCGAGGCGCGTAACATCGCCTATGCCGCGTCCAAAGCCGCCGCCGCCAATCCCGGCGATGCCGGGGCCATGAAGAATCTCGCCGCCGCCGAAACCGGCCTGGCCGGCACCTTGAGCCGCCTGATGATGGTTTCTGAAGCCTATCCCGACCTGAAGGCCAACCAGAACATGATGCAGCTCACCGAGGAACTGACCTCCACGGAAAACAAAATCTCCTTTGCGCGCCAGGCTTACAATGATTCCGTGATGACCTACAACACCAATCGCGAAGTCTTCCCGAGCAATCTGATCGCCGGCATGTTCAACTTCGCGGCGGCCGAATTGTTCGTCGTGGACAAGCCGGAGGAAAAGGTCGCGCCGAAAGTTTCCTTCTCATGAGCTTTTGAGGGAGCTGGCAATTTGCGATTTGCGCGCCGTTAAATAATCGCAAAACGTAAATCCCGCAAATCTTCATGGACTTCTTCGCACGACAAGACCAGGCCCGCCGCCGGACCAAGTGGCTGGTGCTTTACTTCGCTCTGGCCGTGGTGCTGCTCATCGCGGCGGTGTATTTCATTGCGCTGATCGTCTTCGCCGGAGTTCAGGCCAAACAGCATCACGGCTACGATGCCGCCCCGGTGCAGCTTCTGCTGTGGAACCCAAAGGTTTTTATCGGCGCCACCCTAGGCGTGCTGGCGGTTATCTTCATCGGCAGTGCCTACAAGACGAACGAGCTTTCCGCCGGCGGCAGCGCCGTGGCGACCTTGATGGGCGGCCGGCTGGTGAATCAAAACACCACCGACCCGAACGAGCGCAAATTGCTCAACGTCGTCGAGGAAATGGCCATCGCCTCCGGCGTGGCGATGCCGCAGGTCTATGTGCTGGATCGGGAACCGGCTGTCAACGCCTTCGCCGCCGGCCACAACACCGGCGACGCCGCCATCGGCGTGACGCGTGGCTGCATCGAACTCCTTTCGCGGGATGAATTGCAGGGCGTCATCGGCCATGAATTCAGCCACATCATGAACGGCGACATGCGTCTGAATCTCCGGCTCATCGGCATCATCTTCGGTCTGCTCTGCCTGGCCACCATCGGACGCATCCTGCTTTACGCCCGCAGCAGCAGCAGCCGCGATAAAAATCCGCTGCCGCTCCTCGGCATTGCCCTAATCATCCTCGGTGCCATCGGCGTTTTCTTTGGCCGGCTCATCCAGGCTGCGGTCAGCCGCCAGCGCGAATTTCTGGCGGACGCCTCGTCAGTTCAGTTCACGCGCAATCCCGGCGGACTTTCCGGCGCGCTGCAAAAGATCGGCCGTTACAGCTACGGTTCCAAGCTGGAATCCGAGCACGCGCCCGACCTTTGCCACATGTTTTTCGGCAACGGCCTGAAATCATCCATGTTCGGTGCGCTGGCCACGCATCCGCCGATTCCCGACCGCATCCACGCGATTGATCCGGCGTGGGACGGCATTTTTCCGCCGCTCAAGGCGGAGCAATTTGAAACCGTCAAGCGCGCCGCCCTTTCGGAATTGAAACATGACCAGGCGCCTATGCCGCACATTCTCGGGGGCATCCTCACGGGAGCCGTGATCGCCGGGGAAACCACGCGCCTGCCGGTCATCCACTCGGAGGCCGTCATGCCGCATCTCGGCAATCCCACACCGTTGCATCTGAAATATGCCGAGGCGATGCGCGAGGCGATGCCGGAAAACCTCCGCGCGACCGCCCGTGAGCCGCTGGACGCCACGACCCTGATTTACGCGTTGCTGTTAAGCCATGATGATGGTCACCGGGCAGAACAGCTCGCAGAAATCAAAAGCCGCGTCAGTGATTCCGTCGCCGCCAAAACCACGGCGCTCTATCCCGATGTTACCGCCGTGGCCAAGCGTGCGCGGCTGCCCCTCGTCAATCTGGCCATCGGCGCGCTGCGCAACCTCACCGCCGAGCAGTTCGAGCAATTTTCAAAAATGGTGGAATGGCTCATCGCCAGTGATGACCAGATTGAGCTATTTGAATTCGTGCTGCAGAAGATTGTCTTCCATCACCTCGGCCCCAAGTTCAGCCATGTGCGTCCGGCCACCGTGCAGTTTTACACGCTCAAGCCGCTCGTGCCCGACTGCGCGGTCATTTTATCCGCGCTGGCCCAAGTCGGCAGCGAGAATGCCGGGGAAATCCAAAAGTCCTTCGCCGCCGGGGCCCCGTTTCTCCGTGCGCCGGTGAACCTGCTGCCTGGATTGCTCCCACGCGAACAGTGCGGCGTGGAGGCGCTTGACACCGCGCTCAACCGGCTGATGCTCGCCGTGCCGATCATCAAAAAAAACCTGTTGGAAGCCTGCGCCCGCGTCGTCGGCGCGGACGGCGTTATTTTGGAGGGCGAGGCCGAATTGCTCCGGGCCGTGGCGGATACTTTGGATTGCCCCATGCCGCCGCTGGGCGTGGAGGCGTAAGCCGATATGGGAGGGCTGACCTGCTGCTCAGCCCTCCCTGGCGACCCGCCCGCGTCGCCCTACCATCCGGAAATCACCCGTAAATCAGGCCCGCAGTTCTGCCTTCAAGTTTGTCTTCAACGTTTCCAAAACTTTGCCGTGGGCATTATTCACGTCCGCTTCCGTCAACGTCTTGTCGGCGGCGCGATAGGTGAACGCGTAAGCCAGGCTCTTTTGCCCGTCCGGCACGGACTTGCCCCGAAACACGTCGAACAGTTCGACAGATTCCAGATTCGCAGCCTTGGCTTGTTTCACGGCTTGCAACACGGCGTCGTGGGTCACGGCTTCCGGCACCAGCATGGCCACGTCGCGACGGCTGGACGGGAATTGCGGCAAGGCTTTGAACGCCTTGACCGGATTACGCTTAGCCAGCAGTTGGTCCAGGTTGAATTCCGCCAGGAAAACCGCGTCGCGGAGGTCGTATTTCTTGGCCAGCGTGGGCAGCAACTGGCCGAGTTCGCCCAGCGGCAGCTTGCCTCCGAGGGTGACGGCGGCGGATTCGAGGAAGAGCGAAGTGCTTCCCGCGCGCTTGCCGAACTGCGCGCCGCGCAGGCCGAATTGCTCAATGAATTCCTCAACCAGCCCCTTCAGATCGGCGGCGTCAGCCTTCGCATCGCGGTCATCGCCGCTCCAGAAATTCAGCGCCCGCTGGCCGGTGAGGGTGAGGGCGACGCTGCGATTCTCCTTGGTCTGACCGTTCACGCTGGAGAACACCCGGCCGATTTCAAACAGCCCCACATCGTAATTCTTGCGGCTGACATTATGGCGCAGCGAGTGAATCAGGCCGGGCAAGAGGCTGGGCCGGAGCGCATCCATGTCGCTGCTCAAAGGATTGGCCAGGGCGATGACTTCTTCGGGCGGATGGCTGCGGATTTCCGCTTTGCCAATCAGAGTCTGGCCTTGGGCCTCATTTAAGCCGAGCCCGGTGAGAATGCGCCGGGCCTCGGCAATTTGATCGTAAACGGTGTCAAATTCATTGCTGCCGTGCTCACCCCGCGGCGGCGTGGACGGAATTTTTTCCACGCCATAGAGCCGGCCGACTTCCTCGATCAAATCTACTTCGCGCTTCAAATCCACGCGCCAGGTGGGCAGGCTGAAGGTGCATTCGCCGGGCTCCTGATGCGTGACCTTCAGGCCCATGCGGGAGAGGAAGCCGACTTGATCGGCATGGGAGATACCGATGCCCAGCAAGTCTTTGCACTTGGCGAAGTGTAAGGTGAGCGTCTTGGGCGGGGGAGGGGAGGGATAGCCGTCCACGACGCCGTCCACCAATTGCCCGCCCGCGGTTTCCAAAATCAATTGCGCAGCGCGCCGGCTCGCCCAGTCGCAGATGCCCACGTCCGCACCGCGTTCAAACCGGTAGCTGGATTCGCTGCGCAAACCGAGCTGCTTGCTGGTGCGGCGGATGTTCACCGGCGCAAAATAGGCGCTCTCGATCAGCACATCCACCGTCTGGTCGTTGATCTCCGTGTTCGCGCCGCCCATGACGCCGGCGAGCGCGATGCCTTTCTGTTCGTCGCCAATCAACAGCATTTCGCTCGTCAACGTGCGCTCCTGATTGTCGAGCGTCTTGAATTTCTCACCGGCCGCGGCGCGGCGGACGACAATGGTCGGCTTGCCATCCGCGCTCTTGGCAATGAGATGAAAATCAAACGCGTGCAGCGGCTGGCCGCTTTCCATCATCACAAAATTGGTCACGTCCACGACGTTGCTGATGCTGCGGATGCCGACTTTTTCCAGCGTATCGCGCAACCACGCCGGGCTGGGCCCGATCTTCACGCCCTTGATGACGCGGGCGGTGTAGCGCGGGCAAAGCTCGGCGTCTTCGATGCGGCTCGCGACCAGTTCGCTGCTCGCGGGGACGCTCGCCTCACCAAGTTTGATTTCGGGAATTCTCAGCGGATTCCCCGTGAGCGCCGCGATTTCCCGCGCGATGCCGAGGACGCTGTTCAGGTCCGGCCGGTTCGGCGTGACTTCGAGATCATAAACGACATCGCTGCCGCTGCGGCCGAGATATTCGGCGAAGGGCTGGCCGACCTTGGCGTCCGTGCGCAGGATCAGCAGACCGTCTTCTTTTTTGTGGCCGATGGCTTCGGGATCGAGGAGCAGTTCCTCGTGCGAACACATCATGCCGTGTGACTCGACGCCGCGAAGCTTGCCGATCTTGATGGTGAACGGATCCTTGTCGCCAGGCTTCATGGGCAGCGACGCGCCGGGCAGGATGAGCGGCACTTTGTCGCCCGCCTTGAAATTCTGCGCGCCGCAGACGATCTGGCGTTCGCCCGTGCCTTCATTGACGCGGCAGACGGAGAGCTTGTCGGCGTTGGGATGCTTGTCGCGGGTGACGACCTGCGCCACGACGATGCCCTCGAAGGTGGCGGAAATCTTCTGCACGCCCTCGACTTCGAGACCGAGCAGGGTGAGCCGCTCTGTCAATTCCTCGGACGACCAGTTGAAATCAACGTATTGTTTGAGCCAGTTAAGGGTGACTTTCATTTGCTGAAATTTCTTTTAGTTCGAATGCCGGATTACAATTGTTTCAAGAACCGCGCGTCATCTTCGTGGAAGAGGGGGATGTCGTTGCTGCCGTTGCGGACCATGGCGGTATCAAGCTGGCCGCGTTGACCATAGAGTTGTTGGAAAAGCTGGCGTTTGAATTCTTCCGGCGCAAGCCCGGCGGGCAGCGAGGCCAGCGCCATTTCACGCGCGGCTTCAAATGAACTCACTCCCATTATAAAGTATTCTTCCCCAGAGCGCGCCATAATCTTTTGCCGGAAAAGGTCAGCAATTTCTGGTGAAATGTCAGGCATGTTCAATGCAATGTTAAAACTGTTTCAAGAACCGCACGTCGTTTTCGTAGAAGAGGCGGATATCATTGATGCCGTAGCGGAGCATGGCGATGCGTTCGATGCCGAAGCCGAACGCCCAGCCGGTCCAGACGGCGGGATCGTAGCCAACGGTCTCGAACACCTGCGGATGCACCATGCCGCAACCGGCGATCTCCAGCCAGTCCTTGCCCATCTTCTTGACGAGCGCGTTGGTGAAGTCAATCTCATAGCTTGGCTCGGTGTAGCTGAAATAGTGCGGGCGGAACCGAATCTTCACGTCGCTGCCCATGAGTTCGCGGAAGACGAATTCCACCGTGCCCTTGAGGTCGCCGACGGTGACGTTCTTGTCCACGTAAAGCCCCTCGATCTGGTGAAAGGTGGGATTATGCGTGGCATCGGCGTTGTCGCGGCGATATACGCGTCCCGGCACGATGATGCGCACGGGCGGCGGCTGTTTTTCCATCACGCGGATTTGGACGGAACTGGTATGAGTCCGCAATAATGAGGAACGTCCGCCCTCGCCCGCCATTGCCGCTGTCGCTGCTTCCCCAGGAGAGGGAGAAACTGCTCCCGCGTTGGTTGCAATATAAAAAGTGTCTTGGCTGTCACGCGCCGGGTGATCTGCCGGAGTATTCAGCGCATCGAAGCAATGATACTCGTCCTCGATCTCTGGTCCATCAGCGACGGCGAAGCCGATCTTGCGGAACGCGCGGACGATGTCGTCGGTCACTTGGGTGAGCGGATGCAATTTGCCCAGCGTGCGGCGGCGTCCGGGCGCGGTGAAGTCGGTCGGTTCCTTCGGCAGGGCGGCTTTCAGCTCCAAGGCTTCGCGGCATGCGCCAAGGGCGGCTTCGAGCTCCACTTTGGCAGCGTTGATGAGTTTGCCGGCGGCGGGCTTTTCTTCCTTGGAGAGCGTGCCGAGCTGTTTCATTAGCGCGGTGAACTTGCCGTTTGGCCCGATCCAGGCGCCTTTGGTCTGTTCCAAGGCGGCGAGGTCGGCGGCGTTTTTAAACTCGGTCAAGGCCGTCTGTTTCAGTGGCTCAATATCGTTCAGAAATCCCATAGATTTGAGGGGTAAGGATAGCGGATGGCGGGTGGAAGAAAAGAAAAACGGGCGACCATCGCTGGTCGCCCGTCGAGAAGGATTTATTAAATCGCTTACGCCTTGGCCAGCGTCGCGCCGGGCTTGGACTTCAGTGCGTTCTTGGCGATGTTCACGATTTCGAGGAACGCGGCATTGTCGGTCGCCGCGAGATCGGAAATGATCTTGCGATCTAATTCGCACTTGGCCGCGATCAAGCCCTCAATGAGCCGGCTGTAGGTGATGCCGGCCACGCGGGCGGCGGCGTTGATGCGCGCCTGCCAGAGATAGCGGTAGTTGCGCTTCTTGGTGCGGCGGTCCCGGTAGGCGTAAACCCGGCCGTGATCCACGGCATCGGACGCATAGCGGTAGAGTTTGGAACGTTTGAGCCGGAAGCCTTTGGCGGCTGTCAGCATTCTTCCACGACGTTTGCGGGAAGCGGGGGAGTTGGTAACGCGCATTGTAGTTCGGTGTTAAATGGGGTCGGTTAAATCAGCCGCGGTGGCTGAAAGGCAGGCTCTGGGTGATGCGGTATAGGTCGGTTTTGTCCACGACCTGCGCTTTGCCGAGCCGGCGCAGGCGTTTGGCATTTTTGGATTGGGCCAGATGGCGGCGGCCGGCCGGAAAGCGGATGGCTTTGCCGGTGGCGGTGATTTTAAACCGCTTGGCCACGGATTTTTTGGTCTTGATACCTTTGGGGCGTCGCATAAATCAATTTGTTAATAAAAAGAGCGCGAAATTTACTGATTCGCGCCCGGTGGAGCAAGCAGCAAATTCAGTTAAAACGCTGCTTACGGCAGGTTGGTGCTGAGATTGAGGGGCATGAGGGCGGGCTTGACGACGTCGATGGGCGCGCCGGCATTGAGCTGGGTCAGCACCGAATCAGTGATGTCCGTGCTGCCGTCATTGAAGACAAGCACTTCAATGGCAGCGCTATTCATAACCATGGCATAGCCCCCCGTTTTTGCCTTGTCCGCAATCGCCTTGCGGATTTCGACGATCAAATTGCTGCTCATGCGCTGGCTCTGATCGGCGAGCTGGGTCTCGGCCTGGCGCTGAAACTGATCCAGGGCACCTTTCAATTTATTGAGTTCATTGGCCTTGTCCGCGGCGGTCTGTTTGCGCTTGTCGCGTTCGTCCGCCGAGAGGGCCTGATCGGCGGCCTGATCCAGCAGCTGTTTGTATTCGACCTGGCCTTTTGCAAAGTCTTCGGACATGTCTTTTACTTCCTTGCGCAGGTCGGCTTTACGGATTTCGAGGGCCGCCTGGGACTGCTTGGTTTTCCAAAAGCCATCGAACAATTTTTTCATGTCCACACTGGCCACCTTGGTTTGCGCGCTGGCGGAGAAGGTTGTCGTCGCCAGCAACGCGACGGTCAGGACCAGTAGTAGTAATTTTTTCATGAGTCATTAAGAAAGCAGATTTTTTCGGTCGCGCCAGCATAAAATGCCGGGGCAAAAACCGGATTGAGTCTAGAAGGGGCGTTCGTAGCCTACGCCGAATTGGAATTGGCTGCCGCCGTTGTTATAGCTGTCGTGGGTGATGGGGATGCCGTAGTCAAGCCGGAGTGGTCCGAGGTGCGGAATGTTCAGCCGCAGGCCAAAGCCCCAGTTGTCATTGTAGGCCGAGGAAAAGCTGTAGGGATCAGCCGCCACGGCCCCAATGTCGTAAAACATGGCGAAGCGCAGGCTGACGCCGCCGTCCTTTTCAAAGATGGGCAGGCTGTATTCCACGGAGCCAAACCAGTAGGTGTCGCCGCCAATCGGCTCGTCGGAGAATGGGTCGGTTTGGCGCGGCGAGACGTTGCGGAATTTATAGCCGCGCATCGAGTAGAGGCCGCCCAAATAAAAGCGGTCGTAGAACGGCACATCGCCGCCGCTCACGGTGTCGGCTACGCCGGCGCGGCCACCGGCTTCAATGACGTGGCCTTTGAACAGGCCGGGGAAATACCACGAGGAGGTGGCTTCCAGTTTATAGAAATTCTTGTCGCCGGCGGAAAATTCGCCGGAAAGCACGCTCCGCTGACCGTGGTTGGGCAGCTGGGTGCTGTTGCGCGTGTCGTAGGCAAGCGAGCCGCCGAGGCGTTGATAAAAATGATCGCCGGCCTCGTCGCTAATGGCGAAGGGGATGGGAACGCCGTTGGTGGGGTTCAGCGAAATGCCGACCTGTTCCGCCGTATAGTTGAGGCTGCCGATGAGAAAATCGCTGCCGAGGGCGCGGGTGAGGCTGATTTTGGCCCCGGTGCGGGTTTCGTCGTAGAGGTTATTGGGACTTTCGTAATTGAGTTGGTGGCGGTAGAGATCCACGCCCAAGGAAAGTTTGCGGTTCAAGAACCACGGCTCCACAAATGAAATTTCGTAGTCCTGACGTTTGGTGCCGAGCTGGAGACGCACGCGAATCTTCTGGCCGCCGCCGGTGAAATAGGGTGGGTGCAGCAGGTCGAAATTGGCCTGCGTCACTTCCGCGTAGCCGACGAGCGCATCCACGGAGCTGAATCCGGCTCCGACGGTGAAGTTGCCGGTATTCTGTTCCTCGACATTGACGATCAGGTTTTTCCGGCCGGGAATTGGCGGTTCGGTGGGCTCGGGGCGCAGGTCCACCTTGCTGAAATATTGCAGACCTTCAAGGCGTTGCTTGCTCACCTTCACGCGCACCATGTCGAGCACGTCGCCGGGGGAGATGGCGAGTTCGCGGCGGAGGACTTTATCCTTGGTTTTCAGATTGCCGCGGATTTCGATTTTCTGGGTGTAGGATTTCTGGCTTTCTTCGATCTGGAATTGCAGATCCATGGTGCCGTTTTCCAAGTTGGGCACGCGCAGCACGCGCAACGCCTGGCCTTCGGCGATTTCCAGATAGCCCTTGCTGCCGTAGAGATCCTCGATGGCTTCGGTGTCTTTGGCCAGGCCGTCGGGGGTGAACACATCGCCGGCATCCATCGGCAGGGCGTGGGGGCCGAGCTTGGCCTTGGAATGTTTGTAGGCATGCACAGTCTGCAAGCCGGCGAGAATTTCCGCGTCGGTGAAAATTTTGTTGCCGGTGATGCTGACCGCGCCAACTTTATATTGCCGGCCTTCATAAACGTAAAATTGCACGTTCAGGCTGTTGGTGGTCGGGTGTTCGAGCTTGGTGTCCCGCACTTCAAAATCTAGATAGCCGTGGTTCCGGTAAAAGTTGCTCAACCGGTCGCGGTCGCCGTCAAATTCTTCCTGCTTGAAGTAGCCGCTGCCGGTGAGCCAGGAAAACGCCCAGCGCCGCATGGTCTTGACCTCGGAACGCAGTTCCTTTTGGGGAAAGGCGGTGGCGCCGGGGAATTGCACGTCCGTGATCTTGACCTTGGGGCTTTCCTCGATCTGAAACGTAACGCTGCCGTGCCCGGTCACTTCCTCGATATTGAGGACATATTTCACCTTGGTATCGGTGTAGCCGTAGTTTTCGTAGACCTTTTTGATCTCCTGCACGATGGAGAACAGCTTCTGCTCGTCCAGCGGCTCGCCGGCCTTGACGGTGATTTTTTTCTTCAGCTTCGAATCGCTTAGCTTGCGATTGCCTTCGAGTTTGATGTCGGTGATTCGCGGGCGAACCTGGATGATGTAGGTCAGCATCACGTTGCCGTCGGCCGACTGATCTACCGCGACCCGGATGTTGTAGAACTGCCCCGTGCCGTAGAGGGCATGCACGTCATCCTGCGTCAGTCCGGGCAGGTAGGTCGCGCCGTCCTTGAGCTTGATGTTGGAGCGGATGTAGTCTTCGCTGACCGTCGCGGGCCCGATGAACTTGATGGCCACGTGCTCAATTTTCGGTCCCGTGCTCTGGGCCCACGCGGCGGTCGCGCAGCCCAGGATCATGGTCACTCCCAAAGGTCGAAGGATGGATTTCATTGTTTATCGGCTGCCTGCGGCATCTTCATCGCTGAATTTTGCGGCGCTCTCGAAGCGCGTGTATGGTTTTAAAAATGTTAAATGGACATCGCCCGTGGGGCCGTTGCGTTGCTTGGCGATGAGGAAATTCACCGGCACGCCGTCGCTTTCCACGGCATTGCCCTCTTCCTCGTCGCCGGAGTCCGGCTTGTAAAGCAGGCCGACTAGATCGGCGTCCTGCTCAATGGAACCCGACTCGCGCAAATCGCTCAAGCGCGGCTTGCGGCTCTTGTCTTTCTCCAGTTCGCGGTTCAACTGAGACAGCACGATCACCGGCACGTTCAATTCCTTCGCCAGCGCCTTGATGCCGCTGGAAATATCCGCAATTTCCTGCTGCCGATTCTCCTGCGCCCGGCGCGCAGTAGAATTGCAAAGTTGCAAATAGTCAACGACAAACAGCTTGATGCCGTGCTGCTGGTGCATCCGCCGCGCCCGCGCCCGCAGCTGCAAAATCGACAGCCCTGCCGTGTCATCGATGAACAGCTTGGAGGCCGAGAGCCGCCCCGCCGCGCTGGTCAGTTTGGGGAAATCCGCCTCGCTCATGAAGCCTTCGCGGATGCTCCGCAGGTTTACCCGCGCCAGCGAGCACATCATGCGCAGGATCAGGGACGCCGCGCTCATTTCCAGGCTGAACACGGCCACCGGCAACTTGAGCTCGAGCGCCACGTGCTCGGCAATGTTCATCGCCAGCGACGTTTTGCCCATGGACGGCCGCGCCGCCACAATGATCATTTCCCCGCCGTGCAGGCCGTCGGTCATCCTGTCCAGATCCGTAAAACCGGTGGCCAGCCCCCCCAGTTGGCCGTTGCGCCCGAAATAATTTTCAATCGTCGCAATCGCCTCATGCACGAGGTGATTGATGGGTTGGACCCCGTTTTGCACCCGCGACTCATTCACGCGCAGGATTTCCTTCTCCACTTCATCCAGCAGCGCCTCCACCTCGCCCTCATAATCAAACACCTTGCTGACCACGCCGGAGCAGGTGGTGATCAGTTTCCGCAGCAGGTATTTTTCCCGGACATGTTCAAGATAATAAGACAGATTCGCCGCGCTCGGCACCGCATCTTGCAACTGGCTCAAATAGGCAATCCCGCCCACTTGGTCCAAAAGCTGCCGATCTTTCAGATTCTGCTGCACCGTGATCAGGTCAATCGCCCCCCGCGCATTGAACATTTCCGTCAGCGTCTCGTAAATCGTCTGGTGGCGCAGGTCGTAGAACGCCATTTTGCCGTCGTCCTTGAGCTTTTCGATGCACTCGCCGATGCATTGATTCGGATCCAGCAGCGCACAGCCCAGCACGCCTTGCTCACACTCGATGGAATGTGGTGGCAATCGATCCAAGGTTGGGGGGCGAGCTTCCCCGCGAGCCGCTTTCTGGCGGCGCGACTTTTTGAAATCTGGGGCGGTGTCTACGCCGCTGGCCAACGGGTCGGATACGGAATCAATCATAAAGTATATTTTTCAGTGCGAGAGCCATTCGATCTATAGAGTTATGCCTTGTTTGGCCAGTCTTCTTGAAAATATATTTCCGCCCAATGAGGAATTTTGGTTTTGATGACGCGCACCCACACAACCGGTTGCATTCCGGGCAAGGATTCGTTCCAGTGAGTATAATCTTGCCGAACGGCTTCTGAAAGTCGGTCGTTTGCCCAGCGTCCACCCTTCAAAGTCTCATTCGGGCCAATGGAAAGAAACATGACTCCCGCCTGCGCCGAATCGAAATGCTCATAGCGACAGTAGAGGGCTCCTTTCCATACCAAGGAATCATAATAATGCCCGGTTAGTTTACCTTCGCCGCCGAAAGAATACGGAATCAGCAGTTTGCCATTGATGACTTTTGCACAGGTAATTGCTCCGGCCGGATTCGTGGCCAGCCAGGCTCCTTCGAAAGGTCGGAACCTGGCGCCCGTTTTGTCATCTGAATCAATCATGGTGCAAAGCATCGCCACAAAAATTTCCGGGACAAGCCTAACTTGCTCTATTTGTTCACAAATTATTCCCCGCCTCGCTTCGGAGCTGATTTCAGCGGTCACTGGGCCTAACAAATTTGACGGATTGGCTTTCGGGGCTAAACTAGGCGGAATTATTTGTATATGAATCGCAAGCCCTCGATGCTCGTCGTTTTTCTCACCGTCTTCATTGACCTCGTCGGTTTCGGCATTGTGCTGCCGCAGTTGCCGCTCTACGCGGAGAGTTATCATGCCAACGGTCTGGAGCTCGGCCTGCTCATGGCGTCGTTTTCGGCCATGCAATTTATCTTCGCGCCGTGGTGGGGGCAGTTGTCCGACCGGCTGGGGCGGCGGCCGGTGCTCCTCATCAGCATCGCCGGGTCGGTGGTGGCTTATGTCTGGTTTGCGTTGGCTACGAAATCCACCGGCGCGACGGCGCTCTGGCTGATCATCGGCTCGCGCGTCTTTGCCGGCATCTGCGGTGCGAACATTACCGTGGCGCAGTCTTACATCGCGGATATCACCCCGCCGGAAGACCGGTCCAAGCGGATGGGGCTCATCGGCATGGCGTTTGGTCTCGGGTTCATCTTTGGCCCGTGGATTGGCGGGCGCAGTGCGGATTGGCTGGGTGAAAGCGGCCCCGGCTGGGTGGCGGGCGCCTTGTGTGCGCTCAATTTGATCCTCGCCTTCTTCATACTGCCGGAAAGTTGGACCCCGGCGGCGGCGCCGGTGGATCGCCGCACGCATTGGGCGCAATGGAAACATACCCTGCAGCGGCCCACGGTCGGTTTATTGGTCGTGGTGTTTTTTCTCGCCACCTTTTGTTTCACCTGCTTTGAGCTGACGCTCGGCCTGATCATCGCGCGCAACTTCGGGCTGGATTTGAAGGTGGCCGACGATTTGCACATCGCCCGGCATTTGGCGGGAACCTTGTTTATGTATTGCGGCATCGTGGGCGCCTTCGTGCAAGGCGGCCCCATTGGCCGGCTGGTGAAAAAGTTTGGCGAGCGCAAGCTAATTGCCGTGAGCCTCTTCATCACCGGCGCGAGTCTGGCGCTCATGCCGTTCGTGCAGGGCGACATTCACCAGCATGGGGAATTATCCTGGCGCCTGCTCTTCAGCGCCCAGAGTGGCGCCTGGTGGGCGTTGCTCGGCGTGCTGGCATTGCTCGCCATCGGCTCGGGCCTGACGCGCCCGCCGCTGTTCGGCTTGCTTTCCAATCTCACGCCGGCGAACGAGCAGGGGGCGACCATCGGCATTGCGCAGGGCGCGGGCAGTCTGGCCCGGATTGCCGGGCCGCTGTTTGCCGGGGCGGTATTTGTGGCGCAGCCCAGTCTGCCGTATTTTGTCTGCGCCGGCATTGCCGCTTTGACGGGGGTGATCGGCTGGCAATCCCTGGTGCGCCGGGCGAAAACGGCTTGAATCTTCGTCCCCAGCTCGGCGCTAGAGCTGGGAGGCGGCGGTGCGTTTGAGCATCAGGCTTTGGAGGCCGTTCATGTTGTCCCTGTATTGCGGATCGGCCGATAATTTTTTCCAGACCGGCCCGTTGCCGAAGCTCTGCCAATGTTTTTTGTGCGCCGCCAGATCTTCGGCGCAAGTCAGATACACCAGGCTCGGCATGGGCGCGCCCGCCACCGTGCGCCCGTAAAAGATCGGGGCCAGCCCGACTTCCTTCATCAGCGTGATTTCACCGCTCTCGAACATCTGAATTTTATTCCAGCCTTTGCCTTCGCTGGGGCTGATATAAGTGCGCAGTTCAAACACGTTCGGGCGTGGTTCCGGCGGCGGCACAACCAGCTGCTTCATGCCGTCGAACGCCACGAGCAGCGAGCTGCGGAGGCTTTCGTAAGCCGCATTGGTTTTGGGCGCATTCCAATACTCCGCCGCCGCCTGCTGGTAAGCCGCGTCCGCTCCCAGCTTGGCGGGCAGGGCGGCGAACGCTTCCGCCGAATCATACGGGATAAACACGAAAATCTGGTTGGTTGCCGTTTCTTTGTTCTCAGTGAACACGCCGATCGGGCGGCTGCCCAGCCGGTTGTAGGCGGGAATAGCCGCGCTTTGCCAATAGGCGGTGAGGCGCTGCTGCTGGTCTTCCGATTTGGTGGTATAGACCCGCAACTCATAATACTGCGGTTTGTCGGCGTTCGCAGCGAACAGGCGGGGTGCCGGGACGATTTGGGTGAAGAAAAGCGCGAGCAGCGCGACGGTGGGCAGGGCAGTGCGGATGGTCATGCGTGGAGTGTAATGTTTCCGGTCGTTCTGATGAATCATTATTTTCGCTTACCGGCGCGCCTGCTGGACCGGGCCAGATTGCTGGTAACATTCCCCGGTCAGTTACGTCTCAAAAAGTATGCAAAAACAATGGCGTTGGTTATTTGGCTTGCTGGCATTGATGAGTCTGACCTTCCGCGCGGCGGCGGTGGACGGCTTTCAGACCCTGAATTTTACCGTGGATGGGGTGGCGCGCACGGCCTGGATTTATGTGCCCGCCGGAGCGGCCACGAATCGCACCCCGGTGGTCTTTGGGTTTCATGGTCACGGCGGCAATGCGCGGCAGGCCGCCAAAAGCTTTGCCCTCGAACGCCAATGGCCGGAAGCCATTGTGGTTTACATGCAGGGTCTGAATACCCCCGGCCAGTTGACCGACGTGAATGGCGAGAAGCCCGGCTGGCAGGCGGCGGTTGGCGATCAGGGGGATCGGGATCTCAAATTCTTCGACGCCGTGCTGGCGCGGCTCAAGCAGGATTATGCCGTGGATGCCCGGCGGATTTATTCCACTGGCCATTCCAACGGCGGCGGTTTTACATATCTCCTCTGGCTGGCGCGGGGCGAGGTGTTGGCGGCGGTCGCCCCGTCGGCGGCGGCGGCGAAATATGCCAAGCAGCTCAAGCCCAAGCCGGCGATGATTATGGGGGGCACCGAAGATCCGCTGGTGAAATTCGCCTGGCAGAGACTCAGCATGGATATCGTGCGCGACGTCAATGGCTGCGCGGCGACCGGCGAGCCGTGGGGGCCCGGCGGCACGCTTTATCCGTCTCCCGGCGGCACGCCGCTCGTGACGTTTACCTATCCCGGCGGCCACCAATACAATCCCGCCTCGCCCAAGTTGATTATCAAATTCTTCAAGGAGCATCCGGGCGCAACGGGGGAATAGCCGCCTCAAAGTTATCCCCTGGCGGAGCGGCGGGTTGGCAAAACCGGCCGCCAATGGCTCCTCAAAAATAATCCGGCGCCACTGCCGCGCGCTGCTAAACCTGCACCTTGATGACGACCTTGCGGATTTCCCCGGTAAAATCATTGCTGGCAATACCCGGAGCGTGGCCGTCTTCGGGAAAGAAAATCGCGAACTGGCCGGCCTGGAGTTGCAGCGCCGTCCACTGCGGCGGGTGGGCAAAGAACGCAATGTCGCGTTCCGCCGCGTAAGCTTCCGTCACCTGCGTGAGCGTGGCGAGCGGCGCCCAGAGGAGCTGTTCGCGCCCGGCTTGGATGAATTGGATGTCAATATAGCGGCGATGCGCTTCAAAGCGGGCTTCCGCGATTGGTTTGCCCGGGTAGCGCTGCACGAGCGCAAAGCCGTTGTCGTCCGCCAGCTCGTAGCGGCCGTCCGGTTGGTCCGCCGGCAGGGCTTTCAAGAAGTCAAAGGCGGCGGCAAAACGCGGGGACAGGCCGGCGTAGCGGCCGGCTTCCGCGAGGGTGTCCGTGATCATGTCCGGCGCTTAGTTCAACTGCGGCGGGCGCGGCGAAAAGATTTTCAAGGTCATGCCCTCGGCGTTCGCGTTGGCGCCGAAGACGGTGAGGTAAAAATATTTCGCGACCGGATCAAATTCCGGCAGCAGCGTGAAATCCGCCCAGCCGCGGAAGGCCGGCGGCAGCAGATTGAGCGTGCGGTCGGTGAAGGCGGGATTGCTCAGCAGCTTGAAGCTGGTGCGCATGATTTCGCGGGCGTTCTGGTAGCCAAACACGCCGCCGCCCGTCCCGCCCACATTCTGGATGGCCGTCGCCAGCCCAGCGGTCTCGCTCAACGGCTTCACCTTGCCGTCGGCGCTGCGCAAGAATTCCTCCACCATCGCGACCTCGGGGCTCATGGCCAGATAGCCGCCGCTGGCCGCGATGTAGAGATTGACCGGGCTGGTCGTGCCGGTGGTGGCATCGCGCGTGCCTTTCAGGGCCACCGTGTGGATTTTGCGCCCCAGAAAGGTGCGTGGTTCCGTCGGGGTGCCGGGGGAGGTCAACGCCGCAACGGTCTTGATGGCCACAATGGCCTGATCTGGATTGGCCACGGCCAGCAGGATCAGGGAGGGCGGCTGATTCATCGCTTCGAGGGTGTCGCTGGCCGGCGCTTTTTGGTAGGTGATGATATCGTCGCCGAGATTGGCGAAGAGGCTGGTGCGCAGGTCAAAGCCGGGATTTTTCTGCTGGGCAAAGCTGTTGGCAATGTCAATCACGGCGTTCACGCTGGCGAGCACTTGCGGCGAAATGCCGGCCAGCATCTTTTGCAGGTCGGCCCACGCTTGTTTGCCGTCGAGGCGCATGCGGGTGAATTTGGTCACCCCGGCGGGCACAAAGGCGGGGGCACTGGCATCCTTCGGCGCCATGGCCAGCAGCTTCAGCAATCCCTGGCGCTCGGCCGCCGGCGCGGTCGCCTGCAGCGTGAGCGTGGCGCCGTCGTGCGTTTCGCGCAGGGCAAAGCTGGCGGATTTCAGGCCGGCCAGGCCGAGGGCGCTGACGATCTTCGCGCTGGAAAAGCCCGGCAGCAAGGACGAGGCCGCCGCTTCGGGCGCCGCTTCCGGCGCCTGCGCCATGAGCGTGAAAACCTTGTTGCCATTGAACCAGCCGTAATACAGCGGGGCGTTGCGGAACAGGGCGGGTTGGTCGGCGGCGAAGGCGGCATCGTCGGCGATGGCCGGGGCGCGGCCGCCGGTGAGATGGGCGGCAACCGCATCCACGGCCTTGGGCGAATTACCGGCCACGAGCAGCGATTCAAATTGCGTGAAATAGATCTCGCCCGGTTTTTCCGGTTTCGGCTCCACCCCAATTTCCGAGACCGGCGGGCGTTTCGGGAGGATGCCGGAAAAGTCGTTGCTGGTCAGCGGCACCACCGTGAAGGTCAGGCCGTTGATTTTCTCGGTGCGCAGCGCGCGCCCGGCGGCCGTCCATTTTTTCATCAAGCCGTCCAGATTGGTCTTGAGCAGGCCGCTTTGGCCCTTGGCGTCGAGCAGTAGGATCAAGCCGGGCGGCACATCGTCGTGGCCGTTGGCGCCGTTGAGGGTGACGGCGAGCGTGAACTGCCCCTGCGGCAAGGCCAGAAAATCATCCACCTTCAGGCCGAGATCTTTTTCCAGCGGCGTGATGAACTGCTCGTTGAACTTGGCCATGAACTTGTCGTGAAACGCCTTCATCGCCGGGTCGTTCCAGAACATCATTTGCGGTGAGGTCTTGGCATTGGCGCGCACGGCGGCGCAATCCGGCACCGTGAAAAATGCCAGCGTGTCGGCGGGCAGCAGGTTTTCGGCGGGCGCAATCGCGGCTTGAAGCAGGGTGGCGCTGGCCAGAAAAAGCGTGGCGGCGGCAAGGCGTAGTGGTGTTGTAGTCATGATGAAGGGAGGCTATTAGGCGAAAAACTAGCCGGTGGGGCAAGTTATTTTGCGTCCGGGGCTTTCTGTTTCGTCCGGCTCGGCGGTTCGAGGTAGCGGAAGGGATTGTTCGGATTGTCCGTGGAATAGGCAAACGCGTCGCGGTGATCGAGGAAGTGTTTTACCAGCTCGGCCGGGATGGCAAAGCCCAGGCCCTCGCCGAAATTGATTTTCATGTTGGTCACGCCCACCACTTCGCCGGCCAGGTTGAACAGCGGGCCGCCGCTGTTGCCGGGGTTGATCTGCGCGCTGGTCTGGAGATAGAGATTGCCTTCCATCTGCCGGGTCTTGGTGCTGACGATACCCTGCGTGACGGTGCGTTCCAAGCCGAGCGGGCTGCCGATGGCAAACACGCCTTCGCCCACGTTCAGCGCGTCGGCGCTGCCCAGCGTCACGGCCTTGAACTGGGGCGCGTTCTTGTCCTCAATGTGCAGGAGCGCGAGATCGTGGTATTTATTGATGGCAATGATTTTGACCTGCTTGTAGGTCTCTCGGGCCAGCTGGCCGTTGCGCTGCTGATAGACTTCCACGGAAATTTCCGTTTCGCCCTCGATGACGTGAAAATTGGTGATGAGGTAGCCGTCTTCGTTCAGAAAAAAGCCGGAGCCGAGGCCGCCGGCGGTTTTGACCTGCACCACGGCCTCGCCGATCTGTTTGACCAGCGTGCTCACGTCCCGCGCGGTGGCGGGCTTGGTGGTGGCGGCATAAAATTGGCCCGTCGCGGCGGGCAGCGTGGCCACGGCGGCTTCCGTCGGGCCGGACTTCGTGATGCCGGTAATGGCGGTGCGCGGCACCACCAGCACGGTAAACCCTAAATCCACCACCACGGAATCGGCTTTCTCCGCCAGGATTTTCCCGGTGACGGCGGCCTCTTTGAGCTGGATGGCGTCGGCGAAGGCCGCCCCTCCGCTGCCACCGAGCAGCGCGGCCAGAACCAAATTAATCTTCAGCGACATTGGGCAAAAATAGACTAGGAGCGGGGATTTGACAAGCGAGCGGGCACGGAACCGGAGGAATATCCCTCCCGGCTCATTCCGCCCGCCCGACCAACTGCGGCAGCTTGGTTTTGCCAAAGGCCACATTGGTTTCCGCATCCAGCGTCAACTGATTGCCGCTGAACTTCAGCGTGAACATCAAGTGAAACGGCGTTTCGATGGCGCAGAGCTTGAGGGCGCAGACCTCTGCGCCGGCCCACGCAATGGTGCCGGCGAACGGTTCGTCCGGGAACTCTGCGACTTTGTCCCCGATGAGCGGCGCCCGCCCCAACTTCCAATCGTGATAACCGCAGGGAAAGGCTATTTCTTTGCCACCCTGGCGGAGGATCAGGGTCAGGGTTTTGCCGGCGTCGGCTGAAGCCAGCGTGGCGCTTTCCAGCTTTTGATCGTTGGCGGGGAAAATATATTTACGATTCAACACCCCGGCGGCCAGCGGCGAGGTCGCCGCCCCTTGCGCGGGGCGGACTTCGAGATGCGCCAGCTTGTCTTTGAGTTGCTGGTCGGCGGCGGAGTTGGGCGGCAACGCCTCCGCTTGCAGCGCGGGCAGCAGCTTGTCCCAGATTACATTGAGCAAGCTTTGCGTGTCTTTCACTCCGCAGTTGATGGCCACCACGGTGTCCTGATCCGGCAGCACCAGGCAAAATTGCCCGAACGCGCCGTCCCCGCGATACGCATTATGCCGGCAGCGCCAGAACTGGAAGCCGTATCCCTGGTTCCAATCGCTCGCCGGATCGCTGCCGTTGGAAGTCTGTCGCATCGTGGCCTGCGCCACCCAGTCGGCGGGAATCAGTTGCTGGCCCTGCCAGTTGCCGTGTTGCAGGTATAGCTGGCCGAACTTGGCGATCTCCTCGGTTTGCAGCCGCAGGCCGTAGCCGCCGAGCGAAATGCCCTGAAAGTTCGTGTCCCACACCGGCGACTCGATCCCCAGCGGCGCGAACAGGCGCGGCTCCAGATAATCCCGCACCGTCTGGCCGGTGACCTTCTGAACCATCGCCGACAGCATGAACGTGGCGGGTGTGTTGTATTTGAAATGCGTCCCCGGCTGATGCGGCACGGGCTGGGCGAGGAAGGTCTTGGGCGACATTTCATCCGGCGCCGGGGTGGATTCCTCCTGCTGCCCGGTGGACATGATCAGGAGATCCCGCACGCGCATCGCCTTGAGATTGCCGCTGGCATTGGTCGGCGCGTCGGTGGGAAACGCCTCCAGCACCTTGTCGTAAAGGCTCAACTTCCCCTCCGCCACCGCCAGGCCGACGGCGGTGGACGTGAAGCTTTTGCTCAACGAATACAACACATGCGGATGCGCGGCATCGTAGGGCGCCCACCAGCCCTCGGCGATCACGTGGCCGTGGCGGACCACCACGAGACCGTGCACGGCGTCAATCTGGTCGAGCGCGTTCACGCAGTCGATCAGCGCGGCGGCGGGGACGCCCTGGGCTTCGGGCGTGCTGCGGGGCAGCGGTTGGGCGGCGTGCCCCGGCGAAACCAGCAGCAGGGCGAGCGTGAGACAGAAGAGATGTTTCATAGGAATGCGGGCTGCCTTGTAACCAACGGCCGGATTTTCATCAAGCGCAAAATCTGCCGGGGCCGTTGAGGACTCTCGGGAAAATACAACCCTTCACCTAGATCTTGAAATGAAACCTCAGAGGAGGCAGCCGGGGCATATTTTACTGAATCTGCGAAGCCAACCAGTCTCGTTGTTCTTGAGTGAGCGGCCCGCCTCGGTATCGAGGTCTGGCTGGATTCATAAAACTGGTTCTAAACAGTTTCGCCGAATGAGTCCAGCACGATGTGCCAATCTCTCCGGGCAAATAGATTCAGCCGATTTACCCTCATTTCGCTCCCAAAGTGAGGCGGCGCGCGGGTGTCATTGGTCACGCTGGCACGGTGACGTTCACGGGGATGCACCAGGCACACGCTAACTGGTTGGCGCGCAAGCTGTTTTAGGGAGTTCTTTTCAAACCGCCGCCGTTCCGGCACACTCTGGCCACCGTGATTGATACACAGGAAAAGCTGGCCGCCTTTCTGCCGGTCATGAACGCCGCCGCGTGGCTGGCGCTCGATACTGAGGCGGACAGCCTGCATGCCTACCCGGAAAAAGTCTGCCTGATCCAGATCAGCACCACCGCCAGCGATCGCCTCGTGGATCCGCTGGCGAAAATGGATCTGACGCCCTTCCTCGACGCGCTGGTGGGGCGGGAACTGATTTTCCACGCGGCGGATTACGATTTGCGGCTGCTGAAGAAACACCACGAGTTCACCCCCTCGGTGATTTTCGACACCATGCTCGCGGCGCGCCTGCTCGGCGAAAAACAATTCGGCCTCGGCGCGCTGGTGGAGAAATTTCTCGGCATCAAGCTGGATAAAGGCCCGCAGAAAGCCGATTGGGCGCAGCGACCCCTGACGCCGCGCATGGAGGTTTATGCCCGCAACGACACGCGCCACCTCAAGCTGCTGGAGGAAAAGCTGCGCGCCGAACTCGTGGCCAAAGGCCGGCTGTCGTGGCATGAGGAAGCCTGCGCGCGGCTCATCGTGGAAAGCTCGGTGCCGCCGGCCCTGGACCCGGACGAGGTCTGGCGCATCAAGGGCAGCACGTTTCTGGAACGGCCCGCGCTGGCCGTGCTGCGCGAGCTCTGGCATTGGCGCGAGGCCGAGGCCATCGCGGCCAGCCGCCCGCCGTTCTTTGTGCTGGCCCACGAGACGATGATTGCCTTGGCCGCCGCCGTGGCGGAACGCCAGCCGTTTGAACAGCTGATTCCGCCGCGCATGCATCCCCGCCGCCGGGAAACGTTGCAGGCCGCCGTGCGCGCCGCGCAAACGGTGCCGCCGGAACAATTTCCTGAAAAAATTCGCCACGTCTCGCAGCGCCCCAGCGAGGCGGAATTCCGCCGGTTCCGGGAGTTGGAGCGCGTCCGCAATCACCAGGCGCACGGGCTGGGCCTTGACCCCACGCTGATTGCCCCCAAATCGGTGCTGGGCGATCTCGCCCGCGACTGGGATAACTACTCGGCTGACCTGATGAACTGGCAGCGGGAGTTGCTGCGGATGAAAGGCTGATCGCTCCGCAGCGGCCGGGGCGCTGATGACTTACGGGTTCGGCTGGCCGCTGGCCTGATAGCCGCGCTGATACACTTCGTTTTCATCCCAGCGGATGTCCTGCGCCGGCAGCTTCGGCTGGTGGGCGGTGAGGGCGTCGTAAATTTCCAAGGCCAGCAGCGCGGCGCCCAGCGGATTCGGATGCAACTGGTCATCCTGAATGGTCGGGCGGTTGGCCTCCCAGGGCAAAGTGCGCCCGTGAATGCGGGCCGGTTCATGGGCCGCCACGGCGCGGGTGAGTTGCTCCAGCGAGATGAGGGTGACCTGCGGGCGGCCCGCGGCCCAGGTCTTCAGCCGTTGGTTGGCCGCCGTGCGGGCGGCGGCGCTGGGCACTTGCGCGGGGCTGAGGATGCCGGTGTTGGTGGCGCTGGACATGTCGGGAATATCGCCGACCAGCAGCGGGCAGCGGAAGGTTTCGAGGAGTTGCAGGCCCTTTTCAAAGCGCTGGGCGCGCTCGGCTTCGTTCGTGCCCTTGCCGTAGCAGAACCAGAAGAGAAAATCCACGCCAACTACAAGGGTGGGGGTGCTGTTGGTGGCCTTGGCGATTTGCTGCGCACCGATGCCTTCGGGATTCAGAAACATCATCGCGGTGGAAAAATCCTGCAGCGGCGCATGTTCCGGCGTCAGGGCAGCATCTAAGTAGTAACGGAGTTTGCATTTCACTGAGTTCGTTCCGCCGAACGGTTCGGAGATCATGAAGCCGGCCGAGGCGCTCGCGCCCACGACGACCACGCGCTGCCACGGCGATTCCGCCGCGGCGAGGGGCAAAACAATGACCGTGAGCAGCAACCCGAGATAGTTCTGGAAGGTTTTCATAAGAGTCCGTCTGAATAATCGGTTTTTGGGAAATTTGCTGAGATTCGGGTGGTCTGCTGGATGACGAGTGAAAGAAAAGTGCAGAATAAATTGACATCCGCTTGCGGATCCTGCGG
>CAIMLG010000278.1 GCA_903842235.1 uncultured Verrucomicrobia subdivision 3 bacterium
ACGACCGCATATGGCATATTTGCGTCAACTAAAGAAACGATTCAAAGTTGACCTGTTTTGCGGATACCAAAGCAATAGTTGCACCGCCGGATTTGAAGTTGATCAGCGATGCCTCGGCTTGTTCACCGAACTGGGTATTCCATTCGGTGTTTCAATCATTATTTTCTAAAACTCTTCAGCGCAGAAAATTTATTCCCCCTCAATCGTCCCCGGCGGCTTGCTCGTAATGTCCAAGACACAACGGTTCACGCCTTTCACCTCGTTGATGATGCGTCCGGCGCAGGGCCAGCTTCAGGCCGGTTTTTCCACCACTTTGCCATCCTGCCAGACAATCAACGGCAGCTTCAGGGCGCGGTTTTGCGCCTGGACATTTTTCGCCGCGCGGCGCAGGGCGCGTTCGGCCCGCAGGACAAAGGTGGGGGCCTTGGTTGATTTACGGGGGCGGTGGATTTTCATAGGCCAGTCAACTGTCGCACAGATTCAAGGTCATGGATACCAGAGATGGCGAGCCGTTGTGCGGGCAGGCTGCGGCTGTCCCAGACCGCCCAGCGCGTGGTCAGCGGGAGATAATCGTCAAGCAGATGCTGCCGGCTGCGCTTGAACCGGCGGCGGATGTCAGCGGCAGGGACGTGGTGGCCACCCTGCTGGACGCGCTGGCGCACCCGGGCAATTGCCTGAGCCGGACTGGAGAGCCAGAGATAATGCAATTCAACCTCATACCCGAGTTGGCGGGCCCGCTGGAACAGCCGGATGTAGGTTTGCCGCTCAGCGTGTTTTCCAGCGCAAAAGTTTCGCGGTCACTGAGGCACGCCTCAACTTGGGCGAGCAACAGCCGCGCGGCTTGCACGGCCCCGGCGCTGGGCTTGAAAGGAGAAAGTCCCCGGGCGATTTCATCGGCTTTGAGAAAGCGCAGACATTTCACTTCTTTGGGCAAAAACTCGCGGGCAAAGGTGGCTTTGCCCGCGCCATTGCAGCCGGCGATGACATAAATTGTTGGAGGCCGCGCGGACATGGCTCATTCACTCCCACTCAATGGTCCCTGGCGGCTTGCTGGTGATGTCGAGGACGCAGCGGTTCACACCTTTCACCTCATTGATGATGCGGCTCGCCAGCTTCTCCAGCAGGTCGTAGGGCAGCTTCACCCAGTCGGCGGTCATGCCGTCCTGCGATTCCACGGCGCGGATGGCAATGGTGTATTCGTAAGTCCGTTCGTCGCCCATCACGCCCACGCTGCGCACCGGCAGCAGCACGGCAAAGCTCTGCCAGATCTTGTAATACAGCCCGCTCAACTTCATTTCCTCGACGACAATGGTGTCGGCGTTGCGCAAAATCTCGCAGCGCGCGGGCGTCACTTCGCCGAGAATGCGCACGGCGAGGCCGGGACCGGGAAACGGCTGGCGCCAGACGATGTCCTTGGGCACGCCCAGTTCCTCGCCGAGCAGCCGGACCTCGTCCTTGAACAAATTTTTCAGCGGCTCGACCAGCTTGAACTTCATTCCCTTGGGCAGGCCGCCCACGTTGTGATGGCTCTTGATGAGCGCGGCGGGATTGCCGGCAATCGGCACGGACTCGATGACGTCGGGATACAGCGTGCCCTGCGCGAGGAACTTCGCCTGGTTCGCCTTGCCCACCCGTTTCGTCGCGGCCTGAAACACGTCAATGAACGTCTTGCCGATGACTTTGCGTTTCTTTTCGGGATCGGTCACGCCCTTGAGCTTGTTTAGAAACAGCTTCGTCGCGTCCACATATTGCAGCCGGATGTTGAAGCTGCGGGCGAAAATATTCTGCACCACTTCGGCTTCGCGGGCGCGGAGCAGGCCGTTGTTCACGAAAATGCAGGTGAGCTGGTCGCCGATGGCCTGGTGCAGGAGCGCGGCCGCCACGCTGGAATCCACGCCGCCGCTCAGGCCGAGCACGACGTGTTCCGAGCCGACTTGGGCGCGGATTTCCTCGACGGCCTGCTCGATGTAATTGCGCATTGTCCAATTTTTGCCGCAGCCGCAGACGCCGTGGACGAAATTGAAAATAATTTCTTTGCCGCGCGGCGTGTGGACCACTTCGGGGTGGAATTGCAGACCGAAGAATTTCCTGGCGCGATGCTCGATGGCCGCGTATTCGGAGTTGTCCGTGGCGGCCACGGGTTTGAAGCCGTTGGGCAGCCGGGTGAGCTTGTCGCCGTGGGAATTCCACACTTGCAGCTGCTTGGGCAGCTTGGCGAACAGTTTGCAGGCACCGTCCGTGATGGTGAGCGCGCCCTTGCCGTATTCGCGTTTCTGGCCTTTCTCGACCTTGCCGCCGAGGAATTGGGCGAACAGCTGGACGCCGAAGCAGATGCCGAGGATCGGCACGCCCAGATTGAAGATGGCTTTGTCCGGCAGCGGCGCTTTGGGCGCATACACGCTGGACGGGCCGCCGGAAAGAATGATGCCGCTGGGCTTCATGGCCGCGACGGCGGCGGCGGGGGTGTTGAACGGGATGATCGTGGAATATACGTTGCCCTCGCGGACCCGCCGGGCGATGACCTGCGTGTATTGGGAACCAAAATCAAGGATGACAATTTGTTCGTTCATGGTCTGACACCAAAGGCGAATTCTCGGGTGCGGCGGGAATGATTGCGAGCGAAAAATGTTTTTACCGGGGCCGGATTCGGCTAAAAAACAGCCGCATGTTGAACCGTATCCGACTCTGGCTGACGACGCATCCGCACGGGCTGCTGGTTTTGCTCACGCTGGCCTTGCTCGGGCCGTTTCTGGCCAAACCCTTCAACATTGACGATCCGTTGTTCATTTGGGCCGCCCAACAAATTCAAGCCCACCCCGGCGATCCGTATGGTTTCGCCGTGAACTGGTATGGCCAGGTCCAGCCCATGTGGGCGGTCGCCCAAAATCCGCCGTTGGCCAGTTATTATCTGGCGGGCGCGGCGGGGGTGCTGGGGTGGAGTGAGTTCGGATTGCATTTGGCCTTCCTGCTGCCGGCCCTCGCCGTGATTTTGGGCACCTACCGGCTGGCGGGGCGTTTTTGCCGCCGCCCCCTGCTGGCAGCGCTGGCAACCTTGTTCACGCCCGTCTTTCTGGTTTCCGCCACGACGGTCATGTGCGATGTCCCGCTGCTGGCCTTCTGGGTGTGGGCGCTGGTTTTTTGGGTGGAAGGGCTTGCGCGTTCGGAGCCGGGCAAGCTGGCCGCGGCGGGCCTATTGCTCGGGCTGGCCGCCCTGACAAAATATTCCGGGCTGTGCTTGCTGCCGCTGCTGGGTGCCTATGCCTTGATCGAGCAACGCCGGCCCGGTTGGTGGGTGGCCAGCCTGTGCCTTCCCCTGGGTATGCTGGCGGCGTATCAGCTCCTCACGCAACGGCTCTACGGCCATGGCCTGTTGTCCGCCGCCATGAGTTATGCCGGCGATACCCGGAATCTTCTGGGGGTGGGCAAAATCACTGCCGCGCAAACCACCCTGGTGTTCATGGGGGGCTGTCTGGCCAGCGTGGCTGTTTTTGCGCCGTGGTTCTGGCGCTCGGCCCGGCTGATTATGATCGCCTTCGGGCTGTTTGCGGCGGGGGCGCTGGCGGGAAAATATTGGCTGGCCCGGCCCGGTCCGTGGGCGCTGGTGGAATTTCAAATGCTCTTTTGGACGCTGGGGGGAATTGGCGTGCTGGCCCTGGTCGTCACGGATGGGCTGCGGGCGCGCGATGGCCAATCGGCGCTGCTGGGGTTGTGGATCTTGGGCACGGCGATGTTTGCGGTGTTTTTCAATTGGACGGTCAATGGCCGCGTGCTCTTGCCGATGGCGCCCGCGGTGGGAATTTTGCTGGCCCGCTTCGTGGATTGGAAGCTGGCGGCCGGCCGGAAAATGTTCCCGCCCGCCGTAATCGCCGGTCTCGCCGTCAGTGCCACCTTTGCCTGGCTGGTGGCCCGGGCGGATTATCGGCTGGCCACGGCCGTCCGCGAGAGCGCCCGGCAGGTGGGTGCCTTTCCGGCCGGATCAAAGGCCGGAAAAATTTGGTTCCAAGGCCACTGGGGCTTTCAATATTACCTGGAAAAATCCGGCGCGGTGGCGGTGAACTCCGGCCCCGCCGCCGGGGCGCCCGGAGATTGGCTGGCTTTGCCCGCCAACAACGTCAATGTGCTGCCGCCGGACCCCCAATGGCGCCGCCTCCAAAACATCCGCTGCGCCGGGCCGCGCTGGTTGACCACCCTGAATGCGCAAACCGGCGCCGGGTTTTTCTTCGCGACGCTCCAAGGCCCTTTGCCTTTTGCTTTGGGTGATGTCCCCCCGGAAACGGTGACAATTTATGGCCTCCCAGCCGTCCGCCCGCCGGCCAAGCCCTGAAACGCTCAATGGGAATCGCTGATCGGGCGGCTTGATCGGGTGGCTTATTGTTTGACCATCTTGGCCGTTCCCGCCGTGGCGTCATACACGATCTTGGATCCAAACGGGGCCTCGGGGATTTTGCCGATGTAATTTGGCACCAGCTCCTGAAGGTCTTTCGGCAGGCGGCCCTCGCTCACTTGAAACATCTGGATGGCCTGGTTGATGTAGGAGACGTCGATGACCTTTTCCGAATATTTCTTCGCTTGCACCACCGCGCCCAGATACTGCCCCGGCGTGGTGACGACGTTGGAAACCGTGTTGGCGGCGGTGCCGGGTTTGGAGCTGTCGCCGCAGCCGGAAAGGAACGCCGTGGCGGTGGCCAGAATCAGTAGGGGGATCTTCATGGCTTCAACTTACGCCGATTGCCGGAAAATGAAAACGGAAATTTCCCCGGCGGGGCGGGCTTAGCCGCCGCGGGCAACCAGCTCCCGCGCCTGCCGGATCAGGTTCAAATCCTCCGCCAGATTGCCGAAACGCAGGTTCGGCAGGCCGCTCTGCTGCTGCCCCAGCAGTTCGCCCGGCCCCCGCAGCTTCAGGTCGGCTTCGGCGATTTTGAAGCCGTCATTGGTCTCCGCCAGTATCTTCAGCCGCGACTGGGCGTCTTCATGCGGTGCGTCGGAAATCAGGATGCAAAAGCTCTTGTGCGCGCCGCGCCCGATGCGCCCGCGCAGCTGGTGCAACTGCGCCAGCCCGAAATGCTCCGCGTTCTCAATGAGCATCACCGTGGCGTTCGGCACGTCCACGCCGACTTCGATCAGCGACGTGGCCACCAGCGCCTTAATTTTATTCGCGCGAAATTCTGCCATCGTCTTTTCCTTGTCCGCCGGCTTGATCCGCCCGTGCAGCAGGCCGACCTTGCAGCCGGTGAGCGCGCGTTGCACATTTTCAAATTCCTTCGTCACCGCCTTGATGTCTTTGTCCGCCACCTCGACGCGCGGATAAACAATGTAAGCCTGCCGTCCGCCGGCAATTTTCTCGCGGATAAACTCAAACACCTTCGGCAGCTTCTCCGTCGTTCGCACAAAGGTTTTGATCGCGCCGCGCCCGCCGGGCATTTCGTCAATCACCGACACGTCGAGATCGCCGTAAAGCGTCAGCCCGAGCGTGCGCGGGATCGGCGTGGCCGTCATCACCAGCAGATGCGGGTAATGGCCCTTGCGCACCAGCGTCTCGCGCTGCGCCACGCCGAACTTGTGCTGCTCGTCAATGATCACCAGCCCCAGCTTCGGCAGTTCCAAGCCCGCCGTGAACAGCGCGTGCGTGCCGATGAACAAGGTTGAAGGTTCGCGTTGCGCCGCGCTTTGGACTTTGGACTTTGGACTTTGGACTTCCTGCGTCTTCCGGCTACCCGTTTGCAATTCCACCTTCACGCCCAGCGGCTCCAACCAATTGGTGAAATTTCGATAATGCTGCTCCGCCAGAATTTCCGTCGGCGCCATCAGTGCCCCGTTGAACCCGCTCTCCAGCGCCATCAATGCGCTGCATGCCGCCACCGCCGTCTTGCCCGAGCCGACGTCCCCTTGCAGCAAGCGCCGCATCGGATGCGCCCCGCCCATATCGGCCCGGATTTCCTTCAGCACGTTGGCCTGCGCGGCGGTGAGCTTGAAGCCGAGCGCGGCCAGAAACGGCTTCATCAGCCGGTTGTCGCCGCCGCACGGCAAGCCCTTCGCGCTCGCCTCAAACTTTTTCCGGCGCGCCTGGATTTGAAATTGCAGCGCCACAAATTCATCCAGCGCCAGCCGCTGCCGCGCGATTTCCGCATCCAGCAACTCCTCCGGAAAATGGATCAGGCGCACCGCATTGGCCCGCGACGGCAAATTCAGGTAGGGCGCGCAGTCCTCTGCGCGCCGCGCTGTCGCCGCCGTCGGCGCACACGAAGTGTCGCGCCCTACCTGCGGTTCCGCGATTTCCTTTTCAAACTTCTCCAGCGCCCGCCAGACCAGCGAGCGCAGCACGCGCGCCGTCAGCCCTTCCGTGAGCGGATGCACCGGCACGATGCGATTGACGTGGATGAATTCGTCGTCGCCCGGCTCCACCAGTTCCGTTTCGGGATGCGTGAAGGTGCGCGGCTTCTTGTCATCGTCCAGCTTGCCGTAAATCAAAAATTCGCGGCCCACCGCATACCAGTCCGGCATCCACGGCTGCGCCTGCCACCAGCGGCCATGCAGCCGCGCCGTGCCGTCGTCGAACACGCACTCGAACATCGTCCGCGTGCCTTTCTTGAAGTGCTTGGTGCCGGCGGCGATGATTTGCCCGCGTACGGTGGCGGCTTCCTTCAACTGCAAATCGCGGATCGGCAGAAATTTTCGGCGATCCTCATAGCGGCGCGGCTTGTGGAGCAGCAAATCTTCGATGGTGAAAATGTCCAGGCGCGCCAGCAGCCGGGCGCGCTCCTCGCCCACGCCCCAGACCGAGCTGACGGGCGCAGCGAGCGGGGAAACGTGATTTTCCGGCGCGGACATGGCCCGACGATACAAACCGGTGGAGGCGCCTTCAATGGGAAACAGACTGGCCAAGGGAAAAGCGGCATGGCTGGCGCGGAGCGTTTGGACTGCGTGTGCTTCAGCCCCGCTATATTCCCCGGTGCTGCGAGGGTTGCCGTGAGTGTGGTTGCGTCCCGCGATGTGAAAGCGGCGATGAATCGCACGCAGTCCAAACGGTGGCGCGTGGTTCGTGCGCCAAGACGCGTCCGCTGATTGGTGATTTGTGAGCGGAGATGCCACTCGCTTCAAAAATGATAATTCGTCAAAAAAATTGAAAAACTCAATTGACGAATTGAATAAATCAATATAAAACGTGAGTAAATCAATGACCAAGCCCGGAACCAACGCCAAAAAGCTGATTACGCGCTGCCCGTTTTGCGGCGATCAATTGGGCATTACCCGGCTTTCCTGCTGCGGCTGCAACACGCAGATTGATTCCCAACTGGAGATTCCGCTGTTCTTCCGCCTGCCGCCGGATTTGCAGGAGTTCGTCATGGTGTTTCTGCGTTGTCAGGGAAAAATCCGCGACGTGGAAAAGGAACTGGGCATTTCCTACCCGACGGTTTGCAAGCGGCTCGACCTCGTGAACGAACTGCTCGGCAACACCAGCACGCCGGTGCGGCGCTCGCAAATTTTGGAACAGCTCGAACGCGGTGAAATCAATGTCTCAGAAGCCACTCAACTATTGAAAGAAAGATCATTATGAACGTCATGTTTGCTCCAATCGTCCCGCTACTCGGCATAGTTGCTGTAGTGGCGTGGATTTTCTACCGCCGCTATACCGGCCTGACTCGTTGGCAATCAGCCCTGTTGAGCATGTTGGCCGCCGGACTCGGTATCGCATTGGCGGCCTATGCGGACAATATATTTCAACGCGGCTCTGAATGGAGTAATCGTCGTGATGCCGACGAGCCAGTTTTGATTTGCTTCTCTGTGTTGCTGCCGCTGCTGGCGGTTCCTTTTGTTGTCCGGCTTTATCGCAAGTGGATTGGCGGCCATTTGACCGACGCGGAAAAACTGCCCGGCGCGGCAGGCGTGCGGGCGTGGCTCGGCGTGGGCAATATCATCTGCGCGAGCCTGATTCCCATTTGCGTCTGGCAGGTTTTTGGCTATTCACCCATTGGCTTTTGGGCGCTCACTTTTGGATTATTGCTCGCTTATCCGTTGCTCAACATGGCTTTGCAATCGGCCCAGCCCGCGCCGGTGGCTCCGACCGAAGATTTGTCCAACGAGCGGGAAAAGGTTTTGCAACTGCTCGAAGCCGGGAAAATCAGTGCCGCCGACAGCGCGGAGCTTTTGAACGCGCTCGCCCACAGCACGCCGACGCCGACGCCCAAGCCCGCCGCTGAAATCAATCCGCCGCGCAAGCTGATTCTGATCGGAGCCGCCATCCTGCTGATCGGGTTTTTCCTGCCGTGGTTTGCCATCAATCCCAACGCTGAAGCCAACGCTGAGTTCGCCCATTTTCAGCAAAATATGAAGCAGATGATGCCGGGGAATGCCATGCCACAAATGAACCTTTCCCTGCCGAATACCACCGTGCAAATCCATGCCGGTGATTTGGCCCACGGTTTGGGCTGGTGGATTCTAGCACTGGGGATCAGTGCCGCCGTGCTGCCATTCTTTGCGACCACGCTGGAATCGTCCCTGCAGAAAAAAATTATTCTGGCGGCGCTGGGCATCGGCGCAATTCTCCTGATCTATCTTTTGTCCGACGCCATCCGGTATGTCAGTTTCGGCATCATTTTGGCCCTGGCCGGCTACGCGCTGGAATTTGTGGGCACGTTCAAGGAACGGCCGACGCGGTAATTGGCGTTCGGATGACTGGCGGAGAAAGCGAAGAAGATGCTGCTTCGCCGCCGGGGTCACCTGTCTGAAACCGTGGGAAAGGATGCGGAAGTCACATGAATTCTTCGTATAAACCCGTGGTGGGGATATTGGTGGTGGTCGCCGTCAGTTCGCTGGTTGGCCTGTTATGCTACCGCCGTTACACCGGACTCAATCGCTGGCAATCGGCTTTGTTGGGCAACCTCGCCATACTGTTCCCGCTGGGGTGGTTAATTTATCTGGAAGGGCATCAAGGCCATCATGGCATCGGAACGGAAGATTACATCCGGACGAAAGTTGGGCCGGGAATGGTGGCATCGGTGCTGGGCTTTTCGCTGCTGCTGTTTCCTTTTGCGGTGCGCCTCGGTCGTAAGCTGTTTGGCAATCGTCTGACGGATGCGGAAAAACAGCCGGGTCTGGCTGGGGTGCGGGCCTGGCTCGCGCCGGGAAATCTCCTGTGCGCAACCTTGATTTCGCTGTTTGCCTGGCAGTGGCTTTCGCTTCCTCTGTTCGTCCTGTTGGCAGCGACCTATGGATTGGTGCTGGCGTATCCGCTTTACCATTTGGCGGTCGCGGTTGGGGCGGATTCCACCAGACGGACGGACAACTGCGTTCGCGAGCAGGAACAAGTGCAGCAGTTGTTGCTGGCTGGGAAAATTACCGAGGCCGAAAGAGTTAATCTGCTGAATGTCATGGGGTGCAGCGAACTGACCGAGGCACCAGTTCAAGGACTGCCACGTCGGCACCGGCGGATCTTGCTCGGCATTCTCAGTGTGGGGCTTGCCGTTCTGACGGGCTATGCCGGCTATGTCTATCAAGATGCAAAATATCGCCAACGAATTCATGTTTCGGCCAAGGCCAAACTGCAAAATTTCGGGAACATTGAGTTATCTGCCGGCGCCCCCCGGAATTTCGAGCTTGGGCCCGGAAAAAATGTGACGGTGATCGCCACGCCGGTAACCAACCAAAGTCTGTTGGCCAACCGGCCGGCTGCTTGGAGCAATGGCGTGCTTCAGATGACCTTGAGCTATACGTCCCGACTGGTCGCTGCCGAAGGCAAAGTTTCGGGGCTGAAGACCGAGCAACAAACCTGCATGTATCCGCAAAGCCGCCTGCTGGCAGTGGAGTTTGATCGAGAGACCCAATACCCGATCGCCGTTACCATGCGGCCCAAATTGATGTCGCAGCCGGGAGCTTCGGTTGATTAGCCCGCTCAAGGAGCGGACGCCGGGGAGGTGATCAAATTTCGATCACGGTAATTTCCGGCCGGCAGTTGAACCGGAGATTCAGGTGAAACCAGCCGATGCCGGCTCCGACATACAGCGGCCCGGCGGGCGTTTGAAAAAATCCCAGATCGTAGCCTTCCACCCCCGTCGGCGTGACCACCGCGCCGAGGAACGGCAGGCGCACCTGGCCGCCGTGCGAATGGCCGGCCAGCAGCAAATCGCATTTCTGGTCGCCCAGATAATTGGCCCAGGCGGGATAGTGCATGAGCAGCAGGTTTTTCTTTGTGGCGTCCAGCGGCAGTTTGGCCTGCGCATCCCGGGCCGCAAACAAGCGCCCGCCGGTCAGGCCCATGAGATTGCTTTTGCCGTCCGGCGTGGGGCGATGTTCATTCAGCAGCCAATCACCGCCGGTGGCGCGGAAACATTCCCGCACCGGCCCAAACGGAATATTGCTCCAGTAGTCGTGATTGCCCGGCACGCCGAAGAGCGGCGCCTGAATGCGCCTCAGCCATTCGAGCGCTTCGTCCAAGTATTGCGCCCGCTCCACAATGTCGCCGGTGAAACAAACGAAGTCCGGTTTGAGCGCGTTGATTTGCGCCACGACGGCTTGCAGATAGGCGCGGTCGCCTTTGTGGTGCAGGTCGGTGAAGTGAACGAACCGGTGCATGGCCGGCGCGGTGCCCACGCGCAGTTGGCGGACTTTCAGCCAGGTCGGCTCGATGAATTTGGCTTCGGCAAACGCCACGGCGGGCGTGGCATAAAGCGCCAGCCGGAGGAAGTTGCGTCGGGTAAGTTTCACGGGCCTTCCGGTTCAGTGGCTTATTTGCTGCCCCGGATGCGCCGGGGCGGCGGGCCGAGTTGGATTCGCCGTTCCCGCTCATTCAGGCGCTCGAGGATGGCCGCGAGCATCTGCGGGTCGGCGGCTTTTTTCCGGATCATTTGCCGGCACAGCCGGCGCGCGCGAGGTGTTTTTCCATCGCGGATGAACTGGTTCAGGCGGTCCATCGGGTGCATTTCGATGGCGCGGTGGTCCGCCGTGTCGATCAGGGCCAGAAAGAGGCCGCCGAGGCCGCCGGTAATCCGATCCGCCCATAAAATGGCCACCATCGTGGCGATGCCCACCGTCAGCAAACTGTCGCGGCCCATGCGCGTGAGATCCATAAAACCGTCGGCCCCCAGCAGGCTTTCGCGATGTACCTGGTGGTAAGCCCACCACAGAAACGCGAGGGTGGCGAGCAGTCGAAAGGTCTGAAACCAGCGATTCTGCGCCCAGTCTTCCAGTTGTTCGAAAGCCCGGCGCATTGTCCACCAAGCGGGTTTTATCACCTGGGCCAGCCAATCTTCTGAAGGCGGCGGCTCCGCGCTTTCTTTCGGATTCCGCTTGGGGGCTAAGCTCATGGGGGTAAGGATACCGGCGCGTTGCTCGGCGGCTATTGGTAATGCGGCGGTTTTTGATTGTTGGCTTTGACGCTTTCCAGGTCCATCGTCTGCAGGGTGGTGGACTGGCGCTGAACTTCTTTTTTTAGACGCTCCAGCAGCCTGCCTTGTTCAATGACGACGCTGTTCAGTTGCTCGACCTGATGTTCGAGGTGCGCGAGGTTCGCCTCGATTTTATCCGTGCGCCGGGAATTTTCGTCTGCCATGAACAAAGTCTGCCCGCCGGTCGCCGCGAAGTCGAGCCGGCAGCGGGGCGGCAAAAACTCCGGCAGTGGAACCACCAAGGCGCCAAAGGCACCAAGCCCGGCCGGACAAAAAAATCATCGGCAGCCCTCGCCGATGGTTTTATTGGGTGGCAACTATTCCCCAGCCTGAGAAACGTAAAATGGGGGTGCTGGTGGGGCCTAGTGGTTCATTTCCCCGGTGGGCGTTGCCGCCGTGCCGGCTTATTTTGCCGGCGCGAGGTCGGCGCCGATGGCGCGTTCCAGCCGGGCGCAGGCGGTCACGTAATCGTGCTGGGCCAGCAGTTGGGTGGTGCGGGCCTGGGTCAGCGCGGTTTCGGCGTTCAGCACATCCAATTGCGTGCCGCTGCCGGCTTGGGCGCGGGCGTTGGCTTCGCGCAAGGCTTCGTCGGCCTGCTCCTGCACTTTCAGCTGCGAGTCGAGGGTTTCCTGCGCCTGCAGGTAGTCGGAATAGACCGTGCGGACGGCCAGTTCAATCTGGCGTGACAGGTCGGTGAGTTCGGTCTGGGATTTTTCGTAAAGCGCCTTGGCCTGCTTCACCTTTCCGTAGGTGAGCGCGCCGTCAAAAATATTCCAGCTCAGCTGCGCGCCGCCGTTCCAGCCGTGAATGTCGTGCCCCAGCTCCACGGGCGCGGTGAACTGCGCGTTATACCAGCTGTAGCCGGCGAACACGGAAACGGTCGGTCGGCCGCCGGACTTCGCGCTGATGATATTCAGCCGCTGCAGCTCCATGTTTTTGCGCGACACCGTGAGTTCCGTGCGGCTGGCCAGCGCCTGCTGGATGGCGTCCGGCAGCTTGAGGGTCAAGGGCGTGGTGACGAGCGTGTCGGTGAGATTCAGCGGCACATCTTCCCAGATGTCGCGCGGCAGATCGTAGCCGAGCAGGTTGGCCAGATTGTTTTTGGCAATGCGGTAGGCGTTGCGGGCGGCGATGAGGGCTGGGCGCTCATTGGCCACGGCGACTTCGGCGCGCAGCACGTTGAAATGCGGCACCGTGCCGGCGTCAAACCGGTGCTGCTGGTCTTCCAGTTCCTTCTGGAGCAATTTCACCGACGCCTCGCGCACGGTGATTTGCTGGGCGGCGAGCAGCACGTCGTAATACGCCAGCCGCACGGTCAGCAGCGTGTCGGCCACGGACGTCTGGTAAATGGCCAGCGCCTGCTCCTTCGTCGCCCCGGCGGCGCGGACGGCGGCGATCATGCGGCCACCCATGAACACATTCTGCACCAGCTGAATGCCGGAATTCCAATTCCGGTTGGGCTGGGACGGCCCAAAGGATTCGATGGCGTCCGCCTGGGTGTATTTGAACTGGCCGGCCGCCTGCAACTGCGGCAGCGCCACCGCGCGCGTCTGCACTACGATGCCGTGGGCGGCTTCGAGGTCGTTCTGGGCCTTGAGAATCGCGGCGTTTTGCGCCAGCGCGGTGTTGAGCGCATCCGCCAGGGACAGCGGGCGGGTCAGCCATGCCGTCGTGTTGGTGGGGGCGGCGGTCGTCGCCAGGGTAAAGCCGAGGAACAGCGAGAGCAGCGTCAGTTTTTTCATAACAACGCGGCCATCCTACCATTCGGTAGGATAAAAGTCGAACAATCGTTTTTGCCGATGAAGCGGAGCGCCGAGCCCCGTCTCGGCAGGCTGGCATCCATGCTCATTTCAGGGCCGGGGCGGTGCCCGGCGTTCCGGATGATGTCGCCATCGTTTCGCTCGTAAAATTTTTCCGCCGTGCTAATGTCGGGCCACGGTCGCATGAAAAAATTCCTATCCGTCCTTCTTGCCGTGTCCGCCGCCGCGCTGCTCCCCGGCTGTGGCCAAAATCCCGTCGGCTCGTTCCAAGGCTATGTCGAGGGCGAATATGTTTATGTCGCCGCGCCGTTGGGCGGCGCGCTCACCCAGCTGGCCGTGGCGCGGGGCGATGCCGTCCAAGCCGGGCAAATTCTGTTTGAACTCGAACGGCAGGCGGAAGCTGCCGCCTTGGCGCAGGCAGAAATGAGTTTGGCCCAAGCTCAGGCCCAACTGGACGATTTGACGAAAGGCCGGCGGCCCACGGAAATCGCGTCGCTGGAGGCGCAGTTGGCGCAGGCGCAGGCCGGTTTGAAACTCTCGGCCGCCACGCTGGCCCGGCAGGAAAAGCTCAGCGGTTCGGACGTGGTTTCCCCGGAGGATCTGGATCAGGCCCGCGCGCAAAATGACGCCAATCAGGCGCAGGTGAACCGGCTGGCCGCCGATCTGGCTACCGCTAGGCTCGGCGGGCGCGCGGACGCTATCCGCGCCGCGCAGGCCGCCGTGGCCGCGCAAGAAGCCGCGCGGGACAAGGCGCAGTGGGCGTTTGACCAGAAACGGCAAGTTGCGCCCACGGCGGCGCAGGTGCATGACACGCTTTACCGGGCGGGCGAACTGGTGGCGGCGGGCAACCCCGTGGTGGCGCTGCTGCCGCCGGAAAATTTGAAGGTGCGCTTCTTTGTGCCGCAGGAAAAATTGCCGCAAATCAAGGGGGGCCAGACCATTTCCGTGCAGGCCGACGGCGCGACCCACGCGTTCAGCGCCACGGTGAATTATCTTTCCACGAAGGCCGAATACACGCCGCCGGTGATCTACAGCCGCGAAACGCGGGCCGAGCTGGTGTTTATGATCGAGGCGAAGTTTGCTCCGGCCGACGCGGCGGAGCTGCGGCCGGGCCAGCCGGTGGATGTGAAAGTTCAATAGTTTTCGCCGATGAAAAAGCCCTGCAAGATGGCAATGGCCTTCACGCTGGTTGAATTGCTGGTGGTGATCGCCATCATCGGAATTTTGGCGGCCTTGCTGCTGCCAGCCCTGCAACGTTCCAAACTCGCGGCCCAGCGTTCGGTTTGCATCAATAATCTGAATCAGGTCGGGCTGGCCGTGAAAATGTATGTCAGCGACCACAACGATTCCTTGCCAGCGGCAAGCAAGCCGCCCGCTGATTATTGGCAGACCAATGGCATTGACATCTGGAACGTCTATAAATCGTTGGTCAAAAACTATGTGGGATTAAGAGGTCCGTCCGCTCCGGACGACCGGATTTTCGCCTGTCCCGCAGACCAGTTCTTTTACACCGGAATTGGTAACAGCTTTTCCAACACGCCGCTACACGAGCTGGCGCGCTCGGATTTTTCTAGTTACGATTACAACACCGGGAATTTGCGAACCAACCGTGCGGGATCCTTGTTTCCCGGGGTCGCGGGATTAAAGGAAACGGCCATTTCCGAGCCGGGCAAAACCGTTCTGGTCGGCGAAATGCCCGCCTGGATTTCATTTTCTTGGCACGCCCGGCAATCCGCGCTGCAGTTTAACAAAGCCATGAATCAATTAACTTTTGTGGACGGCCATGTTGGATACGTTCAGATTTATTGGGACGTTTCAAAAACCAGAAATTTAAGCGCTTCGTTGTGTTACGATCCGCCGGCCGGTTACGAATACAAATGGAGCGGTCGTTAATGAAAACCTCAACGAGCGCTTCGGCCTTCGCCATTGACGTGCGCGGCGTCACGAAGAAATTCGGCCACCGCACGGTGGTTAACGACCTCTGCATGCAGGTGCGGCCCGGCGAGATTTACGGTTTCCTCGGCCCGAACGGCAGCGGCAAGACGACGTTTCTGCGGATGCTCTGCGGCTTGCTCCAGCCGGACGCCGGCGAGGGCAGTTGCCTTGGTCTCGATTTCCGCCGCGAATCGGCCGAGATTAAAAAGCGCGTCGGCTACATGACGCAGAAATTTTCCTTCTATGAGGATCTGACCATCGAGGAAAACCTGGATTTCATCGCGCGGCTTTACGGGATGGCCCGGCGCAAAGCCGCCGTGGAAAAAAGCCTGGCGCGCCTCGGCATGCTCGAGCGGCGCACGCAACTGGCCGGCACGCTTTCCGGCGGCTGGAAGCAGCGGCTCGCGCTGGCCGCGTGTTTGATCCACGAGCCGCAACTGCTCCTGCTCGACGAGCCGACCGCTGGCGTGGACCCGAAGGCGCGGCGCGATTTCTGGGAGGAGATTCACCAGCTGGCGGCGGCCGGCCTGACGTTTCTCATCACCACGCATTACATGGACGAGGCGTCGCGCTGCCACCGGCTGGCCTACATCGCCTATGGCCATTTGCTGGCGCGCGGCACGGTGGCTGAAGTGGTGCAAGCCGGCGGCCTGACCACTTGGGAAGTGGCCGGGGAAAACCTGGCGGCCCTGGCGGGAAAACTCCGCCGCTTGTCGGGCGTTGAACAGGTGGTGGCCTTCGGCACCGCCCTGCACGTCAGCGGGCGCGACGCGGAGAAACTGCGCGCCGCCATCACGCCCTTCCTGGCCAGCGGCCAGCGCTGGACGCAAATTGAATCGGGCTTGGAAGATGTGTTCATCAGCCTGATGGAAACCACGCCGGACAATTTCTCGTGAACCGCCCCGCTTTTAGCTTCCAGCGTTTTTTCGCCATCGTGCTGAAGGAGTTCATCCAGATGCGGCGCGACCGGGTGACGTTTGCCATGATGATCGGCATCCCGATGGTCCAGCTCATCCTTTTCGGCTACGCCATCAATTCGAATCCCAAGCACCTGCCCACGGCGGTGTATGCGGCGGACAATAGCCCCTTCTCGCGCACCATCGTCTGGGCGCTGCGCAACAGCAGCTACTTCGACCTCACCCGCGAGGCGCACAGCGCGGCAGAAATCAAAACCCTGCTGGCGGAAGGTAAAGTTCAATTTGCCGTGACCGTGCCGGTGGATTTTTCCCGCCAACTGTTGCGCGGCGAAAAACCCGATTTGCTGCTGGAGGCCGACGCCACCGACCCGTCCGCCGTCGGTTTCGCGCAGGCGGCCGTGAGTCAACTCGCGACGACCGTGATCAACCGTGACCTCACCGGGCCGCTGGCGCGGTTGCGCGCTTCGGCGCCGCCGTTCAACCTGCTCACGCACCAGCATTACAATCCCGAGAGCATCAGCCAATACAACATCGTGCCCGGCCTCATTGGCGTGATGCTGACGATGACCATGATCATCATCACCGGCCTCGCCATCACGCGCGAGCGCGAGCGCGGCACCATGGAAAATTTGTTGTCCACCCCCGTGCATCCCGGCGAAGTCATCGTCGGCAAAATTGTGCCCTACATCCTGGTGGGCTATGTGCAGATGACGCTGGTCTTGCTGGCGGCCAAATTCCTGTTCAATGTGCCGTTCATTGGCAGCGTGCCGCTGCTGGTGGGGCTGACGTTCCTGTTTATTGTGGCGAATCTCGCGGTGGGCATCACCTTTTCCACGCTGGCCAAAAACCAGTTGCAGGCGGTGCAGATGGCCTTTTTCTTCTTCCTGCCGTCGCTGCTGCTTTCCGGCTACATGTTTCCGTTTCGCGGCATGCCCGGCTGGGCGCAGGCCATTGGCGAATGCCTGCCGCTCACGCATTTTCTGCGGATCGTCCGCGGCATTCTCCTCAAGGGCAACGGCCTTGGCGAATGTGCGCCGGACCTGTGGCCCATCGCGCTGTTCGTGGCCGTGATGCTGGCCATCGCGGTGAAACGCTACCGGCAGACTCTGGATTAAAAAACGCCGGGCCGGGTTGGACAGCCCTTGACCGGTCTGATAAAAATCTAATCCACATAGATGAGTGACGAGCGCAAACCGTTTACCGAGCATGTAACCCGGGCGAACCGCAGTCGCGGATTGGAAAATCCGCGGCTGGGCTGGATTGCGGCGGGCGGGGTCGCTGGTTTGGCGATTCTCTTTCTGGTGCTCTGGGCCCGGGCGCTGGACCGGCAGCATGCTTTGGAATCGCTTTCGGGCAAGCTGGCGGCGGCCAATGCCCAGCTCGCCGCCGCCCAGGCGGAAAATGAGAAAAACCGGGATTTGCTCGCCACGCTCCAAACCAAGGTGGCCGATTTGGAATCGGAAAAAGCCATGGCGGCGCAGCTGGCCCGGGGGCTGGAGGACGAGATGCGCGCGGACTTGGAATCCAAGGATGTCACCATTTCCAAACTGCAGGGCAAGCTGACGGTGAATATTCTCGACCGGATTATGTATAATTCCGGTGAGGCGATTTTGCAGCCGGGCGGGGAAGCGGTGATGCTGAAAATTGCAGCCCTTCTCGCTCAGCACCCCGAACTCAAGATTCATGTGATTGGCCACACGGACAATGTGCCGATTCGCAGCCGGTTCGCGAGCAACTGGGAATTGTCCATGGCGCGCGCGCTGGCGGCCGTGCATTTTCTGACCGAAAAGGCCGGCGTGGATCCGCGCCGCGCGGGGGCCGTGGGTTATGGCGAATACCGGCCCATCGCCGATAATGCCACCCCGGAGGGCCGCGCGCGGAATCGGCGGATCGCCATCACGATTCTGCCGGAGGAACTGGCCGGGGCCGACACGGTGCCAACGGCAAAACCTGTCGCGCCCCCGGTTCCGACGCCCGTGGCAGTTCGGCCACCGTAAGGGCGGTTCGGGGCGACGTCAGCCCGGAACCGGGGCGGAATGAGTTTCCCGCCATTGTTGGCCGAGGGCCAGCAGCGTCTCGGGGGCGAGCGTTTTTTCCAACACGGGGAAGATGAGGTTTTCCTCGCGCCGGAAATGCTTGCGGGTGGCCCCCAGCGCCTTTTGCAGCAGGCGCCCGGCTTCCGCCGGATCCGTGGTGCGCTGGATCCGCTCGAAGTGAGCGTCAATTTCGTGATGATCCTGATGCAGCAGGTCCACGGTTCCCCGGTCGGCCAGGGTGTGGTCGAGCGCCACATAGGCCAGATTGGTCTCGGTCTCGGCATGGCCCTTTAACAAGCCTTCCACCAGGGTCGCCATCAGTTTCACTTCGGCAAGGGAAGCCGTGCGGGTTAAAATCCGTTCGATCTGATCGAAAACTTCGCCGTAAATGGCGTGTTCCAAAGCGAGGGCGCGCGTGATGGTCTCCATACCCTCTACCCATGACACACTTGGCGGGGTGGCGCAAGCGGGGCAATTCGGTTTTTCGCCCCGGCGGAGTGGTGCGGAAAGCTAAACCGCCGGGCCAAAGTTTAACCAACCGTTGCGCCGGTGCCCGGCGCGGCTGCCGCCGCCGCTATCCCTCGCCCGCAGGAGGCTGCCCTTCGCCCGCGGGAGGGGGAGACTTGAGTTGCTTGGGAAGCGACAAAAGAAATTTGCTGTCAGGCGAAGGCCCGCTGCGGGCCGAACGAGCGGGCGCGAGTGAGTCCACTGGCCGCCGGCCGGTTGAGGCAAGTCGGGAAAAAACAAACTATTGCGGAGCGGGTGGCGCTTTCTGCCGAGGTTCATGGGGACAAAGGTGAGGGCGGTGGTTAAACCCTTTAAATGGTAGGGACGGCGCGCTGCGCCGTCTGGGGTGGCCAGCCACAAGGAGCTTCGCGGATCGCGTCAAGGGTAGATGACTATTCCGGGCTTGGGTGGGGGCTGCTGCGACGTTCGCGCCTTGGCCTTGGTGGAGGGGGACAACGCGCTGCGCTGTCCGTGCCCCCGAGCCGGCGAAAGGCAAGCTTAACGCCGTCTGAATTTTCCCCTTGACCGCCGTCGGTAATAATTGTATAATAATGTAAACTACATTCAAACCGCGGGTTTCTTGGAACCGGGTTTGATGTTCTTTGACATTTTGTTCGCCGGGGCCGGCGGGTTGGGTCGATGGCGGGAAGGCGGGAAGAAATGCCTCGCCACGGTCCGGAAACGGTCCGGTTTTGGATGCCCCATCAAGCACTTACAAAAATTGCCCCGGTTCGGGTAACCAGGATCAGCCCGCAGCCAACCCCGTGGCGGCCACGCCCTCGTCGCCCGGGGCATGCGGGGTGGTTTCGCTCTTGGGACGGACCCCCAAAGTCACAAGGCGTTGCTTTCCCCCTTGGGTTGAAGTCTCAGGTGGAATCCTTGGTCATCCGTGAACTCCGCGTCCAAGAATTTTTCGTGTGGTTCGCGGGGTTCGCGGTTAACATTTTTCGAAGATGAAATCGAAAAAAGTCGCCATTGTCGGTGCGTCCGGGTATTCCGGCGAAGTCCTCGTGCAGTTGCTCCTGAACCATCCGCATGCGGAACTCGTGGCCGTCACCTCGCGCCAGAACGCCGGCCAGACGCTGGCCCAGGTGTTTCCCAAATTTGCCAGCCATCCGAAATCCAAAACGCTCCGGTTTTCTGAGCCCAACGCCGCGGTGCTCGCCCAGCAGGCGGAGGTGGTTTTTCTGGCCCTGCCGCATGGGGTGGCCGCTGAATTTGCCGTCCCGCTGAACGCCGCCGGTTGCGTGGTTATTGATCTCAGCGCCGATTTCCGGCTGCGGAGCGCGGAGGTTTACAAGGAATTTTACGCGCATGATCATCCCGCGCCCGAGTTGTTAAAAACAGCCGTTTACGGCTTGCCGGAAGTTTATCGGGAAGAAATTAAAAAATCCCTGCTCATCGCCTCCCCCGGCTGTTATCCGACGAGTATCCTGCTGCCGACCATTCCGCTGCTCAAAGCCGGCCTCATCCAGCCGACCGGCATTATCGCCGACTCGTTGAGCGGCGTCAGCGGTGCGGGGCGCAAGGCCGAGGTGGATTATTTGTTTTGCGAATGCAATGAGAGCGTCCGCCCCTACGGCGTGCCCAAGCACCGGCATTTGTCCGAGATTGAAGAGCAGCTTTCCTTCGCCGCCGGCACCAAGGTCACCATTCAGTTCACCCCGCATTTGATCCCGGTGAACCGGGGCATTTTAACCACGCTTTACCTCGCGCCGGCCGAGGCCTTCGGCGATGCCGCCGGCGCCGACGCGTTCGGTAAAAAGATCGCCGCGTGCTACCAGCAGGCTTACGCCACCGAGCCATTTGTGCGGTTGCTCGAAGGCAAAGCATTGCCCGATACGAAAAACGTGGTCGGCACCAACGTCTGCGAATTTGCCTGGCGGCTGGACCCGCGCACCGGCCGATTGATCGTGATGAGCGCCGAGGACAATGTGGTCAAAGGCGCCAGCGGTCAGGCCGTGCAAAGCATGAATCTAGTCTGCGGCTGGCCGGAAACGTCCGGCCTGATCTAACGCCTCCATGCCGCCGTCCTTGTCCCAATCTGCCGCCGAGCATCTGGATGAACTGGTGCTGCCGTTTGTGCGCCAGGATTTCACCACCCTGGCAGACGATGCCACCGTGGAACAGGCGTTGGCCTCGATCCGCAGCCAGGGCGTGGGCGAGCGTGTGGTTTATTTTTATGTGGTGAATGCCGCGAAACAGCTCGTGGGTGTGGTGCCCACCCGCCGCCTGCTGACCACGCCGCTGGATAGCCGGTTGGTGGATATTATGATCCGCAATGTGGTGGCTATTCCCGCCACCGCCACCGTCATGGATGCGTGCGAATGTTTTGCCATCCACAAATTTTTCGCCTTTCCCATCCTTGATGCGGCCCGGCACGTGGTCGGCGTGGCGGATGTGGGCCTGTTCACCAATCAGGTCTTCGACGTGGCGGAGCGGGAGCAGATGGACGAAGTTTTTGAAGCCATCGGCTTCCGGGTCACGCAAGTCCGGGACGCCTCGCCGGGGCGGGCCTTTCGCATCCGTTTCCCCTGGCTGGTGACGACCCTCATCAGCGGCACGTTCTGTGCGCTGCTGGCGAGCGCCTACGAGCTGACGCTGGCCAAGAGCCTTGTGCTGACGTTTTTTCTGACCATGATTCTCGGCCTGAATGAAAGCGTCAGCATCCAATCCATGACCATGACGATTCAGGCGCTGCGTTCGCTGACCCCGACGCGGCGCTGGTATCTCCAGGCGTTCCGGCGCGAAGCCGGCACCGCGCTGCTGCTCGGGCTGGCCTGCGGGGTCATTGTGCTGATCATTTCCTGCGTCTGGCGCGGTCCGGACCTGGCGGCCGTGGTGGTGGGCGTGACCATTTTTCTAACGCTCTGCGTGGCCTGCCTTGCTGGGTTGTCGGTGCCAACCATTCTGCACGCCCTCAAGCTGGATCCCAAAATTGCCGCCGGCCCGCTGACGCTGGCGCTGACTGACATTATCGCGCTGCTGCTGTATTTTAATCTCGCCAAGTTTCTCCTGTGACATGAAATATGCCGCTGCGAACCTGGCGTGGAATCCGGCCGATTACGCCGCCAATTCGGCCGTGCAGCTCAGCTGGGCGCGCGAGCTCCTCGGCCGGCTCCATCTGCGCGGCGACGAGCACCTCCTCGATGTTGGCTGCGGCGATGGCAAGATCACGGCGGAAATCGCCCGGGCTTTGCCGCGCGGCGCGGTGGTGGGGATGGATGCCTCGGCGGAAATGATCGCCTTTGCCCGCAAAATGTTTCCGGTCAGCCGTCATTCTAATTTGGATTTTCAAGTGTGCGACGCTCGGGAAATCGAAACATTGGTAGGGCGCGTCACTCCGTGCGCGCCGGATGCTCGACAGCCTCGCGCCGGCGGGCAGAAGACTGCCCGCCCTACCTTTGACGTAGTCTTCTCCAACGCCGCCTTGCATTGGGTGGATGATCACGAGGCAATTTTGCACGGCGCGGCGGCCTGCCTCAAACCCGGCGGCCGCTTGGTGGTTTCCTGCGGCGGCAAAGCAAACGCGCACGAGGTGTTTCTGGCGCTGCGACCGGAAATGCGGCTGAAGCGCTGGCGCGCATATTTTCGCCAGATGCCCATGCCCTATCACTTTTATTCGCCCGCCGATTACGAAAAATGGTTGCCGCGCGCCGGGTTCAAAATCCAGAAAGTGGAACTCGCGCCGAAAGCGGCGCTTTACGACGGCGCGGCTGGTTTGGCTGCCTGGCTGCGCACGACGTGGCTGCCGTTCACCCAGCGCGTGCCGGCAGCGTTGCGCGAAGAATTCCTCACCGCCGTCACGCATCGCTATCTCTCCGTGCATCCGCCGGATGCGGCGGGCCAGGTCCACGTCCGCATGGTGCGGCTGGAGATTCAAGCGGAGAAAATTTAACCACCAAGAAACAAAGCAACGCAGACCGGAAAATACTTTGTTCCTTGGTTCCTTTGTTGTTCAATTTTTAATATGAAAATGCCGTTGAAAGAAATTCCCGGTTCCATCGTCGCGCCGATTGGCTTTATGGCCGGCGGTGTGTTTTGTGACATCAAAAAACTCGGCACGGGCAAAGGCTCCAATAAGGGCCAAAAGCGCGATCTCGCCCTGATCGTCTCCGAAACGCCCGCCACGGTCGCCAGCCTGTTCACGACCAATCAGGTCTGCGCCGCGCCGGTAAAAGTCTGCGTCGAGCGGATGAAGTCGCCCACCGCGCAAGTGGTGGTGGTGAATTCCGGCAACGCCAATGCCTGCACCGGCAAACAAGGCATGGCCGATGCCCGCGCCATGGTTTCCTTTACTGAACAGACGCTGGGGCTTTCCGCCGGTCGCGCGCTGGTCGGTTCCACCGGCCGGATTGGCGTGCTCATGCCGATGGATAATATCCGCGCTGGCATTCTCGAAGCGGCAATGGAGCTGGGGACCACCGCCGAGCACGCGAACCGGGCCACCGAAGCCATCATGACCAGCGACACCAAGCCCAAGCAGGTCGCCGTGGAATTTAAGCTGGGCGGTAATACCGTTCGCATCGGTGGCATCTGCAAGGGCGCCGGCATGATTCAGCCCGGCATGAGCGCCACCGGCGCGCGGCCGGCCGCTTTGCCTGGTGGCCGTGCGCCAGCACTGCACGCCACGATGCTGGGCTTTATCACCACGGATGCCGCCGTTGACGCCAAGGTTTTGCAGGCGGCGCTCAACGAAGCGGTGGCCAGCAGCTTTAACCGGATTACGGTGGATGGCGACATGAGCACCAATGACACCGTTTTAGTGCTGGCCAACGGGCTAGCGGGAAATACCCCGCTGGTAGCCGCCGATGTGAATCGGCGGAAATCCGCGTTTTCACCAGCGCGGCTACGCGATTTGAAAATCTTCCAAGCCGCGTTGAACCATGTCTGCCTCGAACTGGCCAAGAAAATTGTCCGCGATGGCGAAGGCGTTCACCGGGTGGTGACCGTGCGGGTGAATGGCGCCAAGACCATTCAAGATGCCGATGCCGCCTCGCGCGCCGTGGCCAATAGCGCTTTGGTGAAAACGAGCTGGCACGGCGGCGACCCGAACTGGGGCCGCATTATTGACGCCATCGGCTATTCCGCCGCCAAGGTGGTGGAAGAGAAAGTTGACATTGGCTACAGCGCGCCCGGCAGCAAAAAAACACTCTGGAGTCTCAAACGCGGCCAGCCGACCAAAGCGACGTTCAAAGCATTATGCGCCGCCGTCGCGCCCAAGGAATTTGAGCTGCACATCAACTTGAATCTCGGCCAGGCCAACGCGGTGATGTATGCCGCCGATTTGACCGAAGAATATGTGGACTTCAACAAGGGCGATGTCACCGATGCCAGCTCGCTGGGCGGTTGATTTTTGTTTGCGGCGGGATGCACTAAAATCGTCCCGGTCGCTAAGCAAGCATCGCCGGTTACAGCAAGTGCCCCAGCTTCTCGCGCTTGGTTTTCAGGTAGTGCTCGTTGTGCGGGTTGGACTTGATCTTGATGGGGACCTGTTGGGTGACTTCTAGTCCATACCCTTCCAAGCCAACGATTTTGCGCGGGTTGTTGGTGAGGAGCCGGATGGTTTTCAGGCCGAGGTCGCAGAGAATTTGCGCGCCGAGGCCGTATTCGCGCAGATCCATCTTGAAGCCGAGTTTTTCGTTGGCCTCCACGGTGTCGTAGCCCTGCTCCTGCAATTTGTAGGCTTGGATTTTTGGCAGGAGGCCGATGCCGCGACCTTCCTGTCGCATGTAGAGCACCACGCCGCAGCCCGCCTCCGCAACCTGCCGCATGGCGGTGTGCAACTGCGGCCCGCAATCGCACCGGCGCGAGCCAAAGACGTCGCCGGTCAGGCACTCGCTATGGACGCGCACCAGGACGTTTCTTTTGCCAGTAATGTCGCCATGCACGAGGGCCAGATGGTTTTCGCCATCCAGCTTCGAACGGTAAAGATGCAGATTGAAATCGCCGAAGGCGGTGGGCATCCGCACGATTTCGATGGCTTCCACCAATTTTTCGCGGTTGCGCCGGTATTCGATGAGCGAGGCGGTGGTGCAAATTTTTAATTTATGCTTTTTGGCAAATTTCCGGAGCTGCGGCAGCCGGGCCATGGTGCCGTCGTCGTTCATGATTTCGCAGATCACGGCGATCGGGCGGCAGCCGGCCAGCGTGGCCAGATCCACGGCCGCCTCGGTGTGCCCGGCCCGCTGCAGTACGCCGCCGGGTTGTGCCCGCAGCGGAAACATATGCCCCGGTTGCACCAGATCGCTGGGTTTGGCTTTGGGATCGGCCATGATGCGGACGGTTTCCGCGCGATCGGCGGCGCTGATGCCGGTGGCGATGCCATGGGCGGCATCCACGCTGACTTGAAAATCGGTTTTATGGGATTCGCGGTTCTGACGCACCATGCGTTCGACGCCCAAGCGCGCCAGGTAGGCGGAAGTGGTGGGCACGCAGACCAAGCCGCGGGCGTGTTTGACCATGAAATTAATGACTGTCGGCGTGGCGTGCTGGCCGGCCACGATGATGTCGCCTTCGTTCTCGCGATCTTCGTCGTCTACCACGATGACCATTTTGCCTTTACGGATGGCAGCCAGGACGGCTTCGATCGAGTCAAATTTCGTTTTCATCAGCCGGAACAGGCTAATCGTAAACGCGAAAAATGTCACCCCATTCATCACGCGGTGGCGTGTCGTTTTCAAAGGGAGACTTTTGCGTGCGGCTTTGTAGCGGATGGGCGATGGGACAACGTCACCGTGCGACGTGGCGAAATGAGCTCGTGCCCTCGCAACGCCGCCGGGTCAGATGACAAATGCATCGGGAGACAGCGCCGGAAAACCGGAAGCAATGACCCGTTGCGTGCAACCACTATCCCGAAGCGATTGCGTCATCCAGCCCGGCGTTGGCGCGGAGCGGCTACGCCGGGTTACCCGATTCTCATTCCTCAAACAACGCCTGCGCAAACTGCTTCGCGTCGAAGGGCTGCAAGTCGTCGGGCTGTTCGCCGAGGCCGATGAACTTGATGGGCAGGCCGAGTTCCTTCTGGATGGCCACCACCATGCCGCCTTTGCTGGTGCCGTCCAGCTTGGTCACGATCAGGCCGGTGAGCGGCACGGCTTTGTTGAATTCGCGCGCCTGGTTCAGCGCGTTCATGCCGGTGCTGCCGTCGAGCACGAGCAGCACTTCATGCGGCGCGCCGGGCAGCTGCTTGCCGATGACGCGATGCAGTTTTAACAGTTCCTGCATGAGGTTGTGCTTGGTGTGCAGGCGCCCGGCGGTGTCAATGAAGAGGTAATCGGCCTTGCGCGCGTGGGCGGCGGTCACGGCGTCATGCGCCACGGAAGCGGCATCGGAGCCATAGGCGCTGGCGATGACTTCCACCTTGAGGCGCGCGCCCCAGAGTTTGAGCTGCTCGATGGCGGCGGCGCGGAAGGTGTCGCACGCGGCGAGCAGCGCGGTCTGGCCTCGCGATTGCACGAGAAAAGCGAGTTTGGCGCTGGTGGTGGTCTTGCCGGTGCCGTTCACGCCCACGATGGAAACAATGGTGGGGCCGCTGGGCGCCTTGAGCAAATCGGCTTTATTGCTGGCCAGGCTTTTCTCGATTTCGGCGCGGGCGATGGCCAGGTAATCCAGCCCCGCCGCGCCTTGGGTTTCGTAGGCTTTTTTAACGGCCGCCACGATCTGGGCGGTCATGGCGTGGCCGAGGTCGGCGGCGATGAGCGCGTGCTCGATTTCCTCCAGCGACTCAGCGGTAAGCTTGGGCGAGCGCGTGACGATGCGCTTGAGTTCGTGGGTGAGCTTGGCGTGCGTCTTGGCCAGGCCGGCTTTAAATTTGGAAAAGAGTCCCATGTTTTTCACCACAGATTTACTCAGATGGACACAGATGTAAAAATCTGTTTCCGAAAAATCCGTGTTTATCCGCGGTTTTTTGATTTTCGTTCGGCCACTTTGGCCTTGAGTTTCTCGACATGGTCGTAGGGCAGCCGGATGGTGCCGATGAGCGGGGCCTTTTTGCTGAAGCCGTGGCAGTCGCTGCCGCCGGTGACGAGTAGATGGTATTTCTCGGCGATCTCCAGGTAGCGCTCGGCCATCACGGTGGAATGTTTGGTGTGGAAACATTCGATGCCGTCCAATCCGGCGGCCACCAGCGCGGGAATGATGTCATCCGTGCGGTTGAGGCCGGGGTGGGCCATGACGGCAAGGCCGCCGGCTTGGTGAATCAGTTCCACGCTTTCGAGCGCGGACATTTTGCACTTGGGCACCCAGGCGGGCCGGCCTTTTTTGAGATACCGCTCAAAGGCCTCGTCGAGATTGCTGATGAGCTTTTCCTTCACCAGCGCGCGGGCGACGTGCGGCCGGCCGGGCGATTTGCAATTGGCCAGGGCAAACACGGTTTCCGCCCGGAGCGCGAGGCCGAGCCGGTTCAGCGCGGCGACCATTTCGCGGATGCGGTTTTGCCGGACGGCTTGGAACTGGGCGAGGCGCTCGAGCAGCCGCCGGTTTTGCGGGTCGAGAAAATAGCCGAGAATGTGCACCTCGATATCTTCGTGCTCGGCGGTCAGCTCGGTGCCCACGATGAATTCCATCTGCCCGGCGGCGCAGGCGGCGGCGGCGCGGGCGCAGCCCTCCACCGTGTCGTGGTCGGTCAGCGCGATGCCCGCGAGGCCGGTGTTTTGCGCCCGCAACACGAGCTCCTCCGGCGTGAAGGTGCCGTCGGAAAACTGCGTGTGAAGATGCAAATCGGCAAACTTCATTTCACAATGCGCGCCGGCCGGAGAATTTCGCCGCGCACCTTGTCGAGAATGCCGTTGACGAACTTGCCGCTGTCCTCGGTGGAAAATTTCTTCGCGATGTCCACCGCCTCGTTGATGCTCACCACGGGGGGAATGTCCTCGCGGTGCAGCATTTCGTAGATGGCCAGGCGCATCACATTGCGGTCCACCACGGCGATGCGGTGGAAATCCCAGTTGCGGGCGTGCTTCTTGATGTGCTCGTCAATGGCGTCGCGGTGCTGGAGCACGCCCTTGATGAGCGGCTCGGCAAAGAGGCGCGTCTCGGCCTCTTCGGCGGTGGGCGGCGGTAGTTCGGTCTTTTCGCCCCACTTGGCCATGCCGGACTTTTCGTCCTCAATGGCGGCGGCGCGCTGGGAATTCCAGAACGTCGCCAGTTCCAACTCAAGGTTGTCTGGTGGATTCAGGTCGTGCTGAAACAAGAATTGAACTGCGCGTTCGCGCGCTTCGCGTCGTTTTCCCATGCACCGGATGATGCCGCAAAAAGTCGCCCCGGGAAATAAAAACTATTCCGGCCCGGCCACCACTTTGCCGGTCGGGTAGATTACGCTTGGGCGGGCAGCGGGTTTTGGCTATTGTCCGCCCTGCCCGTATGCCCAATCCCGCCCTTGTATCGGCCGATTATATTGTCGTGGTCAGCAACGAAGATGATCACCTCAGTGGCTTTCACCATTTCTCCGAAAAAGTGAATCGCAAGCTGAAGGTGGGTTACCAACTGCACGGCCAGCCGTTTGCCATGGGCAAGGTCATGTGTCAGGCCATGATCCGGATCGCGGGGCCCGCCCGCCAGGGCGACACCACTTTTTTCCACACCCACCCCGCTGCCCCGCAGGGCTATCCTTAAGCGGTGGCCGCATTTCCCGGCTTGCGGTTTGGCGGCGATTTGCTTTCATCGCTCCATGCCGAAAGTCACCCTTGCCCAGCTGGTCCAACATTGCGATCAGCTGCTGCGCACGCCGGAAATCGGCGACTATGACGGCGCGGTGAACGGATTGCAGGTGGAAAATTCCGGCGCCGTCACGCGCCTCGCCGCCGCCGTGGACGCCAGCCTCGCCACCGTCAATCTGGCCATTGCGGCAAAGGCGGATTTGTTGATCGTCCACCACGGCTTGTTCTGGTCGCCCCTTCAGCCGTGGACCGGCAAAAACCATGAATTGCTCCGGCGGTTGCTCGAAAACAATCTGGCCGTTTACAGTTCGCACCTGCCGCTGGATTTGCATCCCCGGCTGGGCAATAACGCGCGGTTAGGCGCCGCGCTGGGCCTGAAAAAATTGCAGCCCTTCTTCACCAGCCATGGCCAGCCGATCGGATTTAAAGCCCGGCAGCGCCTTACCCGGGCGCAGTTGGCCGAGCGGCTGGCGCGCGCGACGGGCACCCCCCCGAAACTCCTTCCCGGCGGCAACGAAATCTGTGAATGCATCGGCGTGGTGACCGGTGGCGCCGGCGGCGAGCTGAAACTCGCCGCGGCCGGGGGCGTGGACACCTTTATCACCGGCGAAGGCCCGCACTGGACCTACGCGCTGGCAGAGGAGCTGGGCCTGAATGTGTTTTACGGCGGCCATTACGCGACCGAAACCTTCGGCGTCAAGGCCCTGGCGGCGGAATTGTCGAAAAAATTCCGGCTGCCGTGGCAGTTTTTAGATTATCCCACGGGATTGTGATGGGTAGAACCGGCTGGAATTGGCGGGGTCCGGCGGTTTTCCATTTCGCTGCGGGCGGCTTCCTGTTAAAACTTTTTCAGTGGAGCCACCCAGACCTATCATGATTCCGGCCACCGGCGAGCGCCTGGTGCATTTCGTCGGTGATAAAATCCTTTTTACGCTGCAGGACGAGCGGCAGATCGCCGGCGTCGGGTGGTCCGCCCGGTTGCGCACGAATCTGGGGCGCGCCGCTGTCCGGCGGCAGGAAATCATTGCCGCCCATGCCGGGGGTGCACTGTCGGCCGGCGCCTCGTGGCGCGATCTGCCGATGCAGAAAACCGCCGCCGGCTGGCAAGTGGAACTGCCGCTGGCCGAGGTGGGTTATTTCAAGGCCAAAGCCTATTTTCTCGACGATAAAAACTGGCAGCACTGGCCGGAAGGTGCGGACGTGGGCATCTCGGTGCATCCGGATTTCGCCCGCACCGCCAATACCATTTACTGCGCTTTCACCCGGCTTTTTGGCGCGACCAAAACCCTGGCCGCCGCCGCCGATGCCAAACTGGAGGCCCAGCTCATGCATCTGGAGCAGCAAGGCTACGCCACCTTGCCGCCCTCGGGGAAATTCCGCGATCTCACCAAGCAGTTGCCGTTCATCGTCAATCAACTTGGCTGTCGCATTCTGCATCTCCTGCCGGTGCATCCCACGCCGACGACCTATGCCCGCTTTGGACGATTTGGCAGCCCCTACGCCGCGCTGGATTTGACGGCGGTGGATCCCGCCCTTGTCGAATTTGACCAGCGCACCACGGGCATTGACCAGTTTTGCGAGCTGACCTACGCCGCCCATTCGCTGGGGGCCCGCGTCTTTATTGACATTGTCATCAACCACACCGGCTGGGGTTCGACGCTGCAGGAAAATCACCCGGAATTTTTCCTGAAAAACCCGGATGGCAGCTTCGCCAGCCCCGGCGCGTGGGGCACGGTTTGGGAAGACTTGGTGGAACTCGAACAGCACGACGTCAAACTCTGGGATCTCATCGCCGATTCGCTGCTGACCTGGTGTCGGCGCGGGGTGGATGGTTTTCGCTGCGATGCCGGCTACAAAGTGCCCGTGCCGGCCTGGCAATACATTGTGGCCCGCGTGCAGGAGGAATTTCCGGAAACCATCTTTCTGCTCGAAGGCCTCGGCGGCTCGTGGGCCGCCACGGAAAGCCTGCTCACCGAAGGCGGCATGCAATGGGCGTATTCCGAGCTGTTCCAGAATTATTCCGGCCCGGAGATCGCGGGGTATCTCGCCTACGTCCACCGCCAGAACATACGCGTGGGCAGCTACGTCCATTACAGCGAAACCCACGACAACGACCGCCTCGCCAAAAAAGGTCGCGCGTGGTCGCGGCTGCGCAATCGGCTGTGTGCGCTCACCTGCCCGAGCGGCGGCTTCGGCTTCACCTGCGGCGTGGAATGGCTGGCGGCGGAGAAAATCCGCGTCCATGGCAACACCGGCTTGAACTGGGATAGCGCCGACAACATCGTTCCCGAACTGGCGCAGCTCAACGAACTGATTTCCTATCATCCGTGCTTCTTTGATGGTGCCAAACTCACCCGCCTAAGCGCGCCGGACGCGCCAGTGTATGCCCTGCTCCGCGAATCGGCCGAGGGTCAGGACGCCGTGCTGGTGCTGGTCAACCCAGACGTGGAGAAAAGCCAGCCGCTGGGGTTGACCGAAAATTTCAAATTTCAAATTTCAAATTTCAAATTCGACCTGCTGGGCCAGGCGCTGCCGGCCATTGCCACAGCCAGGGACCAAGCCGCCGTTACGCTCCCGCCCGGCGCGGTGTTTTGTCTGGCGCCCACGGAGCGCCCCGCGGGCTGGAGCGGCGAAGCGTATCGCCGCGCGCGGGCGCAGGCCGCCTTTGCGTTTCAGGCGCTAAACAAAATTATTTCCATTGAAACCGTGGATGGCCTCGACTGGCGCTGGCTGGCCGGGCAAGTGGAGCGTTCGCCCCGGCAATTTCTGGCCGCCGCGAGCGAATTTGCCGCGCAGCGGCTCCTGGGGCCGCCCCAGGTCGGCGAACTAAAGCCGCTCGCCGCATTTCTATCCCGCCGGGAACCGCAAAAATTTTTTCCGCGGGTCATCACTTGGACATTGCTGGATACGCGGCGCATTACGCTGGTTCCGCCTGGCCACTGGCTGCTGATCGAGGACTCCGCGCCGTTCCGCGCCACGCTGGAAAACGAGCAGCCCGCCTCCCCCCTTCAGAATCCCGCCGTGCATGTTCAGTCCCTCGCCGTTGGCAACTGCCATGTCGCCAGCTTCGCCCCGCGCGCCACGGCCGCGGAGGCCAGGTTGACTTTGGAGCGCTTTGCCGCCGCTTCGCAAACGCTCAGCGCCCCCATCCGTTTCCTCGCGCCGGCGCCGCTTTCCTCCGCCGGCAATTCAGTCCTGCCGCCCGCTGATGCGCTGGTTTTGTTGACCAACGGGCGCGGCGGCATGGCCCGGCTCGGCGTGGATCTGGGCCGGGTGCAGTCCAAATACGACTGCGCGCTGGGCGCGAATCTCCATCCCACCGTGCCGGTGGACCGGCACGTTTTTGTGAAACGCCTGCGCGTCTGGGTGAATGCCGACGGTTTTCTTTCGCCGCTGGATTACAAAAATCTGGCGGCGTTTCACGCCGGCCCGCCGGCGGTCTGGAAATTTGTCGCCCCTGGCGGTGACGGCCGCACGGTGGAGGTGGAGCTGCGCGCGGAAATGGTCGCCGAGCAGAACACCACCCGCTTTCGTTTCAGCCGGCCCACGGAAAAACAGGCGCAGGGCAAACAGTTGCCCGCCGGGGCCGACGTGCGGCTGACCGTGCGGGCGGATCTTGAGGACCGGAATTTTCACGGCGAAACCCAGCGCAATGGTGGGGCGGATTTTCATTTTTCAAACCACACGCACGCCTTGGCGCAGCCGGCCGGGTTTGCCTTCACGCCCGCCGGGGACCGCCAGTTGCGCGTTTTTTCCGATCGCGGGGCGTTCCATCCGCAGCCGGAATGGTGCGAGCACATTCCGCATCCGGTGGAGCAGACGCGCGGTCAGACCGGCAGCGGCGATGCCTATAGCCCGGGCTGGTTTGAGCTGCCGCTGGCGAAAGGGGCGAGCGTGACCCTGACGCTGACGGCGGAAACGGATGCGGCATCGGTTGGCGTCCAAGCTTCAGCTTGTTCCAGCGGCCCGCTGAAGCATGATCTCCAGCCCGACCGGTCAAAGGCGGGCGTTTCGTTCGCCGCCCAGCTAAAACGCGCCGCCCAACAATTCGTCGTGCGCCGGGACGAGGGCAAAACGGTCATCGCCGGTTACCCGTGGTTTCTGGACTGGGGGCGCGATTCGCTGATTTGCGCCCGTGGGCTCCTGGCCGCCGGCCTGGTCGCCGAGGTGAAGCAGCTTTTGCTGACGTTTGCCAAGTTTGAGGAAAGCGGCACGCTGCCCAATACGATTCACGGCAACGATGTTTCCAATCGTGACACGTCGGACGCGCCATTGTGGTTTGCCGTGGTGTGCGAAGAGCTGGCCGACCAAAAATTTTATCAGGCCGTGGTGGATGAAAAGGGCCGGACGATTCGTGCGGTGCTGACCAGCATTGCAACCAACTACCGCCACGGCACGCCCAACGGCATTCGCATGGATCCGGACTCGGCGCTGATCTGGAGCCCCAGCCACTTCACCTGGATGGACACCAATTATCCCGCCGGCACGCCGCGCGAAGGCTACCCAGTCGAGATTCAGGCGCTGTGGATCCGGCTGCTGCGGCAGCTTGAAAAGCTGTCCGCGCCGACCGAATCTAAGCCGTGGCGCGACCTCGCGGATCAGGCTACCGCCTCGTTTGCGGAGCTTTTCTGGCTGGAAGACCAAGGCTGGTTCGCGGATGTGTTGCTCGCCCAACCGCACGTTTCCGCCCGCCACGCCACGCCGGACGACGCCCTGCGGAGTAATTGCCTGTTTGCCGTCAGCCTCGGCTTGGTGGCCGGGGAGCGGGCGAAACGCTGCGTGGCTGCCGCGCAGAAATATCTCGTGGTGCCAGGCGCGCTGCGCTCGCTCGCGCCGCTGCCGGTGGCCGTGCCCTTGGCGATTCAGCGCGACGGCCAGCCGCTGAATAACCCGGTCGAGCCGTATTGTCCCCGCTATGAAGGCGACGAGGACACGCGCCGCAAGCCCGCCTACCACAACGGCACGGCGTGGACGTGGACCTTTCCCACCTTTTGCGAAGCGTTGGCCCGGGCTTGGGACTATTCCCCGGCCGCCGTGGCGGCGGCGAAAAGCTATCTTGGCAGCACGGAAAAACTGTTGAACGAAGGCTGCCTCGGCCAGCTTCCGGAAATTCTCGACGGCGACGCTCCGCATGCGCCGCGCGGCTGTGACGCGCAGGCATGGGGGGCCACCGAAGCGCTGCGGGTGTGGAAAGGGTTGAATTCGCTGGCCGCCCAGGCAAAATGAGCCCGTGAATTTCCGCGACAAAATCATTGCCTGGGACAATTTGCCCGCGTGGCGAAATAAACTCCGCGCCGCCGGCAAAACCCTGGTCGTCACCAACGGCTGCTTCGACCTCCTGCATCTCGGCCATGTGACATATCTGGAAAACGCGCGCAATTTCGGCGACGCGCTGCTCATCGGGGTGAACCGCGATGCGGCCGTGCGCGGCTTGAAAGGCGCCGGCCGCCCGGTAAATTCTGAAACGGATCGCGCCGCTGTGCTCGCCGCGCTGCAAAGCGTGGACGGCGTCTGCCTGTTCACCGACCCGGCGGCCACGCAATTTCTCGCCGCCGCCCAGCCGGACCTCTATGTGAAGGGCGGCGATTACACGCTGGAAACCTTGAACCAGGATGAACGTCGCGCGGTCGAATCCGCGGGCGGAAAGATAATTCTGGTTCCCTTCGTTCCCGGTAAATCCACGACCGGCTTGCTGGAAAGAATCTTGCGGCTGTGAAAATCTTAATTATTTCCTTGGCTGGCATTGGCGATACGCTGATCGCCACGCCATTGCTGCATGAGTTGCGGAACAATTTTCCGACGGCGACGATCGACGTATTGACCATGTGGGCCGGGGCCAAGGATTTGTTGGAGCACAATCCGCACGTCAATCGGGTCTTCCAGAAAAACCTGATGAAATGCGGCAAGCTGGCGGCGCTGCGTTTTCTCTGGCAGCTGCGGCGCGAGGGCTATCAGCTATCCATTAACACGCATCCGCAAAGCCGGATTCATTATCGTCTTGCAGCCTGGCTGGTGGGGGCAAAACAGCGTATCAGCCATGAATATGAATGTTTTACCTGGTTGGACCGGCGGTTGGTGACGCAGGCGTTGCCGCAAGACTACACGCGGCATTCCATAGAAAATAATTTCGACGTGCTCCCCCTGGTTGGCGCCAGAAAACATTTGTGCCAGCACGAAATGGAATTTTTCCTAACTCCGGCCGAGACGCAATTTGCAGATCAATTTCTGCAGGAACATAATTTGTTGGGGCAAAAAATTCTTGGCATCCACGTTGGTTCGGGTGGAACCAAGAATTTGCCTTTAAAGCGCTGGCCGTTAAAACACTACACGGAGTTGGTGGAAAAATTGAATCAGGAGCGTCCGGACCTTCGGGTGCTGTTGTTTGGCGGGCCGGAGGAAACCAAGGATCATCAAGCAATCCTCGCTCAAGCCAACTGCCAATTGTCTCAGGAAGCCAAAACCCGGAATTTGCGGGAAACGGCCGCTTTGATGCAGCGCTGCAGCGCCTTTCTCAGTGTGGATACGGCGTTGATGCATGTGGCAGCGGCGTTGCAGGTGCCCAACCAGATGGTCATCGAGGCGCCCACTTTGAGTGTCACCAACTGGCCTTACGGGAATGCATTTACTTTGATAAAGAATCCGGTGGTCAACGGTCGGGGGTTGGATTTTTATCGCTACGATGGCGGGGATATCAAGGGCACCCGGAAGGAACTCATCGCCACCATGGAATCGGTCAAGGTTGCCGACGTTTTTGCCGTCGTGAGCCGATTGATTTGAAGGTCATGGCCGTCAGGATTTTGCCGCAAAGCGGTTTGCAAAAGATAAAAACCACCCTAACATCCGCCGCGTCATCTCAAGCTTTAGCTGGATGACCGGAAAATTTATTTTCAAATCGCCTTATGAGCCGACCAGCATCAGTTGAAGCCCAAGCCGCCGCCTCGCGGCTTGGGCGGCTGTGGCAAAGCGGAATCATCTTTTCCGCCGCCAGCTTTTTGACCGGCATTGGCAATTTGGCGTTTCAGGCCATCATCGGCCGTCAGTTGGAGAAAAGTGGTGAATACGGTCTGGTCAATACCACCCTCGGATATGTTGGGCTGCTTGGCTTGCCGCTGCTCATCGCCACGACCGCCATTGCCCATTACATTGCCCGTTATGATTTTCATGGGGATCATGCGCGGCTGCAGGGGCTGATCGCCGGTTGCCGGAGATTTCTTTTCCGGCTCACGCTGGTCGGCTCGCTGGCGGCCATTTTTTTGGCCAAACCGTTGAGCGATTTTTTGCATTTCCGGGCTGCGATCACGGTGGCGGCGTTGATCTGCGTGCTGGCCGGGCTGTGGGGCAGTTTGGTCGCGGCGCTCTGCCAGGGACTTTCCTGGTTTAAGCGCCTCGCGCTGATCGGCTTGCTGGCCATGCTCCTGCGCCTGGCTTTTGGCGGGGTCATGGCGGCTAAGTTCCCCATTGCCGAATGGGCGGTGCTCGCCACCGGCGTGGCCGCGCTGGCGAATTTGGTTTTGCTGTATTGGAGAAAAGATTTGGCGCGGCCGGCTGAGCCCGTGTCTCCTTGGAACTGGGATCTGGTCCAGTTTCTAATCGTCTCGGCGGCGGTCGTGGGTGGCGGTTATTGTTTCACCCAAGGGGACCTGTTGGTGGCCCAGCGGAATTTCTCCCTGGCTGATCGCGATGCCTACTCGGCGGCCGAGCGGTTGGCGGTCGCCCTGCCGATGACCGTCGGACCGCTGTTGACGGTTTTGTTTACGCACCGCTCCAAGGCCCACACGGGCGCTGCGCTGCGGGAACAGTTGAAGCTGATCGGGCTTTACGCCGCCGGCTTGATTTGCGGATGGCTTGGCCTGCTCCTGCTCGGGACGTTTTGCCTCAAGCTGATCGGGCGGAATACGCCGGAAGCCGCCGCCATGATCCAGCCGCTGGCCACCACCATGGTTTCCGTTGGGCTATTGCAGGCGCTGGGCATGTGGGCGCTGGCCAGCCGGTGGGTTAAAATTGCCCTGCTGTTTGGCGGATTGGGGCTGGCGTATTGGATCACGCTGCTGTGCTGGGGCCGGTCACCGGCCGATTTGTTGCGGATCATGCCCATCGCGGCCGGAATTTCGTTTGTGGCCTTGTTTGGCTTCTGGCTGATCGCCATGCGCGGAAACCAACCTCCGACGCCTCCAGAAATGACGTAAGCCATTACTTTTGTTTGTAATATTCATTAGTAATTAATGTGCATTGTTATTTAAGTTGACGCATTCTTATGCTGGATGCATAGTCGCTTTACCTCGGGAAATATAAAAAACCGGATGGGAGCTCATTTTATGAAACCTCTTAGAACTCTTCTGTGCGTCGTGGGCATGTTGGCGGTGGGGTCGGCTGTCTCGGTCGGTCGGGCGGACGCGGTTGGCGTTCCCGCGCCCGCGGGCCTGGTGGCGTGGTGGCGGGGGGAGAGCAATGCGTGGGACAGCGTGGGGAGCAATCATGGCACGTTGCTCGGCAATACGGTTTTTGGGGTTGGGAAGGTGGGTCAGGGTTTTGCGTTGGATGGGGACGGCAGCTATGTTCTGGTTTCGAATTCACCCTCGCTTAATCCTGTGGGGCCATTTTCGATTGAGAGTTGGATTTATCCGACCTTGGATGGCACTCGGCGGATTATGGCCAAATGGGGGGATCAGGGCGCCTATGGCGACAGCCGGAGCTACATGTTAACCATGCAGCCTGGTCTGAGCCTGCAGTTTGGGATTAGCGATTGGGCCCACCAGTGGGATTATGCTTTCCAAGATTTTACGGTGACCAACGTGGTGGCATTAAACGCCTGGAATCATGTGGCGGCCACTTACGATAGCGCGACGGGGGTTCGTTGTATCTATGTCAATGGGGTCAAGGTGGGGGGGCGCACCAATGCGCCGGTCGTCATCTATAATAGCAGCACCCCGGCGACAATCGGCAGTTGGCTGCGGGCGCCGGATTTTGCGCAGGATGTTTTCCAAGGCATGATTGACGAGGTCAGTTTCTACAACCGGGCGCTTGCCGGTAGTGAGGTAGAGGCGATTTACGGGGCGGGGAGCGCGGGGAAAATCCTTTCTTCGCAGGTTGCATCCAATTTTTGTGTTGCCTACCCGAACTTTAATTCCATCAATGGGATAAACTTGTTTGGCAGTGCGGCGACCACCAATGGCGTTCTGCGGTTAACCCCGGCGGTCGCGGGCCAAACGGGAAGCGTCTGGCTTCAGGGCAAAGTGCCCTGTTCGGGCAGTTTTGACACCCGCTTTCATTTTCAAATTACCCAGTTGGGAAACATCCTTGGCAATGAACCGGGGGGCGACGGTTTTACGTTTTCTGTTCAAAATCTTTCGGCAACCAATGCGGCTTGGGCCATGGGGGACACCAATCATTACGTCTCGGTTTTTTTTAACACCTTCTGGAATTGGCCCGGCAGCAGCGATTTAGATCTCAGCGGTAGCTCCGTGGGGATTCTGGTTAACCAGAACTATGTTGGTCAGGCGGACCTGAGCTTGTTGGGCATAGATATGAGCGATGGCGGCGTGCATCAGGCCCGGGTTTTATTTGATGGCGCCGGGCTGGCGGTATGGGTGGATAACCTCCAAGTGCTCACAAATATATCCCTGCCGGGTTTGCAGCCTGGGGTTGACACCTCCGGGTTGGGGTGGGCCGGATTCACTGCCGGCACCGGCGCGGCCTATGAGAACCACGATATTCTCGACTGGTCATTTTGTTCGAGCTCGCCGACAAATGGTCTCACCAATGTTCCGCCGGAGTTGCCGTTGATCACGAGCCAGCCGGCGGCGCAGAATGTGGCGGTGAGCGGAGCGACGACCTTTGCGGTGACCGCGAGCGGGACGGGGCCGTTGAGCTACCAATGGCAATTGAACCTGACGAATCTGGTTGGGGCGACGAATGCAACGTTGGCGCTGAACAATGTGCAGTTGACGAATGGGGGCTATTACTCGGTGCGGGTGAGCAGTCCGTATGGGGCCACGAACAGTCAAGCGGCGTTGTTGACGGTGGTCGTGCCGCCGAGCGTCGTGCCGCCGCCGGGTTTGGTGGCGTGGTGGCGGGGGGAGAGCAATGCGTGGGACAGCGTGGGCGGCAATCATGGCACACTATCTGGCAACACTACCTACGGTTCTGGCAAAGTGGGGCAGGAATTTGTGTTCAACGGAAACAATGGTTGCGGGGTTGCTTTGGGTAGTCCGGCCAGTTTGCAGTTGTCGAATTTAACGGTCGAATGTTGGATCAAACGCAGTAGCCCGACGGTGGCGTCCTATGGCAGCGGAGGCAATGGGACGATTTATGGCTGTGGTTTAATTGGCTATTGTTTCTTGGTGGACTGGACGGGCCAATTGGTCTTTGGTCATTGCGTGAGCAATGTCAAAATAACTGATACAAATTATCACCATGTGGCGCTGACGCTGACGGGTGGGATGGCCATGGTTTATCTGGATGGCGCGGCGGTTTCGACACCAGCTAATAATCGTGGTTTGACTTTTGCCGGGTTAATGGGGATCGGGTATCGGCCGGATAATCAGGACAACAGTTTTCTGGGGCGGATTGATGAAGTGGGCCTCTACAATCGGGCGCTAACGAGCAATGAAATCGCTGGGATCTATGGGGCGGGGAGTGCGGGGAAGACCTTTATACCGGAGTTGCCGGTGCTAACGGGGCAGCCGACGAACCGGACGGTGGTGGTGGGCGATCCGGTCACCTTCAGCGTCGCGGCCAGCGGCACCCCGCCATTGAGCTACCAGTGGACCTTTAACCTGACTAACATTGTCGGGGGCACCAACAGTTCACTGACCTTGTCATCGGCGCAGTTGGCCCAGGCCGGTAACTATTCTGTGACAATAACCGGTCCCGGTGGATCCATTGCCAGTTCCAACGCCCTTCTCACCGTGCTCGTGCCCACCTGCACGCCTGCACCCGCGGGCTTGGTGAGTTGGTGGTCGGCGGAAGGGAACGCCTTGGATCAAATCAGCGGCAACCACGGCACCTTGGTGGGCGGCGCGAGCTATGGAGCCGGGAAAGTAGGCCAGGGATTTGTCTTTAACGGCATGAGCAGTGGCATCTTTGTGAGCAACACCCCCAGCCTCCAACTCCAAGACTTCACGATTGAAACCTGGGTCAAGCGGACCAGTGCTTCCGTGGTTTCTTATGTCGGTGCTGGGGACGGCTGCATCTTGGTATATGGCCCGGGAACCACTTCCCCGGGAGGCTTCATGTTTTTTATCAGCGCCGCTGGCAATCTAACCTTCAGCCAGTGGGGCAAATCACAGATTTTAACGGGCCCGTCCATCCTGGACACTAATTTCCACCATGTGGCCGTGACTAAGGTGGGGAGCGCCATGGCCTTTTATCTGGATGGTGTGGCCTATCCCATGCCGGCTTTTTCCACTTCCTTCAACTATACCAGCAACCCCGGCATTGGGTATCGGTCGGATAATCAGGGGAATGGTCTTTACGGCACCATCGACGAAATCGCCATCTACAACCGCGCCCTCGCCCCCAACGAAATTCAGGCCATCTATGCCGCGCGCGGCGCTGGCAAATGTTTCACGCCCGTGCCGCCAACGATCATCAGACAACCGACGAACCGGACGGCGGTGGTGGGCGATCCGGTCACCTTCAGCGTCTTGGCCAGCGGCACCCCGCCGTTGAGCTACCAGTGGACCTTTAACCTGACCAACCTTGTCGGGGCCACGAACGCCACCCTGACCTTGCCCGGCGCCCAACTCACCCACGCCGGCAATTACCAGGTGCGCGTCAGCAACGCCACCGGCTCTCTCCTGAGTTCCAACGCCATTCTTACGGTGCTCGTGCCCACCTGCACGCCCGCGCCGGCGGGGTTGGTGGCGTGGTGGCAAGCTGAAGGGAATACCCGTGACATTGTTGGCGGGAGTGACGGGGCTTGGATTGGCACAGCTAGTTACACTAATGGAAAATCCGGTTTAGCTTTCAATTTCGATGGAGCAAGTCGGGTGCAAGTCCCCGATTCTGCAGCCATGCATTTCACCAAAGCCATGACCGTCGAAGCATGGATTAACCTCAGCACATTTAGCGGCGTCAATTCCAGGGAAATTGTTTCCAAACTTGACGGCCCAAACGACAATTCAAAAACCTTCACGTTTGCCATCGACCCAGCTACAAAAACGGCTTATTTTATCGTGTGCACAACCAATGGCGTGACGGGAGTCGTTCTTGGCTCCACAACCATCCCGCTCAATCAATGGGTTCATCTCGTGGGCACCTACGATGGCAGCACAGTCAAAATCTATTTCAACGGCCAACTCGACGGATCCACCCCTTGGACCAAAGACATCTTTCCGGGAATCAATCCCCTGGTTATCGGCTGCACGTTGCAATTCACCTCTTCATCTCCCACCTCATTTTTTGACGGCTTGATTGACGAAATCTCCCTCTACAATCGTGCCCTGACCACCAACGAAATCGCCGCCATCTACGCCGCGCGCGGGGCTGGGAAATCCCCGCTCCCGCCATCAATCACCCAACAACCGACGAACCAGACGGTGCTGGTGGGCGATCCGGCCACCTTCAGCGTCACGGCGAATGGCACGCCACCGTTGAACTACCAATGGAACTGCAACCTGACCAACCTGGTCGGGGCCACGAACGCCACCCTGACCTTGTCATCGGCGCAGTTGGCCCAAGCCGGTAACTATTCTGTGACGGTGACCGGTCCCGGTGGATCCATTGCCAGTGCCAACGCCCTTCTCACCGTGCTCGTGCCCACCTGCACGCCCGCGCCGGCGGGGTTGGTGGGCTGGTGGCCGGCCGAAGGGAACCCCTTGGATTCGGCCGGCACCAATGCCGGCACCTGGCTGCAGGGAGCGAGTTATGCCGCCGGCAAAGTCGGTCAGGCCTTCCGCTTTACCAACGCGGATCAAGCGATCATCATCCCGGACGCCCCCGCACTCAACCCGGCCAACGGCTTAACCTTAGAAACCTGGGTGTTAGTTGAAAGATATCCTGCCAGCGGCGGAGGGGTGGTGGTCGCCAAAAACTGGCCGTGGGCTCAATTACAATACATGATCAGTCTGGACTCCGTGGGTGGCCGTTGGGCTTTCCGCTCCTATATTGGGATCCCATATCTCGCTTACATTGACAGCGCCACCGCTGTCCAAACGAATACTTGGTATCACGTGGTCATGACTTATGACAACGCGACCTTGAAAGTATTTGTCAACGGCCAACTCAACGGCAGTTTGCCGGTTATAGGATCGATCATTGCCGCCACCAACCCGCTGGTCATTGGTGGTTATGGTCAAGGTCAAGGACCTTGGACGCTGCCGGGCCGCGTGGATGAAGTCAGCCTTTATAACCGCGCCCTCGCCCCCAACGAAATTTCCGCCCTCTACGCCGCGCGCGGGGCCGGCAAATGCCCGCTGCCGCCGACGGTATTGAACTTAAATCCGACCGGTTGGTATGTGAACGAGGGCGCCACGGTGACCGGCACGGTTACCGCTGTCGGTTCGCCGGCCTTGGCTTATCAATGGCAATATAACGGTTCCGAGATGAGTGGGGAAACCAATGCTTCACTGACTTTGAGCAACGTGGTTTATGCCCAAGCCGGGAATTACGCGGTGGTCGTTTCTAATTCCAGCGGCTCCGTCACCAGCTCCAATGTGGTGCTCCGGGTCAACCGCGCGCCGGTGGCCGATGCCCGCGCCACGGAAACGCTGGTCATTTCCCCGAATGGCACGAATGCGATCGTGGTTCTGGATGGTTCGCGTTCCGGTGATCCGGATGGCGATGCGCTCGCCTATCAGTGGTTCGCTCCGGGAGACACCCATCCCCTGGCGGCCAGTGTGGTGGCCATCCAAACCCTCCCGGTGGGCACCAGCCAACTCGTGCTCCTCGTCAATGATGGTCTCGCTTCGGCTTCTCAGGAATTTACTGTTGAGGTCATCACCACCTCGCAGGCGGTTGACCGGTTGATCGAGTGGCTTCAGTCCGGTTCGAGCAAGGCCCAGCCGCTGGTCGCTTCCTTGCGGGCAGCCTTGGCGGCCATTGATCGCAGCCAACCGGAAACGGCCATCCATCAGCTGGAGGCTTTCATCAGCAAGGTGCGCGCTCAGTTGCTGTCCTCCGATGCGGCGCTGGCCGCTCAATTGATCGCCGATGCTCAGGCTATCATTGATGCCTTGCAGGGGGGCAGTCCAGCCCTGGCGTTGCCGGTGGAAATCACGTCGGTTAGCCAGCCCAGCCCGGGCAAAACGCATCTCAAGTTTAAAGGGGCGGTTGGCCGCGTTTATGTGATCGAAGCTTCGGCTAACCTGGTGGATTGGGTGCCCGTTGGCCAAGCCGCCACGACGCCGGAGGGGGCGTATGAATTCGATGATCCTTCCTCTCCGGCCGTGGGCGCGCGCTTCTATCGCGTCGTATCGCCGAAGTGATGTCTCGTTCGGCATGATTCAGCCAAGCCCGCGTGCAAACGCGGGCTTTTTTGCCGGCCCTTGGCGTGGCGTGCCGCCGCCGAAGCATCCAGCCTTCAAAAGCCGGCCAAACGCGTCCGTCTTGGAAGTTGAATGTTGAACTTAAATTCCGCAGTGGGGATAGGAACCACTTAGCAATCCGGCAACGAAGACGAAGTCGGAAATAAAGCATCGAGCCCAAACGGCCTTCACCTTCTGGGGGAAGGTTTTCGCAGGCGGAAAAAGTGGAATCGTTTTTTCATCCGGCCTTTGTTTCTTGGTTGTTCAACGGCGGTTTCTAGGTTTTAGCGGTCGCCTGGGGCGACCCGGTTTCGGAATCTCAAGGAAAACCAAAACGCGTGCAAAAGGTTGCGGCTGGGGCGGGAAGTCTGATATTTTTTGCCGCTAGCAATACCATAAAATGAAAGTCGTGATTTTTTGCGGTGGTCTGGGCACGCGCCTGCGCGAGGAGACGGAGTTTCGCCCCAAGCCCATGGTGCCGGTCGGCGAGCGGCCGATTCTCTGGCACATCATGAAGAGCTACGCGCATTACGGCCACAAGGAATTCATTCTCTGCCTCGGTTACAAGGGCGAGGCCATCAAGGAATATTTTCGCAACTACCATTGGAATACCAGCGATGTTACCTTGAGCTTGGGCGCGAAGCCGAAAATCAAATACCACAACCAGCACGGCGAAGAAGACTGGGGGGTGACGATGATTGATACGGGCCAGAACACCATGACGGGGGGGCGGCTCAAGCGCGTGCTGCCTTATATCAAGGACGACACCTTCCTGCTCACCTATGGTGACGGGGTGGCGGACAGCGATATCAACGCCACCATTGCGTTTCACCGGAAGCAGAAAAAAATCCTCACCATGACCGCCGTGCAGCCGGCTGGCCGCTTTGGGGACCTGGAGATCGCCGCTGGCAAGGTGACCGCCTTCAAGGAGAAGCCGGAAAAACAAGCCGGCTATATCAATGGCGGCTTCTTTGTCGTGGACCGGCGCATCAGCCAATATCTCGGCGACGACACCTGCGTGTTCGAAAATGAGCCGCTGGCGAAGCTGGCGGGGGAAAAACAAATCGTCGCCTACCAGCATCCGGGCTTTTGGCAGTGCATGGACACCTTCCGCGAACAGCAATTGCTCACCGGCCTGTGGAACAGCGGCAAGGCCCCGTGGAAAGTCTGGTGATGTTCAACGACTACTACCAGAATCGTCGAGTGCTGGTCACCGGCCACACCGGTTTCAAGGGCGCCTGGCTTTCGCTGTGGCTGAAAAAGCTGGGCGCGGAAGTGCATGGCTTGAGCCTGCCGGCGCCGACGAATCCCAATCTGCACGAAATCATCTGCGACACGACGTTTGCCAGTGAAACCCTTTGCGACATCCGCCAACTGAAGCCGCTGACTGCCGCGATCCAAAAAATCCAGCCTCAGGTGATCTTTCATCTCGCGGCGCAGCCCCTCGTCCGCCGTTCTTATGTTGAGCCGCTGGAAACGTTTGAGACCAATGCCCTCGGCACGGCGCATGTCCTCGAAGCCATCCGCCGGATGGAGTTGAACTGCCTCACGATCGTCATCACCAGCGACAAATGCTATGACAATCGGGAATGGGAATTTGCCTATCGGGAAAACGACGCCTTGGGCGGCCACGATATTTATTCCATGAGCAAAGGCGCGACCGAGTTGGTGGCGCAGTCATGGTATCGCTCGTTTTTCGCCCCCAACCCCAAGCTCGGCCCGGTGGTCACCGTCCGCGCCGGCAACGTCATTGGCGGCGGCGATTATGCGGCAGACCGGATTGTGCCGGACTCCATCCGGGCGTTGATGGAGAAACAGCCGATTCAGGTTCGCAATCCGCGCGCCATCCGCCCGTGGCAGCATGTGCTGGAATGTCTGAGTGGCTATCTCTGGCTGGCCGCCCGCCTCAGCGGGGAGCCGAAAACGTCCAAGCTGGTGAGTCCGTTTAATTTCGGCCCGGAACCGTCCGCCCGCCAGTCGGTCGGGCGATTGGTGGAGGAAATCTTGCAGTCATGGCCCGGCCAGTGGGTGGACCAATCCGACCCCACCGCGCCGCACGAAGCCACGCTGCTATCCCTTTCCATCGAAAAGGCCGGGGCGCTGCTGGGCTGGTATCCGGCTTGGGATTTTACCGAAGCCATCCGGCGCACGGTGGCCTGGTATCGCGAGCGGCATGATTTGAAAAACCCGGACCTGCTGCGCTTCAGCCAGACGCAGATTGAGGATTACACGACAGCCGCCCGGCGGAAACATCTGGCTTGGGCAAAATCGGCATGAGCTTCCATTGTAAATGCCGCTCCTGCGGCAGCACCGATGCTGCGCTGATTCTCGACCTCGGCCTGCAGCCGCTGGCGAACAATCTGCTGACGCCCGCCGACCTTGCGAAACCCGAGCCGAAATTTCCCCTCCGCCTGGCGGTTTGCCAATCCTGCTGGCTGCTGCAAATCACCGACCTCGTCCCGCCGGTGGCGCTGTTCTCCGAGTATCTTTATTTTTCGTCGTTTTCCGACTTGATGTTGCGCCACGCCCGTGCCGCCGCCGAGGGCTACATTCAGGAATTCGGCTTGAATTCGCAGAGCCTCGTGGTGGAAATCGCCAGCAATGACGGTTATCTGTTGCAAAATTTCGTCCACGCCAAAATTCCCTGCCTCGGCATTGAACCGGCGGCGAACATCGCCAAAGTGGCCCGGGAAAAAGGCATTGAAACCCTGGTGGAGTTTTTCGGGCAGGGCGTGGCCACGAAATTGGCGGGGGAAAACCGGCAGGCCGATCTCATCCTCGGCAACAATGTTTTCGCCCACGCGCCGGAGACCAATGATTTTGTCGCCGGGATGGAAAAACTCCTCAAACCGTCGGGCCGCCTCGTGCTGGAATTTCCTTATGGCGTTGAGTTCATCGAGCGCAACGAGTTCGACACGATTTACCACGAGCACGTTTTTTACTTCACGCTCACGGCGCTCCGGCCGCTCTTTGCGCGGCACGGCTTGACGATCTTCCGGGTGGAACGGCTGCCCATTCATGGCGGCTCGCTGCGGTTATTCGCTGGGCACCTCGGTGCCCAGGCCGTTGAACCTTCCGTCGCCCAGCTGCTGGCCGAAGAGCAGCAAAAAGGCGTGGACGCGCTGGGCTACTACGAAGGTTTCGCCAGCCAGATTCACACCATCAAGCGCGACTTGGCCGACCTGCTGACCCGGTTAAAAAAAGAAGGCAAACAGGTGGCCGCTTATGGGGCGTCGGCGAAAGGCAGCACCTTGTTGAATTTTTTTGGGATGGGGGCCGGAGATTTGAATTTCATCGTGGATCGCAGCACCTACAAGCATGGCCGGCTCACCCCCGGCACCCACCTGCCGATCCTGCCGCCGGAAGAATTGCTCAAGCGCCAGCCGGATTACACGCTCTTGCTGACCTGGAATTTTGCCGAGGAAATTCTCGCGCAGCAAAAAGCCTATCGCGCGGCGGGCGGCAAATTCATCATCCCCATCCCCCGGGTTAAAATCGTCTGACCGCATGAAATTCTCGCGCACCAGGTTGGCCGGATTGTGGCTCCTCGAGCCGGAATTGCGGGCGGATGAGCGAGGGTTTCTGGCGCGCACCTACTGCGAACAGGAGTTTGCCGCCCACCAGCTCAACACGCGCTGGCCGCAAGGCAACCTGACGTTAACCAAATCGCGCGGGATGATTCGCGGGCTGCATTTCCAAGCCGATCCCAAGCCCGAGATTAAACTCATCCGCTGTGCCGCCGGGGCCATTTTTGACGTGGTGGTGGACGTCCGGCGGGAGTCGCCGACGTTTGGCCAGTGGGAAAGCTTTGAACTGACGGCGCAGAATCATCGTCTGCTCTATGTTCCCGGCGGTTTCGCCCACGGGTTCCAATGCCTGGCCGACCACTGCGAGGTGTTTTACCAGATGTCGGAATTTTATCACGCCGAGCTTGCCCGCGGCCTGCGCTGGAATGATCCGGCGGTAAACATTTGCTGGCCGATTGCGGACAGCCGACTCTCGGAGCGCGACCGCAACCTGCCCCAGTTGGCTGACCTGCCATGAAAATCTTTGTTACCGGCGCGGCGGGATTTATCGGTTCGGCCTTCTGCCGGCACGCCTTGCGCCATGGGCATGAAATCGCCGGGCTCCAACTGCCGGGCATTCCGCCGGCTGGCAATGTCCCCACCGGCTCCCAAATGCTTTGGCTGGAAGGCCCGCTGGCCGAGCCGCCCTGGCGGGCGATTGAAAAATTTAACCCGGACGCCGCTGTGCATTTTGCCTGGGTGGCCACGCCGGGCGTTTATCTGGAGTCGCCGGAAAATGAACTATATCTGCGATGGAGCCTGGATTTGGCCCGGGGGTTGCGCAATCTGGGGGTCAATCATATTGTCGGGGCGGGCACCTGCATCGAATATCAGATTTCCGATGCGCCGCTCTCCGAAGAGTTTACCCCGGTCAATCCCACGACGCGGTATGCGCGCTGCAAAAACGAGTTGCGAACGATCCTCGCTGATAATGCCCGGCAGGAGGGCTGGCATTTTTGCTGGGGCCGGGTGTTTTATCCCTATGGCGTGGGCGAACATCCGGCGCGGCTGTGCAGTTCACTGATCCAGAAATTCCAGCGCGGCGAAAAGCTGCTGCTCAAAACCCCGGACAGCCGGAAGGATTATATTCATATCGAAGATCTGGCGGCCGCGATTTTGCTTACGGTGGAAAAAAAGTTCACCGGCACGATCAACTGGGGCACGGGCACCGGCGTTTCCGTTCGGGAAATCGCCGACACCGTGGCGGCCCTGTTGCGCCAACCTAATCTGGTTGAGCTGGCTGAACCTCCGGAACCGGATCCATTTCCATTCGTCGTTGCCAGTGTTGCCCGGCTCAAGCAACTGGGCTGGCGACCCCAGATGGATTTATCGGCTGGGTTGGCCCAGTTGGTGGGAATGCTTTCCCGGTGATTCCCTTTTGCCGCGCTGCCCATTTTATGCCCCCGGCTGGCGCTTGCGATCGGGCAGCTTTATAAGTAGCCGACGAAATGCCGGGCCGGTTTCAAACTGGTTAATTTCCTTGTCAGCATTTTTCGCATTGTAAATACTCCAATAATTCTATGGCGAAAAAAGCTTTGATTACCGGCATCACCGGCCAAGACGGTTCGTATCTGGCGGAGCTGTTGTTGGGCAAGGGGTATGAAGTTCACGGCCTTGTGCGGCGCGCCAGCACCTTCAATCGGGGCCGGCTCGATGAGATTTATTCGGACCCCCAATTAAGTGAAACCCACCTCTTCCTGCACTATGGCGATTTGACCGATGGTTCACTGGTGCGGCTGCTGGACCGGGTGCAGCCGGAGGAAATATACAATCTGGGGGCTCAGAGTCATGTGCGCGTCAGCTTCGACAATCCGGAATACACCTCGGACGTGAATGCGACGGGCTCCGTCCGGTTGCTGGAGGCGATTCGTGAATCCGGCATCAAGCCCCGCTTTTATCAGGCCTCCTCGAGTGAGATGTATGGCTTGGTTCAGGAGGTGCCGCAAACGGAGAAGACGCCCTTTTATCCCCGCAGTCCCTACGCGGTTTCCAAGGTGTTCGCTTACTGGATGACGGTGAACTATCGCGAGGCCTATGGGCTGCACGCCACCAACGGCATTCTCTTTAACCATGAATCACCCCGGCGCGGTAAGGGTTTTGTCACCCGCAAAATCACGCGGGCGGTGGCTCATATCCAAGCCGGCCTCCAGAATAAATTGTATCTGGGTAACTTGGACGCCCAGCGCGATTGGGGCTATGCCAAGGAATATGTCGAAGCCATGTGGCTCATGTTGCAGCAAAATCAACCCGATGATTACGTGGTCGCCACCGGCGAAACCCACTCCGTGCGGGAATTTCTGGAGGAATCCTTCGGTTATGCCGGCTTGGATTGGAAGCAATATGTGGAGCTGGACCCGCGTTACCTGCGGCCTTCCGAAGTGGATTTGTTGATTGGTGACGCCACCAAAGCCAGGCGCCAGCTCAACTGGGAGCCCAAGACGAAATTCAAGGATCTGGTCCGCTTGATGGTGGCGGCCGACATCCAATTGCTCAAGGACCACCGCGAAGGCCGCGTCAAAGTCACCAGTTGATCTCCTTCAGCGGACGTTTAATCTTGTTCCACCCAATATTATTTGATTCATTTTTGCCATGTCAACACTCGCATTTTCACCGATTCTTGTCACTCGTCAGACCTGCCGCCTGTGCGGCAGTCGCGCCCTGACTCCCGTGGTCTCCTTGGGCGATCAGTTTATTGGGGGCGCCTTTGCCAAACCGGACTGCACCCCGCCGGTCCAACGGCGCATCCCGCTGGATCTTGTTCGCTGTGACCCGGCGCTGGATCAAAACGCTTGTGGCTTGGTTCAAATGCGCCATTCCGTGCCGCCCCGGGTGCTTTATGCGTCTTACTGGTATCGTTCCGGGGTCAACCAAACCATGCGCGATAATCTCGCTGGCATCGCGCACATGGCGGAACACATTGCCCGGCTCAAAGCCGGCGATCTGGTTTTGGACATTGGCTGTAACGATGGCACCCTGCTGAAATCCTATCTCACGAAAGGCATCAAACGGCTGGGCATTGATCCCTCCAATGTCGTGGCGCATGCGCGCGCTGCGGGTCTCCACGTGGTTAATGATTTCTTTTCCGCGGCTGCATTAAAGTCCGCCTACCCCACCCAAAAGCCCAAGGTCATCACTTCCATTGCGATGTTTTATGATCTGGAAAATCCCCATGCCTTTGTCGGGGATATCAAAAGCAGCCTGCACGAAGAGGGGGTGTGGATTCTGGAATTGAGCTACCTGCCGGCCATGCTGGCGATGAACAGCTTTGACACCATCTGCCACGAGCACTTGGAATATTATTCCTTGGCCCCCATGGAACGGTTGTTGGCGGAGCACGGACTGGAAGTGGTGGATGTGACCTTGAACGATATTAACGGGGGCAGCTTTCGGATTGCGGCCGGCCATGCGGGCAAGGTGAAGCCCTTGCCGGAAGCTCAGGCGCGGGTTCAGCAATTGCGCTTGAAGGAATTTGAACTGGCGCTGGATACCGACGCGCCCTATGCCGTTTTCCGGAAAAACATCGAAACCATCCGCAAGGACATCCGGGCCTTCCTCAAGAAGGCCAAAGCACAAAAGCAGCTTGTCCATGGCTACGGTGCCTCCACCAAGGGCAATACCACCTTGCAATTTTGCGGCATCACGCCGGATCTTTTGCCGGCCATTGCCGACCGCAATCAGGATAAATGGGGGACGAAAACGGTCGGGACCAATATTCCGATCATTTCGGAGGAAGCTTCGCGGAACCAGAAACCGGATTTCTATTTTGCCCTGCCTTGGCACTTCATTGAGGAATTCAAAAAACGCGAACAGGAATTTCTGGCGCGCGGCGGAAAATTTGTCATGCCCATGCCCAAAGTCTATTTCATCGGGAAATAATCCGGCATGAAGCGCGCTGCCATCACGGGTATCACCGGTCAGGACGGAACCTATCTGGCCCAACTCCTCCTCCAGAAAGGTTATGAAGTTCACGGGTTGCTGCACGCGCCCTTCGACCGGGAGGAGCCCCGCCTGTTGCGCCGGTTCGGGGCCGGGGTGGTGGCAAAAATTCACTGGCACACGGGTTCGCTGGAAGACTCATTTTCTCAGTTGCGCTTTCTTAAAGCCGCGCAGCCCGACGAAATCTATCATCTGGCTGGCGTGACCGATTCGCGCCAGAGCTTTGGCATTCCCGAGCAGACCGTCAACGCCATCACTTTGGGCACGTTGCGCCTCTTGCAGGCTGCCCGCGAATTTTGTCCCTCCGCGCGGATTTTTCTGGCGTCGTCCTGTGAAGTTTTCGGCGTCCCCACCCAGGTGCCGCAGGATGAAAATACCCTGAAACAGCCAATCACGCCCTACGGTATCGCCAAATTGGCCGCCGATCAGTTTGCGCGGCTGCATCGGGAAAGCTACGGTCAATTTGTGGCCACCGGTATTCTCTACAATCACGAATCACCCTTGCGCCCGCCCAACTATCTGAGCAGTCGCGTTGCGCGCTCGGTCGCCGCCATCAAGCAGGGGCGCCTGCGGGAATTGCCGCTCGCCGATCTGAATGCCGAACGCGACTGGAGCGACGCCCGTGATTTTGTGCGTGGGTTCTGGCTGGCGCTGCAAGCCCCGGCGGCTGGCGATTATGTTTTTGCTTCCGGCCGTAGTCATCGGGTCAGCGATTTGGTGGAATGCGCCTTTCGCGCCGCCGGGCTGGACTACCGAGACTTTATTAAAGTAACCACGCGCACCAGCGCCGCCCAGCAGGTGACCCTGGGCTTGTGCGGCAATGCCCACAAGGCGGAATCCGAACTCCACTGGCAGCGCGAATGGTTTTTTCAAAAAACCATTGCGGACATGGTTTCGGCCGAGTTGGACGACCGGCCGGAAATGGACCGCGCCCACCCGGCTCCACTGGGTTGAACCGACGCTGAAGCAATGACGATTCTCGCCGTCATCCCTGCCCGCCCGCGTTGTGGCGTGAGCGACTATGCCCGCCACCTTTACTCGGGAACGCAATTTGAAACCGCCGGTTTCCGGCTGAAGAAAATTTCGCCCGGATTTTGGAACTGCCTTAAAATTCCTTTTGCCCGCGCCAGCCTCGTTCACTTGCAACACGAGTATTCGCTTTACGGATTTGCGGGTTGCTGGGGTTTTCTGCTATTGTGCTACCTGTTGATATTGCGCCTGGTAGGCGGCCGGCTGGTTGTTACGCTCCACACCATCTATAACTGGAACCAGGCTGGGCCGATATTTGCGCATCGCACCAAGTCCCGCCTGCTGATTCAGGCGCTGAGCCTCTATGGCAAAATGTATCACCGGCTCATTGTCTTGGCCGCCAGCCGGGTGGTGTTTTTAAGCGAGGGGTCGCGGGCCGCATTTATTCAATACGAACCCTGGGCTGATTCGCAAAAACTCACGGTTATTCCGATTGGTGTTTATGATCTTCCTTTTCGTGCCCGCAACCCCGCCGGTTTGGAGGCGCGCTATGGCATTACCCCGGACGAATATGTTTTCACTTTGTTCGGCTTCGCCCTCCCCAACAAAGGCTATCATCTGGCCATAGAAGCGTTGAAAACCCTTTCCGCCGCGCAGCCCGGATTGAAACTGCTCATCGTGAGCGGCGAACCCGGCGAGGGCGGCGCGCAATATCTGACGTCGCTGAAAGATTTGGTGAAACGTCTGGCGCTGGAAAAGGCGGTGGTGTTTACCGGGTTCATTCCATTCGACGACCCGTTGCTGGACGAGGCGTTGCTGCGCACCCAGTGTTTTCTTTACCCCTATCTCAAGGAATCCGCCACCTCCGGATCGCTGGCGACGACGCTTTCGGCCCGCAAAATTTACCTCACGAGCGATCTGGAAATGTTCCGCGGTTTCACGCCTGGCATCAAGTTCCGGGCTGGTGATGTCGGCGATCTCGCGGCCAAGATGCTGCAAGTTCATCAGATGAATTCCAACACCCAAGCCTCCGCGCAGGAACAGTTGCAAATTTATCTGGTCGGCAACAACGCGGCAGCCATGAGAAAGCGTCACATGGTTTGTTTTATGCAGCTGCTTGAACAACCACCTAGGCAGAATTGACACTATCACAAGGCCTTTTGAGGCTTGCCAGCTTCCCGAGTCAGGTTAAAATCCGCAAAATAAAACCATCATCGGTGAAGTATCCGGAAATAAATGTGCTATGAGTGAACCTATCAAACTCAACCTCGGCTGCGGAAATGATTACCGATCTGGCTGGATTAATTGCGACACGTCCTCAACTCACAATATCAAGGCGGACAAGTATTTCGACCTTGAAATATTTCCCTGGCCGTTTCCCGATAACCATGCTGATGAAATCCTCTTGGAGCAGGTCATGGAGCATCTGCCCAATACGCTTGCCACGATCAATGAACTGTGGCGCATCTTGAAGCCGGGGGGAATTGTGCGCATCAATGTTCCCTACGCAAAATCGGACTGCGCCTACCAGGACCCCACGCATCGTAAATTTTTTACCGAGAAAACGATGGACTACTTTACCGAGGCCTCGCCTTGGAATTTTTATTCACCAAAGCGATTCAAATTGCTCCGCGCCGAGTTGACGGCCATGAATACTACGCCGCTCCTAAAACTGCGGAATCTGGTGCCGTTCAGGAAGTATCTGACGGGATTCTTCTGGAACATGTATGACGGCGTGAGCTTTGAGTTGCAAAAAATTGCCCTTGCCGCGCCGGTGAACCGCTAACCAGCCTTGTTCGCCAACTCTTGATATATATCAAGGTGGGCTGAGAAGATGTTTTGCATGTCGAACTTCTTCGCATTGTGCCGGGTGATTTCTGCCGCCTGCGTTACGAGCGCGGGGTTGGTCAGCAACTCGGTCATCCGGCTCGCTAACGCGGCGGCGTCCCGTTCCTTAAAACTCAGCAACCCTTCATACTCCTGAAAACAACGGATGTCCGAAACCAGCACCGGCTTCCCGGTGGCCAGCGTGGTTGAAATCGCGCCCGAGGGAAAATTGCGGTCCAGATAGGGAAAGACGAAACAAAAGGTGGCCGCGAAAATTTCCTCCAGTAGCGGGTCGTCATTGGCCAGATAGCCGGTGAAGTGGATATGCGACTCAAGTTTGCGTTCTGCCGCCAGGCGCTTGAGCCAGCCAATGTAGGTGCCGCCTTGGCCTCCGCCGGGAAAGCTGCCCTTGCCAGTTTCCCCGCTGACGATGATCAGTTTGACATCCGTCCGGCTCTGGTGGTGGACAAGCTGATCCAGCGCCTCAATGGCATATTCATAACCTTTGACCGGAAAGGCAAAGCCAAAGAGGACGAAAATTTTCTCGTTGCCCGCCAGCCCAAATTTTGTTTTCAGTAGCCCGTGCCGCTCCCGGCGGACCCGAGCGGCATAGTTGCCCAGATGGGTATAGCGGACCTTGCGAGCCATCGTGCGGGGTGAAACCACGCGCGCAATATTCTCCCTGCCCATTTTGCTTAAAATCAGAATGATCCCGGAACAAGCACAGACCAACCGGAGATGCAGCCGCAGGTAGACTCGGCCCAACGGGAACAGCCATTTAAACTTTGCAAAATGCGGCAGCGCGCCGCCCAAGTCATCCACATTATAGGTTGAATGGATGGTGGTCACAATTCTAAAGCCCATCAGTTTCGACCAGAGCCAGAGATAGGGATAGTAAAACAGCGCCGACCCCCCGACCAGCCGGTCAAACATAAAAAATTCGTGCTGAATATGCACCACGTCCGCCTTTTGAAACGGCGCCGCCAGCATGTTTCCGGGGGTGATATCCGTGATCTGAACCTCCAACTTCGTGAGTTTCTGAAATTCCGGCCGGAATAACTGACGCGTGTATTCGGCGATTCCGTCCCGCTCCTTGCGTGTGGACGAAAGCACCCAAATCTTGAGGGGTTTGTCTTTCATGATTGGCCCATGGGCTGCACTTGCCGCCCCGCTATGGCCACGGGATGCAAATGCCGCGACATTGTAGCTGTGGCTTGAAAATTCGCCAACCAAATGCGTCCTCCTGCTGCAAGATGAGCCGCCCCCCTGAGACCTAAAGTATTTTAGATTTCGGGATTCGGACAAGCGTCATTGACGTCCCGAAAAATCCCTATATTTTTCTAAATTTATGTCGCCATTTACCTGGGGAAGGAACAGCCGGGGGCAGAGCGCTCCCGTTCAGAAAGCGGTCAACCCTGCGGCGGGTCGTTCAGTCATGGTATCCAAAGCAGCTTATGAGTAAATCCGGGCCGATGCCGATGGTCACCGTTGTCCTCGTTTGTCACAATGATGGCAAGTGGCTGCCGCGTTGTTTGGAATCGTTGCGCACCCAAACAGTCTTTGATCGCATGGAATTGATCATTGCCGACAATGCTTCGCACGATGGCACGGACGTATTGGCGCGCCGCCTCATTGCCGACTGGCCCAATGCCCGCCTGCTGTCGACGGGCGGCGACAACGGGTACGATGTGGCTTGCAACCTTGGCGCCGAGGCAGCGCACGGCCAATACCTTTATTTCCCGAATCCAGATACGTGGCTGGAGCCGGACTGTTTGGAGCAGCTTTATGCGACCGCCGAACGAGAAAAGGCCGGGTGTGTCGGCGGACTGATCCTGGAATATGAAGATAACACCGTGCAAGCGCGGGGGTGCATTGGGTTTGACTTTTGCGGCAATGGGATTGAGCCACCCCGAAGCCGGCTTCCAGATCGGCTACTTTACGTTCAAGGGTTCTTTTTCATCCGCAAAGACCTGTATGCCCGGCTGGGCCGGTTTGATGAGAAATTCTTCATGTATGGCGAGGAGCCGGACCTTTCCTGGCGGGTCTGGATTGCGGGTGAAAAAATCGCCCCTGCCCTTGCTGCCCGGGTGCATCATCGCGGGTCAGCCTCCGTCAATCCAGCGGGCGGTGGCAAAATCATAGAAAACCGGACCAGCCCCGACCGGCGGTTTCTGTCCAACCGGAACAGTCTGTTATTTATCGCCAAGAACTGCCAGCATTTGCTGCTGCTCATGCTGCTGCCTTGCGCCGCGCTCATTGTGCTGGAGGGGTGCTCTGTCCTGCTGATGACCAAGAATGCGGCGATCGCCAAAAGAGTAAGCGTGGACGTGTTTGCCGATTTTTGGCGTTTGCGCCATCATGTTTTCCAAGAACGAAAACGCATCCGCTCGTTCCGCCGCCGGGGCGATTTCTGGATGCTGCGATTTTTCCGGTTGGGGTTTGGTCGGAGCTATGAGATCAAGGCTATTTTCAAGCTGGGCTTTCCCAAGTTCAACCGTCGTTGATTCGCCGGTGCGTAATCGCGCGAATCATGAATGGCCCGCTTCACAAGTTTGGGGCCGCGCCAGTGGCCCAAGACCTTCACCGAGGGGTTGTTTTTTCGTGCCGCCGGCGGGCGTTTGGGCCGGCCCACTGGCGAATCTGGCGTCCGGTTTATGAGGTTTTGGCCGGCGGGTAGCCGGGGTGCCGGCCGGTGTGGCCGCGCAAGCCGTCCCAAATGCCTTGAAACACGGCGTGAAGCTTTTGTTTGCGTCCGTGTTCCAGGAGGATGATCCGTCCCAGCTCCAGCACCATCCCCCGGGCATCGCGCAAAGCCCACCGCGGAAAGGTGGTCAGGTAACGGCGATACAGCACCAGCCGGTTTCGCATGATGTAGTAATAGCGCCAGGCGGTGTGAATCCGGAACGACAGCGCATAGCCCAGCAGGTTCCGGGTTTGTTGGGTGCCCAGTTCATGTTCCAGCACCACCAAAGTTGCGCTTAAAACTTTGAACCCGTTTAGCTGCATGCGCAGACAATGTTCTGCGTCCACATAATCAATGAACAGCGCATCATCATAAAATCCGGCCGTTTCAAACACTTTGGCCTTGATCAAGCTGCCCGAGGTGATTGCCGCCATCACATAGGAAAATGCGGCGGCTGCCGGGGGCGGCGGTTTTGCCGGACGGGCCGTTCCCATGGACCATTTTCCCGGGGCGATCATCCCCACGCTCTCCCGTGCCGGGCAGGCGTGGTAAGCGAGGAACAGTTGCTCGAAAAAACCTTTTGGAATAGCGCTATCCTGATCGAAGGTGGTTACCCATTCGCAGCCCGACTGGAGCGCGGCGCGAATTCCGAGGTTCAGCGCCGTGGCGATGCCCAGGTTGGACCCGTTGCGGATCAGGCGAACCCCGGCCAGTTCGCCGGCGGCTTCAACCCGTTTTGCGTCCGCGCCCTCCGAACCATTGTCCACCACGACGACCGTCGGAACTTGGGCCAAAATCCGGCGCAGGTGTTCCAGCAATCCCCTATCCGGCTGGTAGGTGACCACCACTGCCGAAATCAAGGGCAGCTTGTGAGGAAGCACGGGCATTGTTAATCAAGGCAGCGGAAAAAACAATTTTGCATCAGTCACGGCAAATAATGTTCCGGCAAAGGGCCGCCAAGTCGAGCGCCAAATTCCCGGTCCGCCCCGTCAGACAATCGAAATTCCGCTGGTGAAAAGCCGCTCGCTTTGCTGGGGTCCAAAAAATAAATAATCCTTGAATTTGGCGGCAAAACCAACATGCTCTTGGCCCGTTGAACCCGGTTTGGCGGCAACTGCGCTTGGCTTGAGTTTCGGGGCTGGGGCATTAATCCGTAAAAATCCATTGACCAGATGAACATCTTTAAGATTACCAACAAAAGAATCAACTTCCGCAAGGCTTTGCGGGCGCGCGGGGTGTTTGGCGTGATGGTGGCCGCGGTGCGTTTTATCTTCCTGGCGAAGGCCGCCACGGTGCCGGTTTGCCGGGATTTGGTTGCCGGTCGCAGCGGTTTGGAAATCGGCGGGCCCAGCTTTGGTTTCGGGCCAAAGGGTTTTCTTCCGCTTTATCCGGCGGTGGCTCGTCTGGACAACTGCAATTTTGGTTTTAAAACCGTCTGGGAAGGCTCCCTCTCCGCGGGCATGAACTTTCAATTTGCCCCGGACAAGCCCAAGGGTCGCCAATATGTGGCGGAAGCGACTGATTTAAATGAGATTCCGGATAAATCCTATGATTTTGTTATTTCCTGCCATGCCCTCGAACATACCGCCAACCCGCTGCGCGCCCTCAAAGAATGGGTCCGGGTGCTCAAAGACGGCGGGGGGGCCGTGCTGGTTTTGCCCCACAAGGAGGAAAGTTTTGATCACCGCCGGCCGGTAACGACTTTGCCGCACCTGATTAAAGATCTGCAAAACAACACCAGGGAAGACGATCCGACGCACCTCCCCGAAGTCCTGGCGCTGACTGATTTGGACCGCGACTGGGGCTTGCTGGATCCCAATGACTTTAAACAGCGTTGCGAAAAAAACTTTGAAAACCGCTGCGTGCATCAGCACGTCTTTGTGACCTCCCTGGTCGTTCAAATGTTTGATTATGTGGGCATGCAGGTTCTGTCGGTGGAATCCATCCGCCCTTTCCATATCATTGTCAGCGCCCGAAAACTTCCCCCGGGTGAAATCCTCAAAAACGAACCTTACCTTAATGCCCAAGCGGTTTGGAGGGGGAAAAGTCCCTTCAAACTTGATCGGGCATGAATTAAAGGTCTGGTCGCGCAGTTGATCCGTTGGCACGTTTGCCTGCGGTGTTTATTTATGGCAGATGAGCACAGCCTCTTCACCGCAGTTCAACCCTTTGCGCAAAAGTAAAGCTTCACGATATTGAATAATGCAGCAGCGAAGCGCGCGCAGCATGTTTATTTCATAGGCCGCCCGCGAATGGGTCCTTTGTTCCCTGGCTTGGCGGATTCCAAAGCTGGCCCCAATGACAGCATCGGCATTGGCGGCGGAACTTTTCATTTCGACCTTTTTAAAGAAGGCTTGGCGGGCGCAATTGCCTAAAGAATTGAGTGAAAAAATTTGCAGGTGGCGTGGTGGCTCCAACCCCCTCCAGCAATCTTGAAACAAAGAATGCCCCACACTTTGAATGTTGGGAGTCGTTACAACTAAACGCCCTCCGGGCTTCAAAACACGCTTTGCCTCGGACAGCAGTGCGACTGGTTCAGGCACATGCTCGATGACATGGTGCATTGTTATGGCATCAAAAGAATTGTCTTGAAAATGGGCCCCAATTAGATCGCTGTGCAATAATTCAAATCCATATTTGGCTTTCGCATTGGCAATCGCAGCGCCACCAAAGTCCACCCCGGTGACAGACCAGCCTAACTGATGCATCCGATGTAAAAATTCCCCGCTCCCACAACCCACATCAAGCACCTGACCTGTCGGCAAATCTTCCAAAAACATGTGCAGAATCTGTCGTCTAGCCTGGGTCAGCCCCAAGACACTCGATGGCATCAGCTTGGCGAATTCATAGCAACTAAGTAGAAACGACCTTGCTTTAGCCTGAAATCCTAAATGGGAATGGTTTTCGGCGTGAGTGTAATAATTCTTATATAAATATTGTAGGTCAGATTCAATTGTCACTGGATCCAGCCAGCACAATCCGCACTCGGGGTTGGCGCATTGTTTCAAATTCCATTTCCCGGGGGCATTAAATAAATAATCCTCCAAATCTTTGTATAACAAACTGCCCGGCTTGCTACAAATCGGGCAGTGCGGGCGGGACGCAGTTCGGATTTCCATTGTTAGAAAATTGCTATGTTTTACCACTTGTTTGCAAGGCAATTGTTAATCGAAGGCTCGGAATACCTGTGTGCGGCGCTCTGTTTCCACCGAGGAAATACTAACTTTTAAAAAAAAACATTGCGCCCACAGGCCGCCGTTACAGCCGAGAAGCTGCCAGTCTGCGAATTGATTGGTTTGCCATTACCGCGCGCACCGGGCTGGGCACGGTGGCACCAAACCTTTAATCCCCGCCTTGAAACCGCGATCAATCGATTGCTTCCGAGTCTTTCCTTCGCGTCGGCGGCTGGCCGGTCTGGCGGCTGCGTCGAGCAGGCGTGGCCGCGCCCATTGGGGCGTCGACGGCAACCGGGCGGATTAAGGCAGATTAACAAAACAAATGAGCTGTGCTTGTAGTATAATTCCGGCTTTGCAAGTGCGCGGGAAGCTGTCAGGCTCAAAATCTATGCAAGCTGGAAATTCACTCCGCAAAGGCTTCGTGGTGGCCGCATTTTTGATTCTTCTCGTCGCTCCCCTTGGCCGCGCGGCTGAAAGGCAAGTGGTGCGCCAGCCGCGGCTTCCCCTCCCCAGCGCCTGGCCATCCTTGGGGACGCTGCCGGCCACCAATGCTTTGAATCTGGCCATCGGCTTGCCCCTGCGGAATCCGGCGGCCCTTTCCAATTGGCTGCAACAAGTCTATGACCCCGCCAGCTCAAATTATCATCACTACCTGACCCCGGAGCAGTTCGCCGAACAGTTTGGCCCGACGGAAGCGGATTACCAGGCCGTCATCGCGTTCGCCAACGCGAACGGCTTGCCGGTCACGGCCACGCACCCCAACCGCCTGTTGCTGGATGTGCGTGGAACCGTGGCGCAGGTGGAACAGGCCTTGCATGTGACCCTGCGCACCTATCCGCATCCGGGGGAGAACCGGACGTTCTATGCGCCGGACGCCGATCCATCGCTCGCTCTGGCCGCGCCCATTTTGGGCATCAGCGGTTTGGACAATTATTCGCTGCCGCGCCCGCGGCTGGTGGCCCAGCCGCTGGTTCAAGCCGAGAGCGCCGCGCCGAATTCGGGTTCGGGTACGGGCGGCACCTACTTGGGCAAGGATTTTCGGGCGGCCTATGTCCCGGATTCCGCGCTCGACGGTGCGGGCCAGGTGGTGGGTTTGTTGCAATTTGATGGTTACGCGGCCAGCGACATTGCCTATTACGTCAGCCAGGCCGGCCTGCCCAGCGTGCCCTTGCAAAATGTGCTGCTGAACGGATTCAGCGGCCACCCCACGGGCAGCGGCGGCGAAGTGGAGGTGTGTTTGGACATTGAAATGGCGATCGCCATGGCGACCAATTTGTCCAAGGTGATGGTTTATGAGGCCGGTCCGTATGGCAACTGGCACGACCTCCTGAATCGGATGGCCACCGACAATCTGGCCAAACAATTGAGTTGTTCCTGGTATATTCCCTATGGCGGGGCCGATCCGGTGGCCGATCAGATCTGGCAGCAGATGGCGGCCCAGGGGCAATCGTTTTTCAACGCCTCGGGCGACAATGACGCCTATGCCGGCTTGATTCCGTTTCCCGGCGACAGTCCCTATATCACGCAAGTGGGCGGAACGACCTTGACGACGAGCGGCCCGGGCGGGGCCTGGGCTTCGGAGCAGGTCTGGAACTGGGGCGGCGGCATCGGCAGCGGCGGCGGCATCAGCACCACCTATCCGATTCCGGGCTGGCAGACCAACCTCAATATGGCGATCAATCAAGGCTCGCTGACCAAACGCAATACGCCGGATGTGGCGCTGACGGCGAACAATGTTTATGTGCGGGCGAATGGGCGGGACTATAATGTGGCCGGGACGAGCTGCGCGGCCCCGCTTTGGGCGGGTTTCGCGGCCCTGATCAATCAGCAGGCGGCGGCGGCCGGCCGGCGATCGGATTTGCCAATCCCGCCCTCTACGCGATCGGCGCGGGGGCAGATTATCCCGCCGCGTTTCATGACATCACCTTGGGCAACAATGAAAGCCCCGGCAGTCCCACCAAATTTTCCGCGGTGGCCGGCTATGACCTCTGCACCGGCTGGGGCACGCCGGCGGGGCAAAGGCTCATCAATGCGCTCGCCAATCCTGAACCCCTGCAAATCACGCCCTTGACCGGCTTTGCCGCCAGCGGCGGCGTGGGCGGACCGTTCACCCGCACGGCCCAGAGTTTTTCGCTGACCAATCTGGGAACCAATACGTTGACTTGGTCGCTCGTCAACACCTCGGCCTGGCTCACGGTTTCGTCCGCCGGCGGCCCGCTGCCGGCCGGTGGATTTGTCGCCGACGTGACGGTGTGCCTGAATACCACCGCCAGCAATCTGCTGGTGGGGAATTATAGCGCCACCCTATGGTTTACCAACCTGAGCGACAATTTCGGGCAAAGCCGTCAATTTGCCTTGTCCGTGATCAGCCCGCCCGCCATCACCGCGCAGCCCGCCGATCAATCCGTCTTGGAAGGCGCCCCCGCCGCGTTCTCGGTCGCTGCGGTCGGTGGCCTGCCGCTGTCCTATCAATGGCAGAACAACGGGACCAATCTGGTTGATGACGGCAACCTCGCCGGGTCCACCACCACCAATCTGCTGGTCCGCCAGGTTACCGCCGCTCACGGCGGAAGCTACACGGTGGTGGTGGCCAATGCGGCCGGCACGGTGACCAGTTCCAATGCGATGCTGACGCTGATTCCCTCGCCTCCGGTCATCACCCTGCAGCCGGCGGATGCGACCGTGGTGGTGAACGGCCCGGCCCGGTTTTTCGTGGCTGCGCTGGGCACCCAGCCCATTGCTTATCAATGGAGTTTCAACGGCACGAACCTCCTGGCCGGGGCGACGAATTCCTGGCTGACCTTGACCAATGTCCAATATTCGCAGTCCGGGGTTTATGCGGTGACGGTGACAAATATTTTCGGGGCCACCAATAGTTCCAATGCCGCCTTAACGGTGACGCCGTGTGCTCCGGCTCCAGCCGGGCTGGTGAGTTGGTGGGCGGCGGAGGGGAACGCTTGGGATCAGATCGGCGGCAATCACGGCACGTTGTTTGGCAATGCCAGCTACGGAGCGGGGGAAGTGGGCTGGGGATTTGTCTTTGACGGCAGCAGCGATGGGGTGTTCGTGGGGAACCCCACCAATCTCCAGCTTCAAAACTTCACGATTGAAGCCTGGATCAAACGGTCCAGCAGCACGGCGGTTTCCGGCAGCGCACCCAACGCCTGGTTGTTCGGCTACGGCAGCAACGGCTATGGGTTTGAATTGTGGAACGATGGTCGGATCTCCCTGACCAAGGCTGGGGTTGACGAAGTTGACGGAAGCATCAGTATTACCGATACCAACCTTCACCATGTGGCGGTCACCAAGAACGGGAGCACCGTCACTTTCTATGTGGATGGGGTCGGCTGTCCGCCCGTGGTTTACAGCGCGGTCTTTTCCTTCACCACCTCGGCTGCGATTGGCTGTCTGGGCACAACAACTTGCAGCTTTCTGGGTTTGATGGATGAGGTGAGTGTCTATAACCGGCCTCTGTCCGCGGCCGAAGTGCAGGGCATCTATCTGGCCAACAGCGGGGGCAAGTGTTTCACGCCCGTGCCGCCGACGATCACGAGCCAGCCGACGAACCAGACGGTGTTCGCGGGCCAGACCGCCAGTTTCAGTGTCCTGGCCAGTGGCACGCCGCCGCTGACCTACCAGTGGGCCTGCAACACCACGAATCTGGCTGGGGCCACCAACGCCACGCTGCTCTTCCCCGCCGCGCAGTTCACCAACGCCGGCACTTACAGCGTGACCGTAAGGAGCCCCTTTGCCGCTACCCTCAGTTCCAATGCCATTTTGACGGTGAATAACAAATTGGATCACTTCGCCTGGAGCCCGATCCCCTCCCCCCGTTTTGTCAATGTGCCTTTTGCCGTGACGATTCAAGCGCTGGATGCGACCAACGGAATGTTCACCGATTTCACCGGCCCCGCCCTTTTAAGCTCCACCAATGGAATGCCCGTCAATCCAACAGTTACGGCCGCCTTTGCCCAGGGCACCTGGACCGGCTTGATCAATATTTCCCAACCGGCGACCAACCTCGTGCTGCGGGTGGCCGGCGGGAATGGGGAAGCCGGCCTGGCCAAATCCATCAATGTGGTCAACTTGCCGACCCTCGGGTTCACGCCTTCAGGTAATTTCCTGATGGTTTACTGGCCGGTGGCTGCCTCCAACTTCGTGCTGGAGACCTCCACCAACCTTTCGCCCGCGCAATGGCATCCAATGGATAGTCCGCCGCTGAAAATCGGCGACCAATATTTGGAATCCATTCAAATGAACAGCGCCAATCAATTTTATCGCCTTTGGTATATCGGCCCCTGACCCTGCCCGGCAACCCAAGCGCTGCGTGTAAATTTTCCCCTTGACCGCCGTCCGTCATTGTCGTATAAGAAAGCCATCTACGAGCAAACAGCGGATTTCTTGGAGCCGGGTTTGCCGTTCTTTGACATTTTGTTCGCCGGGGCCGGCGGCTGGTTGGATCGGTGTTTGCGCCCTCTCGTCGCCCGTTCTCGCTCGTGCGCGCTTCCCGCCTTGCCTGGGCTGGGTGTCTGCCTCGGGCCGGTG